>CAYWYJ010000050.1:0-24071 GCA_964462635.1 uncultured Planctomycetales bacterium
ACCGCGGGTTCGAATCCCGCCCTCTCCGTTCCCCCGAAGCGTCCATCCGAACCCCGCACGCCAGTGCGGGGCCGAGAACCCGGTGCGCAAGAGGATTCTGCGCCAATCGCAAGTGCTTATAAGGCATAGACATGCGGCGATTGTGCCACGAGCATCGACCTGGACGCCGACTTCAAGCGGGCGGCGGCGGTGCCGACCGTCGAGGCGCAGCAAGAAGGCGCAGTGGTCAGCGTCCGCCAGCGATGAACAGCCGATGAGGGCGTGGTTGTGGTCCGCGTCGGCCCATTCAGCTACCCAGCAGCGCCAAAGCGTTGTGGGGATTACTATAGCGTTGTGGAAGGATGCGACCCAACCGCTCGTAAGTCCTTGCCAATATGGGCGTTACAGGACTCGAACCTGTGACCTCATCCGTGTGAAGGATGCGCTCTAGCCAACTGAGCTAAACGCCCGCGCGCGGACCATTCGTCCAGACGCACCAGCGGTCATTCTGGGCACGGGCGGGGCCGCAGTCAAGGCCGCAGCGCGCCCCGGCAGTATCCGGCAACCCTCGTGCGTCGGTTCTTCCCGCGAGGGCCGCCGACAATGGCACGCACCAGCGGGCAGGCCAGCAGAGCAGGTGAAGCGAGGTTAACAAGACGGCCGCCGGCATCACGCCGCCATCCGCCGGGCCTGCTCGCGCAGGGCGGCGATCCGGCGCTCGATCGGGGGGTGCGTCGTGAAGAGCGTCATCAGGCCGCCGTTGGAGCGCGGCTCGGCGATGTACATGTTGTGGAAGGCGGGGTTCGTATCCGTCGGAATCCGCTCGTTGCCGCTCTCCAGCCGGGCCAGGGCCACCGCCAACTTGAGCGGGTCGCCGCACAGCTCGCCGGCGTACGAATCGGCGGCGAACTCGCGTTGGCGCGAGATCGCGGCCTGGATCAACGCCGCAGCCAGCGGGGCCAGAATAATCATGGCAATCGCGCCCACCGCCCCGAGCGGGTTGTCCCGGTCGCGTCCGCCGCCCATGAACATCAACATGTAGGCCGCGTAGCTGATGAGGCCGGCCAGGACGGCGGCGACGGTGCTGATGAGGATGTCGCGGTGCTTGATGTGGGCCAGTTCGTGGGCGATCACGCCCTCGATTTCGCGGGGCGACAGGAGCCCCAGCAGACCCTGGGTGACCGCGACGACGGCGTTGTTCGGGTTGCGCCCGGTGGCGAACGCGTTCGGGGCGGCCTGGGGGCACAGGCACACGCGCGGTTTGGGCAGGCCGGCGCGGACCGCCAGCCGTTCAACCATGTCGTGCAGCCACGGCAGCTCCTCGCGTGGCAACTCGCGGCCGCGCATCGCCGCCAGCGCGATCTTGTCGGAGAAGAAGTACGCAATCAGGTTGCTCAGGCCGCCGAAAAGCAGTCCGATCAGCACGCCCTGGGGACCGCCCAGGTAGTGCCCGACGAGCATGCACAGCGCGGTCAGCGCTCCGAGCAGGAAGGCCGTCTTGATGTTGTTGAACAACCGCATGTTGGCAACCTCCGTCATCCCGTGGCGTGTGCCGCCGACACGGGATTATATGCGCACCGAGCACCCGCTCGCATGGCAATCGGCGTACCAGGACGCGACCCCGGCGCAGGCGTACGCGCGACCGCATAGTGCCTGCCGGCGGTCGGGATCCATGCCGAAATGGCCGGACGGAAACGCTTTCGGAACTGCCATTCTGCATACTGGGGCCACGCCGCGATCTTCCCCGCGGAGCGAAGCAGAGTAGAATCGGCCCGACGATACCCGTCGGTGGAACCAGGAAGTGACCCTCTCTGAACCGAATCGGCAGTCGCGCGTGGTGATCGGCGGTGGCAGGAAGGGGCCGTGTCCACGCCGGTCCGACGTGACCTGGGGCGTCGCTCTCGTTCTGGCGGTTGCCCTGGGGGGGTGCCGCGGGGCCAGCGGCCCTGAGCAGCACGAAGCACTCCTTGGCGCCGTGGAGAGCATGCAGCCCGACACCGCCCAGATCACCCTGCGCATCGCGGAGTCGCGGGGCCCGTGGAGCGAGCCGACTCGGGTGACTTGCCTGCTGACCAATGACGCGGAGGTGTACGTCAATGACCGTTACGCCGGTCTTGAGGAAGTCAGGATCGGCGACACGGTGGAGCTGATCGGGTATCGTGATCCGAACCCGCGGACGGAGCGGTTCATCGTGTGCTTGGCGCGGATCGCCCGCAACGAACCGGCGCCGCCCGTGCCCGATCTCACGCCGCCGGCCTCGCAGCCGGCGAGCCCACCGCAGGAGTGACGACCATGGCCGAAACCCCGTTGATCGAGTCGATCCAAGCCCGCGAGGTTCTGGACTCGCGCGGGACGCCGACCGTCGAAGCCGATGTGATCCTGGACGACGGCACGTTCGCCACCGCGGCCGTCCCGAGCGGGGCGTCCACGGGTGAAAACGAGGCGATTGAGCTGCGCGACAACGATAAGAAACGCTACCTGGGCAAGGGGGTGCTGCAGGCGGTCCGCCACGTCAACGAAATCATCGGCCCGGCCCTGGTCGATCTCGACCCCCGGCTCCAGGAGGAGATCGACCGCCGCATGATCGAGCTCGACGGGACGCCGAACAAGGCCAAGCTCGGCGCCAACGCGATTCTGGCGGTGTCGGCGGCGGTGGCGAAGGCGGCGGCGGAGTGGTGCGGGCTGCCGCTGTACCGCTACCTGGGCGGGTCAGCGGCCCACGTGCTGCCGGTGCCGATGATGAACATCCTCAACGGCGGCAAGCACGCCGACAACAACGTCGATTTTCAGGAGTTCATGGTGCAGCCGTGGGGGGCGCGCAGTTTCCGCGAAGGGCTGCGGATGGGGGCGGAGGTCTTCCACAACCTCAAGGCGGTGCTGAAGGACCGGGGCTACAACACCGCGGTCGGCGACGAGGGCGGCTTCGCGCCGAGCCTCAAGACCAACGAGGAAGCGCTGGAGCTGATCGCGCGGGCCGTCGAGCGCGCGGGCTACAAACTCGGTCAGGACGTGTTCATCGCGCTCGACCCGGCCACGAGCGAGATGTGGGACCAGGAGACGGGCAAGTACCGCTTCTTCAAGTCGCAGCCGGACCGGCTGGCCACGAGCGACGAGCTGATCGACCTGTGGGCGAGCTGGTGCGCGAAATACCCGATCCGCGTGCTGGAGGACGGACTGGCCGAGCACGACTGGGCGGGGTGGGCCAAGCTGACCCGCAAGCTGGGTGACAAGATCCAGCTCGTCGGCGACGACATCTTCGTCACGAACGTCCAGTATCTGGAGCGCGGCATTCGCGAGAAGTGCTCCAACGCCATCCTGATCAAGATCAACCAGATCGGCACGCTGACGGAGACGTGCGCCGCGGTGGACCTGGCCCAGCGCAACGGGTTCGCCACGGTCATCAGCCACCGCAGCGGCGAGACCGAGGACACGACGATCGCCGACCTGGCTGTGGCCCTGGGCACGGGGCAGATCAAGACCGGCAGCGCCTCGCGCAGCGACCGCATCGCCAAGTACAATCGGCTGCTGCGGATCGAGGAAGAGCTCGGCGACGCCGCCGTGTACGGTGCTGCCTTCTGGCGCAAGTAGCGGCCGGGCTCCGCACCGGCCGTCCGCGGCGGCTGGGCTCCGCACCGGCCGTAGGTCGCGGGACCACTGCTCAAGAGCAGTGGCACACGGCACAGGAGCAGTGGCACACGGCCCGTAGCGCCGGACTCCCGGACTCGGGGGTCCGGGGCCGCTGCGGCGTGTGGCCGATCCGAGCCGCGACCCTGAGGGAGCGGTGGTGTGCGGCGCGCCGCTTGTCGGCTGAGCGCCCCGGCCATTGGCCGGTGCCACACCGTGATGACGCAGACCACAATGGCACGTGCCGCCGTGGCAAGTTCGCTGCTCTTCTGGCTCATGCTCCTGACGGGAGCGGCCGTGCTGGCCCCGTGCCTGCTGCTGCCGGCGTGGCTGGAGCAGCAGGCGGAGCGGGAATGGCTGGCGGCCTATCAGGCGCACGTGGCCGCCCTCGAGTACCGCCTGCGCAGCGTCCAGAAGCAGATCGAGCACCTCCAGCACGACCCCGCCTACATGCTCCGCCTCGCGCAACAGGACTTCGGCGAACTGAAGGTCCCGAACGTGGAGAGCATCCGCATCGAGCCCAGTCCACAGGAGCTCGGCGCGGATACGCCGACAGAAGCGGCCCCGGAATCCACCCCGGAGTTGCTGCCGGAGCTGGCGAGCTTCATCGACGACCTGCTGCGGCGGCACCCGCGGGCGGCGGCCTTCCTGGATCAACAGGTGCGACCGTGGCTGCTCGGATCGGGCAGCGGGTTGATCCTCGCCGCGCTCGCCTGTGCGGGCTGGGCGAAGCGACCGAGCGCCACGCGGGCATCAACTGCGACGGATGCCGCGGCGGCGGAGAATCACTGATTCGGCGACGGGCCTTGCTCGGCCGTTTCCAGTTGCGCCCGCACCGTGGGCTGATCGGGGTCGATGGCCAGCGACGCACGCCAACACGCGACGGCCTCGCGGCAATCGGGCCCGTGTTGGGCGGGGTCGGTCTGGCAGGCGGCCCAGGCCATCTCGGCGAGCCGGTTCAGGATCGAGACGTTTCGGGGATGCCGCTCGTGGAACGAACGCAGGAAGTCGCGGGCCTCGCTCAGCCGCCCCATCCGCCACCATGCCAGCGCAAGGTTCAGCGCGGCGTCGGCCGATTCCGGCTGGGCGGTCACTACGGCCTGGAAGTCGGCCGCCGCCGCCGTCCATTCCCGCAGATCGAGCAGCACTTCGCCGCGGCGGGCCAGGGCGGCGGGATCGGAGCGCAGGGTGATGACGCGGTCCCAGGCATTCCGGGCGTCGGCGAGGTGCCCGACGGCCTGATGCGCCACCGCGAGATTGAACCACGCGCGTCGCTCGTCCGGATGCCGCTCGACGAGTTGCTTGAGTAGGGGCAGGCTCTCCATCCACCGGCGCTGCCGCATGAGCGCGACGGCATGCTCGAACGTGAGCGCGTCGTTTTCGGGGTCGAGCCGGCGGAGGCGGGCCAGGACGTCGGCGACTTCTCCCCAACGATGGAGCGCGGCCAGTGCTGCGCAAGCGTCCCGCAGCGCCTGTGGATGGTCCGGGTCGTCGGCGAGCACCGCCCGGGCCGCCGCCAGACGCTCCTCAGCCCGGCGCCGCTCCGGTTCGCCGGCCCAACGCACGTCGGACGTGGCCGCATTCATGGGCGCCGGCGTCACGGCGTCGCCGGCAAAGGTGTCATCGGCGATTGGCATGATGGGACCGTCGGCCGTCGCCGGAGACGCCGCTCCGGGCGTGCCATGCACCGCGGCGGCCATCGGCGTGGCCGGCGCGGCTGCATCGTGCGGGACGGCCCGAGTCCGCTCCGCCGTCGACGCGGGGACGCGCGCGGGGACGACCAGCCACACCGCCGCCCCCACCAGCAGCACGCACACCGTCACGAAGCCGATCAGGAGTCTCACGGGCAACCGTCAGCAAGTCGGGCGAGCGCGGCCCGCGCCGTCGCCCTGGATCGGGACGGCCCGCGCTGGCGCGTTGTATCGGCGCGGCGCGCGCCGAGCAAGCCCGGCGATCCCCCGCGACCGGGGCTGTTGGGCAGCCGCGGAGGGCGTGGTTGCGGGGAGACTGGCGCGTTGTGTTCCCCGCCCGGCGACCCCCAAGACCCGACCGCGAACCTGCTCTCCGCACCTTCCCGCGTGAACCCTTGCTCCAGCCAGCCCCCAATGGGTATTCACATTCGTGCGACACGGGAGGGCGATCCCGGCGCACCGGGACTGCCGAGCCGACGGCTCGCCGGGAGGCTCGCCCTCCCGGTTGGCGTTCCACGATCCTGAATGCCCATTTGGAAACCAGCCTGCGGAATCGCCGCCCGCGCGGCCGCGGCCTTGGCGACCCCGCTTCCGGCGGTATCCTGATGCCGTCCCGGGACGCCGGGACCGGCGAGGGTGTGCAGTATGGTCAGGCCATCGACGGGCGACGCGGCCGAGCCGAGCGCGCCGGAAGCGCGGGTGACGGGCCGCCAGGTCGTTGAGGAGTTTCTCAACGAACTGGCGGCGGTCCGGGCCACGCGAGCAGGCGTCCCCGAAACGTCGTACTACCCCGCGCTGTCCAACCTCTTCAACGCCGCCGGTGCCGTGTTGCGGCCGAGGGTCCGCTGTGTGATTCACCCGCGCGACGCGGGGGCGGGCATCCCGGACGGCGGCCTCTTCACCGCGGAGCAGTTTCAGCGGCCGACCGACGCGGTACCCGACACGGGGCAGCTTCCCGCGCGGGGGGCCATCGAAGTCAAGGCCCCGGACCGCGACGTGCGGGACATCGCCGACAGCCCGCAGGTCCGCGGCTACCTCGGCCGCTACGGCATCGTCATCGTTACCAATCTGCGTGCCTTCCTGGTCCTCGAACGCGGCCCCGACGGCCGGCCCGCCGAGCGGGAGTCGTTCACGCTGGCCCCCGACGAAGATACCTTCTGGCAACAGGTCGTCGGCCACCCCTGCGCCACGGCCCGGCAGGTCGGGGAGCAGTTCTTCGAGTTCATCCTCCGTGCCGGCCTCCACGCCGCCGCGCTCGTCAACCCCAAGGACGTCGCGTGGTTCCTGGCGTCGTACGCCCGCGACGCCCTGGCCCGCGTGGAGCGACGGAAGGAGCTGCCCGCGCTGCGGCAGGTGCGCACCGCCCTCGAAGAAGCCCTGGGCATGGAGTTCACCGGCGACCGCGGCGAGCACTTCTTCCGCTCCACGCTCGTGCAAACGCTCTTCTACGGCGTTTTTTCCGCGTGGGTCCTGTGGCACCGCGAGAACCCCGCCGGCCGGGCCCGGTTTGAATGGAAGTCCGCCGAGTGGTCGCTGCACGTCCCGTTCATCCGCACACTGTACGAGGAGGTGGCCAAGCCGAGCCGACTGGGGCCGCTGGAATTGGTCGAGGTGCTGGATTGGGCCGCGGGGGTGCTGAACCGCGTGGACCGCGACGGGTTCTTTCAGCGGTTCCAGGACGAAAGCGCCGTCCAGTATTTCTACGAACCGTTCCTGGAGGCGTACGACCCGGAGCTGCGCAAGGCACTGGGCGTGTGGTACACGCCGCCGGAGATCGTGCAGTACCAGGTGGCGCGGGTGGACACGGTGCTGCGCGAGGAGTTGGGTCTGCCGGACGGGCTGGCCGACCCAAACGTGATCGTCCTGGACCCGTGCTGCGGGACGGGGGCGTACCTGGTCGAGGTGTTGAAGCAGATCGAGCGGAACCTGCGGGCGAAGAACCATGACGCGCTGCTCGGGCACGATGTCAAGAACGCCGCTCTGACGCGCGTCTTCGGGTTCGAGATACTGCCCGCGCCGTTCGTCATCGCGCACCTGCAATTGGGTCTGCTGCTTCAGCACATGGGGCTGCCGCTGGCGCTCGAGAAGTCCGAGCGTGTCGGCGTCTATCTGACCAATGCTCTGACCGGCTGGGAGCCGCCCCGCGAAGGCCAACAGCGAGTCATGGCGTGGGTCGAGCTCCAGGAGGAGCGCGACGCCGCCGAACGTGTCAAGCGTGAGCACAAGATACTCGTGGTGCTGGGCAACCCGCCGTACAACGCTTTCGCCGGCGTGAGCCCGAAGGAAGAGCAGGGTTTGGTCGAGCCCTACAAGAAGGGCCTGAACACGCCGACGAGTGCCGGCGGCTGGGGCATCAAGAAGTTCAACCTGGACGACCTGTACGTGCGGTTCTTCCGCGTGGCGGAACGCCGCATCGCGGAGATGACTGGCAAGGGAGTCGTGTCGTTTATCTCCAACTTCTCCTACCTCGGCGATCCGTCGTTCGTTGTCATGCGGCAACGCTTCCTCAGCGAGTTCGACAAGCTCTGGCTGGATTGCATGAACGGTGACAGCCGGGAGACGGGCAAGCTGACGCCGGAGGGCCGGCCTGACCCGTCGGTCTTTTCGACGGAGTACAACCGCGAGGGGATCCGCGTCGGCACGGCGGTGTGCGTGCTGGTGCGGCGGCCGGATCGCGGAAAGCGCCCCGTCGTCCGCCTCCGGCACTTCTGGGGGGCGGCCAAACGGGCGGAACTGCTGGCCAGCCTGCGGCGCAAGCGGTTCGACACGGCGTACACTCTGGCGCGGCCCAAACCGGAGAACCGGTTCTCGTTCCGGCCGGAGAAAGTGGGGCGGCACTATGCATCTTGGCCAAGGGCCTCGGAAATCGGGCTCGCGCACTTTAACGGTCCAGTCGAACGTAGAGGTGGCGCGCTCATCTCCATCGACCGGCAACCGCTCGAAGTGCGCCTGCGCGCCTATTTCGACCCCGCTATCTCGGACCGGGAGGTTGCTCGTCTCCACACGTCACTCTTGATGACGGGAAACCGCATTGTCGGCCCCAAGGCGCGCGCGAAGCTGCTGCGCGAGCACTCCTTCGATCGGTCACGAATCGCGCGCTACCCCTTCAAGGTGTTCGACGTGCGGTGGGCCTACCTGGCGAACATACGACCGCTCTTTAGCGAACCAAGTCCCGACTTGCTGCGCCAGGCATTTCGAGGCAACAAGTTCTTCATCACACGGGATACGGCTGACAAGGCTCGAGAGGGTCCACCGTTCTACTTCTCGCCCCTTGTGTGTGACTACGACTGCATCTCCGGCCACGCCAGGCACTTCCCGGTCCTTCTTCGCGACGGACAGAGCCTTGGCCGGGGCGAGAACCACCTGTTTGACAACGGCGAGCCCCACGCCAACCTCTCGCCGCGGGCCCGCGCCTATCTGGCGACGCTTTGCATCAAAGACCCCGACGCCGATGCCAAGTTGGCCGGGCTGATCTGGCTGCACGCGCTGGCGATCGGCTACAGCCCGGCGTACCTGACGGAAAACGCCGACGGCGTTCGCCGCGACTGGCCGCGCATCCCGCTGCCCGACGATCGCCAGCAACTGGAGGCGTCGGCCGCCCTGGGCGAGCAGGTCGCGGCCCTGCTCGACACCGAGGCCGACGTCCCGGGCGTCACGCGCGGCAAACTCCTCCCGGCGATCCGGACTTTCGGCGTCGTGACCAAAGTCGGCGCCGGCGCGGCGGACCCCAATACGCGGGACTTCGCCGTCACCGCCGGCTGGGGTCACGCCGGCAAGGGCGGCGTCACGATGCCCGCCAAGGGGAAGATTGAGCACCGCGCGTTCACTGCGGACGAACGCAAGGCCATCGACGCCGAGGCCGCCGAGCGGGGGCTGCCGGCCCCGGAGGCCCTGCGGCTGCTCGGCGGCCGGACGTGCGACGTGTACCTGAACGACGCCGTCTACTGGCGGAACGTGCCGCTGGCCGTGTGGGAGTACCACATCGGCGGCTACCAGGTCATCAAGAAGTGGCTCAGCTACCGCGAGGAAAAGCTGCTGGGCCGGCCGCTGACGCCCGAGGAGGCCCGCCAGGCCACCGGCATCGTCCGCCGACTGACCGCGATCATCCTGCTTCAGCCGGCCCTCGACGACAACTACGCACGGGTGAAGGCGGCCACGTACGCCTGGCCGGGCGGCGGCGAACCGACATGAATTGCTCCGGGGGGTAGCTGCACAATCCGGGGTCGCGGGCCCATTGCCGGTCCACGGCGCGGCGGCCGGCGGCCGCACGCGACACGTCGAAGGTCCGGGCCGCGACCGCTTTCTTCATCCGCCGCGAAGGGCTTGGACCAGCCGAGATCGCAACGCTTCCCGGGCACCCGGCGAAAGGCAACGTGTATCGCGAGTCTTCATTCATGAAGTATGCCAGGACAACCACAGAATCCCATGCATTCCGTGCTCTGGCTAAATGGGTATTCACGGTCGTGCGACACGGGAGGGCGCCCCATGATCCTGAATACCTATTTAGCAAGTAAGCGGCGAGGGGGGTTCACGCCGCCGAAACACGAGGCCGGAGGCCGACCGGGTGAACTCAAAGCCACCCCGCAGTCGTTCCCCCGCCAACACAAAAGCCGCCTCATCCTCGTGAATCGGCTCCACGACCGCGCTGCCGCGGTCCAGGCGGCGGACGACGCCACGCCCCCCCGTAAGTTCCCCCTCGAACTCCAGGTAGACCCGCCGATGGTCCTGGATGCGCTCCGCCGGCACCGCGCCCACGGTTTCCAGCGGGTTGGCGGCCAGCCGCCACGTCGGCAGCCGCTCAGCACCGGGCACTTCCATGAGCAGGTCCCAGTGCCGATCGTTCCCGGTCGTGTGTTCCAACAGGGCAAACATGCCAGCGGGGCCGGGCTGTACGCCGCCGCTGGGCTCCGCTACGCTGCGGGCCGCGACGACGAACCATGAACGCGGGCTCCGACGCATTGTACCGACGGCCGCGGTGGCGGATGGTGCTGCTCTTGGCGGCCCCCGTCCTCGGGTTGGCTGCCGTCTGGGTGGGGGTCACCCAACTGCTGCTCAAACCCGCGGTGCCCGGCGCGGCCACGCCCCCCGACCAGGTGGTCCAATTCATCATTCACCCCGCGGGGCTGCCGCGACTGGATCGCCGCCGGGCCGAGGCGTTCCTGGAACAACAGGTTCGCCGCTTGGCGGAAGACGCGGCCTTTCGCGGGCGTTTTCTGGCCGAATACCGCGTCGCCAGCCCCGAGGAGCAGCAGGCGTTTCGCGCGCACCTGTTCGACGCCTTCAAGCCGTTGGTCATGAATGACATCCGCGCGTACGGCGCGTTGGAGCCGGACCGCCGGACCGCCTTCCTCGACGACCGCATCATCGCCTACAACCGCCTGAACGCCTTCCTGGGGCCGGTACACATCAGCAAGACCGACCTCGGCCCGGGCGCCGCCAGCCCGCAAGAGGTCCTGGATATGCTCATGCAGAAGACCACCGAGCAGGAACGACAAATGGGCTTGGCCTACGCGCTGGCCCTGAAAGCCCGCGTGGAGGCAATCCTCGCCGACCCGGCCTTGAAGGCCGACTTCGAGGCCCGCCTCGCCGCCCCGCCGCCGTGAATCCTTGTCACATCGAGTCCCGCGTCCCCCTCAATGGGCCACCCGCAGCTCCAGCTCGCGCATCAAGTCGGCGGTCTGTGCGGCGTCCGCGCGCGGATACAGCCGGCCGCTGACGCGGGCGTCGCCCAGGGTGTCCGGGATGTCCCCCCGGCGGGACGTCAGGTGCAGGCGCGCCGCTTCCACGTCCACTTGTAGTCCGCCGCCGCGGCGCCGCGGAAAGACGAACCCCGTGCCGCGATAGACGGCGACCCCCTGTTCATTGGCCACCGCATACGTCACCAGCGCGGTCGTCGTCGTGTCGTCGGCGGGCGTCTTGCCGGGCCAGGGCTTCCAGAAGACGTGAATGTGAAGAAGCTGAATGGTGGTTCCGGCGTCGGTCTTCCGTTCGCCGCGGCCGGCGATGTGCAGGTCGCCGCTTGGTCCCGCGCGGTAGGCGCACGTGTCGGGCGACCAGACATACCGCTCCGGGAAATATGGGTCCTGGTAGGAGATCAGCTCCAGGCGGGAGTGCTGACACCCCATCGCGGCCCCGGCCAGGGCGGCCAGCACCAGACGCACCCGGCCGGCTCGTCGCGGATTACTCTTCATCGGCGAAGATGGGGCTGTGGACCTTGGCGGTCGGTGTGGGCGCGTCGGCGATTCCCAGCAGGGCCAACGCGTCCCGCTCCACGATGCCGCGCAGCCGCTCGCGCGGAATGGGCGGCAGGCTGCCGCCCTGCGCGAACTGGTTGATCGAGTACAGCGCTTCGATGCACGCCGTCGGCGAGCAGAACGGGAAGCCGCTGCCGAACAACAACTTGTCGAGCACCTCGTATTCGAAGGCCGCGTGCAGGGCCGTGCAGCTCAGCCACGGTTGCGGCAGCAGACCCGCGATGTCCGCGTACACGTGCGCGTGCTTGCCCAGGAGCACCACCGCCTCAGCCACCCACGGATGCCCCAGCCGCCCCAGCACCAGCCGCAAATCGGGAAACGCCTGGGCCACCTCGTCCCACAGCGCCGGCCGCCCATACTCCAGCTTCGCCCCCGCCGGACGCAACTCCTGGTCAATCACGACCGGCAAACCGCGCCGCAGGCATTCCTCATAAAAGGGCATGGCCCGCGAGTCCGCCGGGTGAAAGTCCTGCATCGGCGGCGAAATCACGACCCCTTTCAAACCCAGCTCATCGTGGGCGACGCGTAACTCCCGCCGCCAATCGGGCTCCGTCGGGTCGATCCCCGCGAACCCGATGAACTTGCTCGGGTTCCGCCCCACGTAGTCCGCGACCAGGCGGTTGGGGATCTCCGCCCTCAGGTGGCGGCTCTTCAGGGCCAGTACGAGCGCCCGGTCCACCGGTTGGGTTGCGGCGGTGTGGCGCGCCTCGTCGGCCCGTGGCGATGTGCCGGCGGGGACGGCCTGGCCGAGTTGGCTGGGCGAGCTCCAGATTCGCGTGTGGCAATCGACGATCATTCCGCAACGCCGCCGCGGCGACTTCGCCGCCAGCCTGCCGGGCGCCCGCCACCGCAACCACCGCAGGGTGCCGGTCGCCAGGAGAGGATGAGCGCGATGCTAAGGTGGCTGGACACAGACCGTCAAGCACGGCGCTCCGTCCCGCGCGCTGCGGCGTGCTGATAGGCATCCGGCCACACCGCAGAGCCCGTGCGAGACGGTCGCGGACCCGGGAACCCTACGCGCTCATTCGCCGACCGGAATCGCCTCGCCAAACTCGATCCGCCCGGCGCCGGCGTCGAGGGCCACGATGCTCTTGCCCGGCGGAACCGCGAAGATCAGGCCCAGTAGCGCATCATCCTGCTCCTGGAGCAAACGCCGCACCTGACCTTCCCGGAAATCGAGCATCTGCCGAAAGCTCGGATCATCCGGGAGATAGACCAGCTCCAGGTAGTCCTCGCCGCCGCGCTTGACCACCGCGTAGTACCCCACCAGTTCGTACCGCTCGCCCGCGTTGTCGTAGACGTAGTACTGACTCGTGATCGCGCCGGCAAAGTTCAAGGCCTGGCCGACGAGCGACGCGGCCCGTCGCGCCCGCGTCTGCAACTGGAAGACGCGTTTGCCCTCCGGGGGCTTGAGCCGCGCGACGTTGCTCTCGGCCTCGCCCTCCGGCACTGCCCACGCGCTGCGGTCACCCGCGATGCGCCCGGAGGCCAACGACCGACCGTCCAGCGTAATACTTAGGTCGCTCCGCAGTCGCTCCAGCCGCAGGGCGAACGGCAGCCGGTCGATCCCCCCGCTGGCCGCCCGATTCACCGCGTCCACAAACCGGCCGGCGCCGGTCGCCTGATCCGGGGCCGGCTTGCCCGCCGCCGGCCCACCGGCCGTCAACCGTTCCGCCGGCGGGGCCTTCGCCAGCATCCCCATCGTCACCGGCGCCCGCGCGTGACGCCGATACTCGATGAACCGCGGCTGAAAGCCCTCGGCCACCTCGAAATACGCGTCGATCCGCACCTGGTCCGCGGCCGGCAAACTGAAGTTCGCGTCCGGGTCCACGATCCGCAGGTTCGCCCCGACCCGCGCATCCGCCCCGCCGAGCACCTCCGGCACATAGTGGACCGGCTCGCGCGCGCCGTCCGGCGACACGAGGTCGCCGACGAGCCGAATCTGTGTCGGTCGGAACCGATGATCGGCGGCGGACTTGTAGATGTCCGCGGCGTCGCGGAGCAGGGCGAGCCGGACCCCGATCAGCCGATGTCCGGGCTGCGGACGGTACTCCAGGCGCTGGTACGACGGGTTGTTGTTGCCCGGCGAGGGGAACTCCTTGCGGTAGCGGGTGAACTCCTCCGACAGCTTCGCCGTTTGTTCCCACCAGCTCTCCACCTTGACCCCGCGCTCGAAGCCATCCTGCTTGTCGTCGCGCAGCGGCGCCGTGAGGGACTCCGGTTGCACCGTGTTCCCCGTCCACCGCACCCACTCCGCGAAATCCGGGTACACCGCGCCGAAGGCCACGTTCCCGCCCAGGCTGCCCCGACTGAGGCGGGCGAACAGCCCGGCGGCAAACTCGTCCGAACGCAGCCACAGCCGGCCGGGGCGGAACACCACGCGCTCGTCCTGTTTGCGTTGGTCCGGGGCCAGCGCGGCGTCCTGATACAGGCGGTTCTCGGGGTCGCGCATGATGTACTCGAAGGTCACCGCCCGACCGCCCCACGGCAGCATCAGGAAACTGAGCACCATCACGCCGACGACAATCTGCCCCACGATGAACCCGCAGGCCGCCCCACCCACCCAGTCCAGGTACATCGGCACGCGGACGTTGCCCCGCAGGAAACGGTCCGCCAGCACCCGCAGGACGGTCAGCGTGATGGCAAACAACAGCGCGAGGGCCAGCGGCTCGGTGTAGTTCGAGTGCAGGTGGAACTGCCTGGTGATCAGCGCGTTCAGCGGCTCGTAGTAGCCGAACGCCACGGTCAGCGCCACGACCGCGCAAAACGCGTTGAGCAGGCCGCTGAACAGACCGTACAAGGAGTGTACGAAGGTGATGCCCAGCACGAACAACAGCGCGGCGACGTTCACCACCATGACCTACCTCCCTTCCGCCGCCGGACGCGGACCACTGGGTCGCGGCTGCGGCTTGGGTTTGGGCTTGGGCTGGGGCGCGGGGGCCGCCCCGGCCCCCTCGCCGCGGATCGCGCGGGCCACTTCCTGAATGCTGGTCACGCCGTCGAGCACTTTCTGGAGGGCCTGCGCCTGGAGCCCGAGCCCGCCCTTCTTCGACACGTAGTTCTGGATCTCGGCGATGGACGTGCTGCGCCGGATCACGTCCCGCAGCCCGTCGTCCACCACGAGCCAGTCAAACACCGCCGTCCGCCCGACGTAGCCCGTCCCCTGGCAACTGGGGCAGATCACCGGCTGGCCGCGCTTGTCGAACTGGGCTTCCGGCGGACGGTACAGTACCTTGTCCTCCGGGAGATTCAGCTTGCGCATCAACTGGGCGTCCGGCTTGTAGGCTTGCTTGCAGGTGGTACACAACACGCGCATCAACCGCTGGTTGCTGACCGCCAGCAGGCTCTTGGCCACCAGCGCCCGGTCGCCGACCGCCGCGATCCACTTCCGCAACGCCTCCAGCACGTCGTTGGCCACGACGGCCACATAGACCTTCTGCTTCTCGGCGGCGGCCTTGGCGGCGATGGCGGCGGCCTCCCGCTCGCGCAGCTCCGGCACCACGATGATGTCCGGGTCGGAGCGGACGATCTTGAGCAGGCGCTCGGCGAAGGTCTTGCCCTCCGCCGGGTTGAACGCGTGCTGCGTCACGTTGTCGATGTCCAGTTCCTTTTCGTACTCGATGAGCTGGATGTTCTGAAGGAAGCGGTCGTGGTTGCGCGTGAAGCTGTAGACCGTCGTGGTCAGGCCGTGGCGCGGGGGCGCCGACAAGAGGATCAGGCCCTTGGTGATTTCCTTCGTGCCCTGCACCGAGTCCAACTGCTTCGGATTGAACCCCAGGTCGGGCGCCTTGTACTCGGCCTCCTTGTAGATCACCCGCAACGTCAGCTTCTCGCCCGCCGTCGAACCGTCCGTCCGCACAATGACCTTGTGCTTGTTCTGGCCGATCGCGGCCATGATCTCGCCCTTCTGGGGCTTGCGGCGCTCCTCCAGGTTCAGCCCGGCGAGCTGCTTGATGTACAGCACCAACGCCTCCCCCTCGGGCCGCTCGATGGTCTCTCCCTCCGCGGGCACCCCGTCCACCGTGTAGGTGATCTTGGTCGTCTGCGGGCCGGCCGGGGCCACTTCGATGACCGCCGCCCGCCGCCACAACGCGTTGAACATCAGGTCCTGCGTCAGCCGGTACTGCTCGCGCTCGACCTCATCCGTCGGGACGGGAATCACCCGGCGGTTGAAGGCGGTCAGGCGGACCCGCTCGGTGACCTCCTTGACCTTCTTGCGACCGCTGAGACCCTGCTCGCGGAGGCGCCGGAAGTGGCCGACGGTGAGGACGCGGTCGTCCTCTTTCACCAGCCCGTTGCGGTGGACCACATAGACCACCAGCACCGTGAGCAGGATGAGCACCATCACGAGGTACCCGATCCAGAACACCGGGACCAACAGGGCCAGGAGGGTAGCCGCCAGGCCGCTGCCCAGCACAATCAGGTTCCACAGCACGCGGAAGGTGTTGACCGCCACCGTGTCCTTGTCCACCCATTGGGCCAGCAACGCCCAGAGGGTGAAGGCCAGCGCCACCCCCGCCAGCTTCGCGGGGTGGACGTACACGGTGGTCTCCGGGACCTGGGCCAGCAGGTGCAGCCAGCAGTTCACAGCGGAATCTCCCATGTGGCGACGCTCGCCGCCGGTCCTAACCCAGGATGCCGGCCGGCCGGCCCTTGATCCCCTTCAGGGCCATGCGGAGCTCGTCGGGGTTCGGGGCCGCCTCGTAGGCGGTCTGCACGTCAATGTACCCGGTATCCACCAATTGGTGCAGGTGGGTCGTGAAATCGAGCATGCCCTCCGGGATCGACGCCTTGATCACGTCGATGAGCTCGTTGTCCCGCTCCTCGCGGATCAGCTTGCGCACCGAGGCGTTGGAGAACATGATCTCCACCACCGGCACGATCGGCACCCCCTCCTTCACGCTGGGGATCAGCTTCTGGCAGATGATCGCCTGCAGGTTAAACTCCAACGCCTGCCGCACCGACCGTCGCTCCTCCACCGGGAACAGGTCCAGGAGCCGCGAGATCGTCTGCGATGAGCTGGAAGCGTGGATGGTACCAAACACCAGGTGCCCCGTCTCGGCGGCGTGGATCGCCGCCGAGAAGGTCTCCATGTCGCGCATCTCGCCGATCAGCACAATGTCGGGGTCTTCCCGCATCAGGTAGCGCAGGGCGTCGTGGAAGTCGAGCACGTCGATGCCCACCTCGCGCTGGTTGATCACCGCCTTCTTGTCGGTGAACAGGTACTCGATCGGGTCCTCGATCGTCACAATGTGGACCGGGTCGCGCTTGTTGATGTGGTCGATCATCGCCGCGATCGTCGTGCTCTTGCCCGACCCGGTGATGCCCGCCAGCAGCACCAGCCCCTGGTGGAAGTGCGTCACGCGCTCCAGCGACGGCGGCAGGTACAACTCCGCGAAATTGCGGATTTCCTTCGACACCCGCCGCGCCGCCACCGACATCTGCCCCCGCTGCTGAAACGCGTTCACGCGAAAGCGGTCCGCGTCACCCGCCGGCCCCACGTCGTACGCGAAGTCGATCGCCCCGCGCTCCTCGTAAATCCGCCGCTGCTTCTCGCTGAGCATCTCGAAGATGCCCTCGCGGATCTCCTCCCCCGTCAGCGGCCCGCCCTCCAGCGGTCGCAAGTCGCCCTTCACCCGCACGTGCGCCGGCGACCCCGCCTTCAGGTGCAGGTCCGACACCTTCATGCGGATCACCGCCTTGAAGTACTTCTTCAGCCGCGCCGGCTTCTTCCGGTCCACCTCGTCCAGCCGGGCCCCCGTCGGCGTGTCGATCGCTCTTTCAATCGGGGTCTCGTCCATCCGGTCACTGTCCTCCAACCACTAGCGGAGCCTTCGCCCCGGCCGTCGGGCCCCCTACCGCCCGCGACCGCCGCGCCGTGTACACACAGACCCGTAGTATACCCGCCCGGACCGGCGTCGAGCTACCCGCTGGTCCGCCAGTTCAGCTCGGGTGTGACCACGGATTGCGGCACGCAACAACCGTCGAGCATGTGCGTGGACGCGAGCGAGCGTGTCCCGGCACCGACCGTCCCGTGGGGGAGCCCCGCAGGGGCGTTGGCGTGTGGCCCTGAACGCGAGCCCCGGGAGACGACTTGCCGACCTGCCGGCACATGCGAGGTGGCGGCTTCGCGCTTCCCTCCCCTCGCTCGATGGTCCGCGCGCCTTGCCGTCCCTCTCGGCGTCGGCGTCTCCGTATTACCATCGAATTCTTGTCGGCGCCACGAGATTCTTCGGCGGCCAACGGCCGGTGCGGAGCCCGGTCGCCAAAGAGTGCCTATCAGAACCCCGCACGCCAGTGCGGGGGCTCCGCGGCCCACCACTTGCGTGGTGGGTTCTGTTAGAGGCTGAATGGCGACTCGCTGTGGCGAGCCGCTACATCTGGTTGCGGTTATAGTCCGCGCTGAACCTCTGTGGTGAACCGTCCGGGGTCACGCGTCACTCGCCACCGACTTCCACAGCGCTTCCGCGATGTCGAGCTGGCCGACCTGCTCGTGGTTCAGGTCCGCCAGGCTGTCGGTCAGCATCGTCTTGCAGAACGGGCACGCCGAGCCGAGCGCGGTGCCATCGGCCGACACCGGCAACACTTCGAGCAGTTGCTTCGTGCGGGCGTGGTTGACGCGCTCGCGGCCCGCTTCTTCCTCCTTCCACATCTGCGCCCCGCCCGCCCCGCAGCACATCCCGCGGTCGCGCGTCTTGGCCGGCTCGACCAGCTCGACGCCGGGAATCGCCCGCAGCACGTCCCGCGGCGGATCGTAGACGCCGTTGTGCCGGCCGAGGTAGCAGGCGTCGTGGAACGCGACCTTCAGCGGGACGGGGCGCTGCGGGCGCAGGCGCCCCTCGCGCAGCAGTTGGGCCAGCAGTTCGCTGTGGTGGACGACCTCGAAGCGTCCGCCAAAGTCGGGATATTCGTGCTTGAGCGTGTTGAAGCAGTGTGGGCACGCCGTGACGACCTTCTTGACGTTGTAGCGGTTGAGCGTCTCGACGTTCTGCCGGGCGAGCATCTGGAACAGGAACTCGTTGCCGGCACGGCGGGCCGGGTCGCCGTTGCATGTCTCCTCGGGGCCGAGAATGGCGAAGCGGACGCCGGCGGTCTTGAGCAGTTGGGCCAGGGCCCGGGCGATCTTGCGGGAGCGGTCGTCGAACGACGCCGCGCAGCCGACCCAGTAGAGGTACTCCACGTCGGGGTTGTCGGCCATGAGCGGGACATCGAGGCCGGCGGCCCACTCGGCCCGCTGGTCGTTGGGGTAGCTGTAGGGATTGCCGGCGTTTTCGAGCCCCTGGAACATCGTCTGAAGCTGCTCGGGGAAGGTGCCCTGTTCCATCGCCAGGTTCTGCCGCATCGACACGATCTTGTCGATGTACGTGATGAAGACGGGGCACTCCTCCTCGCACGCGCTGCACGTCGTGCAGGCCCACAACACCTCCGGCTTGATCGTCTCGGGTACGAGCAGGAGCTGTCCGTCGCCGTTCCCTGCGCCGCCCGCCGCTGGGTTGCCCTCTTCAGAACCGGCGGGACGCCGATGCTCCCCTGCGCCGTCGCTCGCCGCGCCATGCGCCGCCGTGTCGTGGTCCGGCGCGTTTCCATTTTCTGTAGCGCCGGACCTCCGAGTCCGGCGTTGGTCGGCGGCGACCAGCATTTCCTCGTTGTGGTACATGTAATCCCGCAGCGCGATCGTCAGGTGCTTCGGCGACAGCAGCTTGCCGGTGTTCGTCGCCGGGCACTGGTCGGAGCAGCGGCCGCACTCCGTGCAGGTGTAAAAGTCCAGCGCGTCCTTCCAACTGAAGTCGCGGACCGCTTTCACGCCGAGCGTCTCTTCCCGCTCCAGCCGCCCCTCGATGTCCTGGACCGGCGCGAGCCGGCCGCGCGGCTCCAGGCTGCGCGTGAAGATGTTGGGGATGACGGTCAGCACGTGGAAGTGCTTGCCGTACGGCAGCAGGTTCAGGAACAGCAGCACCAGGGCCGAGTGCGTCCAGAATCCCAGGTACCACGGGAAGTTGCTGTCGCCGACCAGCCGGGCGGCCAGTGAGCCGAACGGCATGGCGGCCTGAAACTGCCCGCCATGATGCTTGTTGATCTCCACCCCCTCATACACCAGATCCGCGACCATCATCGTGAAGATGATGAGCAGGATCAGCACACCCTCGAAGTTCAGCGTCAGGCGCGACAGCCGGGCAACAAGGCGGTAGTAGAAGAACACGAGCACGCCGACGATGACCAGCACGGTGAAGATGTCGCGCAGAAAGGCGTAGACCATGCCCAACGGCTGGTGCGGGCCAAACACCCACAGGTGGTACGCCGCGCTGTCGGCCGACACGTAGCCGCGCACCCAGAGCATGATCGAGTTAAGCAGCAGCACGCAGAACCCGAAGAAGACGATGATGTGCGCCCAGCCGGCCAGCGGGTAGCGCGGCATGCGCAACTGGCCGAAGACGTACTTGATGACGCCCACGACCCGCTCGCCGACGCGGTCGGCGCGGTTCTCGGGTCGCCGGGCGACCAGCATCAATCGCCAGCGCCGGTGGGCCGAGTAGGCGAAGGTGGCCAAGGTCACGACGAGCAGAACGGTCATGGCAATGGGGCTCATGGAATCCTCGCGTCTGCGCTGCCGACAGGTCGGGGGCCGATTGTAGCGGCTTGGCCGCCGGATGCGAGTCGGTGTAGCGGCGGTTCGCGGCGTTCCAGCCGCGACTGCGGCGGCGACGACGCGGCCGGTCGCGGGCGGAGTTGTAACTCGATTCCAATGCGACATATAGGCGTAGAGCCGCACGGCAACCCGGCCTCGGGCTGTCGAATCCGTGCGCGCGCACGACAGGAAGCAACCCACTCGATCGCTGACGGGCGCCACGTCGCGCACTTGGGCACGAAACTTGCTTCCCCTTGCAACCCCGCTGTACGGCGCGCATACAATGTCCCGTTCCCTACGCAGCGGAGACGGTGCGGTCGGCGTAGACAGCCCGGACTTGATATGGCCGCGAAGTGGGGCGTGCACCTGCGGGTGCGAGGAGTGTCAGAAATGTTCAGTGGAAAGTCGCGTTGGTTCTGTGTCACGGCAGCAGTTGTGGCGCTGGCCTTCAGCGGCTGGGCGTCTGCTCAGCAGACGCCAACGGCAAAGCCCGAGCCGAAGCCTCAAGCGCAGCCCGCGCCGGAGGGCAAGGACCTGGTCCAGACCGCGATGGATGCCAAGTTCAACACCCTCTGCGAGCTGCTCAAGGACGCCGGCCTGGTCGAGACGCTGAAGGGCCCCGGCCCGTTCACCGTCTTCGCCCCGACCGACGAGGCCTTCGCCAAGCTCGGCAAGGACCTGGACGACCTCAAGAAGCCCGAGAACAAGCAGAAGCTGGCGGACATCTTGAAGCACCACGTCGTCAAGGGCAAGGAGATGGCCGCCGCCGTCGAGAAGGCCAAGGAGCTGAAGGCCCTGCACGGCGAGCTGGAAATCACCGTCAAGGAGGGCAAGGTGGTTCTCAACGGCAAGGCCCACGTCACCAAGACGGATGTCGTGGCCAGCAACGGCGTGATCCACGTGATTGACGCCGTGCTGATGCCGGCGCCGGCCAAGGCGGTCGAGCCGAAGCCGATGGAGAAGAAGGCCGAGGAGCCCAAGCCGGCCCCGAAGCCCAATCACTAGGTTAGTTAGTCGGCGACGACGGCTCGCCGGCCGTCGTCCCTGAGTTGACATCTCCAGCGGAGCGGGTGAACCACGCGGTTCTCGCCCGCTCCGCTTGTCTTGTTGCGTCAACCCTCGCCCAAATCTCCCACCGCTGTCGTGTTGCGGCGCTGTGCCAACAGCCCGCCGCAGGACTTGATTCCGGCGGGTACTCCCGCGGCTGCCCCGGGTTTGTGACCAGCGCGCATCGAACCGGCTGGTGCGGGTGGAGCCGACGCCGGGGCAGTATTCCCCGCCGCTGGACGGGGCCAAGAAGGTCGTGTTCGGGTATGATTATCTGGGCCGGCGGGTTGACAAACGGGTGTATGATTGGGTGGGTTCCGACCCGAACGATTGGGCAACGACGCCGGCGAGCGGTGACAAGAAGGTCGAGTTCAAGTACGATTACCTGGGTCGGCGGGTGCAGAAGAAGGTCTGGACGCGGCAGTCCGGCGAGTGGGTGCTGACCGACGTGCGGAAGTTCGTGTGGAGCGGGTGGCTGATGTTGGTGGAGTTGGAGGGTGACACGGGCGACCCGCCGGTGGACACGGTGATGCGTAAGTACACCTGGGGCCTCGACTTGGCCGGTTTGAATGGAGGTGGGGGCTCTTTGAATGGTGGGGGACCGGCTTCCAGCCGGTCGTTGGAGGGCGCCGGCGGCATTGGCGGCCTGTTGGCCATGCAGGCCCCCGGGGCCGGTCCCGGCGCCGGCGACCTGAACGCCGTGTACACGTACGACGCCAACGGCAACGTGGGACAACTGGTCGCCTGGGCGCCCGAGCTGACGACCCCGCCGGGCGAATGGTCCGCCGGGCGGCTGCTGGCGCACTACGAATACGACCCCTACGGCGGCGTCACGGCCCAGTCCGGGACGTACGCCGCCGCCAACCCGGTGCGTTTCAGCACGAAGTACTGGGACGACGAGACGGGCTTGGGCTACTGGGGCTACCGTTACTACAGCCCGGCCCTCGGGCGGTGGTTGAATCGCGATCCGATTGAGGAGAAGGGCGGTTGGTCCCTCTACGGGTTTGCGATGAATTCACCAGTGAATGGGGTTGACGCACTCGGCGAGAAACTCGACTGGGGTTTGGCTCCTGGCGAACGAGAATGTCGGTATGAACCAGGGCCGAGGCCGAGTGACGAAGGGTATTGCACCGCGATTCTCAGTAAGGCGTGCTGTCGGCACTGCTGCTGCAAGGCGTGCCCGGAGGCTGAATGCCGGCGTGCGGCTGCCAGACTCTGCTTGAAGTATGTGGTCATGATGCGGGCGTGGTCGTCGACGAACCCCGACTTTCGGATGTGCGTCGAGCTCGCCCAGATGATAAGAAACTGGAATCTCAGCAACGAGTGCTTCCAGGTAAGAGTGGCGAACTCGACCGAAGGTCAGAGGAAGCACACCTTCGCGGCCGTGTTTCACGTATGCAACCGCACCACGACGTCGGATGCGAATCTTGATCCCTGGCGCCGCTGGAACATCGGCGGAAAGCCCTGGGCCCCGTACTGCCCGAAGACACATCATGGAGGTGAGTGCATCCCGGAGTTATGGCCGCCAGCCGAGTAGCGGAACAGGGGTATGGCACGACGTGAGACGGGACCTTGCTGGCGGTAGCACAAGGAGGCCCTGGATGAGTCAGCTGCATACGACATTCATCCCCGAGGGTCTCGGTGTGGTTGGACTGCTTGGAACTCTGGGCTTCATGTTCCTCCTTGAAGCCCTGGGCGGCGAGAGCAAGGCGTCGGGCTGGATGGCGGCCACAGTCGCGGTCATTGCAGCTACGACGGCGTTGGCCGTCGCCATCGTGGCGCTGGCCGCACATCGAGCCCGGCGGCATCGGCGATGGCTGGGGTTGATTCTACCCTGCGGTCTGGCCGGACTGCTCATGCTGATCATCTGGGGCGTCGTCTATCCGTCGCACCAGTCGGCCCGAGAGGAGATCAGACTGATCTCGGAGTGGCTTGGATTCTCGCACGCGCTGATCCGCTACGCGGAGGACCACGAGGGCCAGTTACCTCGGGCACTGGCGGACCTGGTCGATGGTGGCTACATACGGCGCGAGCCAACCGGCCGGTGGTTCGTGCCCCGCGAGCGAGAGAACTACACCTGCGAGCTGCGCGATCCCGCCTGGTTTGACGTCGCGTGGGGAATAAGCGCATCCGAGCTCGACGACCGTGGGTACCTCAGCACACGTGGGCGTTTCGTTGTTGAACCGGCGCCGAGCGTCGCGCACCGCCGTGGGTTCAAGAGCGTGTGCCAGGGCATTTCCGCGACCGTCGGCGGGACACTACGCGAGCGTATCCAACGGGGTCATGCTCCTGAGTAGTGGCGAATTGTAACCCGTGGTGGCGACGCGGAGAACCGGTTGGTGCGGGTGGAGCCGACGCCGGGGCAGTATTCGCCACCGCCGGCGGGGGCGCAGAAGGCGGAGTTTAGGTATGATTATCTGGGCCGGCGGGTGCTGAAGAAGGTCTGGACGTGGCAGACCAACCCGCCGCCGGCCCAGTGGGTGCTGACCGACACTCGCAAATTTGTGTGGAGCGGGTATGCCCTTGACTCGCCGCATTCGCCGCAGGCGGACCGGTCGCCTTGCGACCGCGCGGCCTCGCCGCGAGCAGCGTGTCCAGGGTGCGCTGATGTTACTGGAGCTTGAGGGGAGCATCGGCGTCCCGCCGGTGGACACGGTGATGCGCAAGTACACCTGGGGCCTCGACTTGGCGGGCCTGAGCGGCGGCGGCTCCTTGCATGGTGGGGGACCGGCTTCCAGCCGGTCGCTGGAAGGTGCCGGCGGCATTGGCGGGCTGCTGGCGGTGAAGGCCCCCGGGGCCGGCCCGGGCGGCGGCAACCTGAACGCCCTGTACATGCACGACGCCGGCGGA
>CAYWYJ010000051.1:0-2426 GCA_964462635.1 uncultured Planctomycetales bacterium
TCCCGCTCCCTCACGGTCGCGGCTCGGATCGGCGGGCGGGACGCCCGCACTCCCCTGTAGCGCCGGACCGGAGCTTGCCCGCCGTGGCGGGAGTCCGGCGTGTTCGCACACCAACGGCCGGTGCGGAGCCCGGTCGCCAAAGGCGACTCGCTGTGGCGAGCCGCTACGAATCTACAGAACCCGGCCGCCACGCCCCAGGCGTGTCCCCAAGCTGGTGTGGCACCGGTCCATGTCAGCAACACCGCTCCGGCACGGGTGACCACTGCTCAAGAGCAGCAGCAAGCGTCGGCGTTTGCCCAGCGATACTCCACGGGCAATTGGCCGGCACCACACCCGCCTGCGGGTGCCGCGCCCGCCATGTGACGGGGGCAAGTGACGCCGGGCGTGGAGTGCGGCCGGAAGCGCCGCTTGGCGAGCCGTGCGGGGGTTCGTAGCATACGCGGCACAGGAGGCCCGTCGTGACCGACGCCCACCCGTCGTCGAGTGCGGCCCAGGGCAACCCCCCGGCGTCCCCCCGCGCACGTCGCCGCGGGGAACTGAGCGGCTGGCAGGCCGTGCTCGTGCTGCTGGCGATCGGGGTGACTGGGGTCGGTGGCTATTGGCTATACCAGCGACAGCGGCCGGCCCGACAGGCCCGGGCGCTGTACCGCGAAGCCCTCGCGGCCCGGCGCGCGCACAACCCGGAGCAAGCCGCACAGCTTCTGGCGGGGGCGATCATCCGCCGGCCGGCGATGTTCGAGGCCCACTTGGCGCTCGGCGACGTGCGGGTCGAGCTGGGGCGACTGCGCGAGGCCGTCGATTCATACCGCCAGGCCACACGGCTGAGGCCGAAGCACGCGGAAGCCTTCGTGCGCCTGGGGGCGGCCCTGGCGGCGTGCGAACGGTTCGACGAGGCGGAAGCCGCCCTGGAACAGGCCGCCACGTCGGCCCCACGCAACCCGCGGCCGCTCGTGACGCTCGGACACGTGCGGATGTTGCGGCAACGGTGGCCGGAGGCGGCGGAGGCGTTCAACGCCGCGCTGACGCTCGCCCCAAACGATGCCGAGTTGCACTACGATCTGGGCCGGGCCTACCAACACGCCGGCAAGGCCGAGCAAGCCGCGGAAGCGTACCGGCAAGCCCTGAAGTGTGATCCCAAGCACCAGCCGGCCGAGCGGGCGCTGGCGGAACTGACGGGTGCCGCGACGCAGGCGGGCGCGGAACAGCAGTGAAGAACCCGGAATGCAAAAGGAAAAAGGCAAAATGAAAAAAGAAAACTGCGGCCGATCCCCGCGGCGCCGAGGTGTTCTACGGCGTTCGACCGCCCTTTTTTGAGTTTTGCGCTGTTCCTTTTTCATTCGGCCCTGGCCGCGGCGGTTCGGGAACCAGCTCGAACCAGTCGCCCTGGGCGCGGACCGTCAGCACCGGCGTCTCCAACTCGTGGTCGATGGCCAGGAGTCCGTCGCACGCCGCGAGCCACGCCAGCAGCCGCTGCTTGGACGCGCGGTTTTCCAACGGAAACAGGTCGTAGGCCATGTTGTACGGCGCGCCGAGGTGGTGCCGCGTCGGCATGAGGTCGCCGCCGAAGACGAGCGTGCGTTCGCGTCCCGTGATGACGACGGAGTGGTGGCCGCGCGTGTGGCCGGGGGTGGGGCGGCTGAAGACGCCGGGCACGATCTCCGCTTCACCCTCGAGGGGGTTCCAGGCGTCCACCGCCGTGATGGGGCGCAGGTTCTCGGGTCGGTAGGTGGCCGTCATGATGCCGAAACCGGCCAGGGCGTCCTGGATTTCCCGCAACGGCGCGTGGACGGTCGCGTGGGGAAACGTCGGCACCACGCGGCCGTCGTCCTCGAAGGTGAGCCCGCCGGCGTGATCGAAGTGCAGGTGCGACACGACAACGTCGGTGACGGAGGCCGGATCGACGCCCGCCGCTAGCAGCGACGGCCGCAGCCAGTGGGCCGGGTCGATGGCGAACATCCGCTGCTCTTTCTCGGCGTACTTCGGCCCGTGGCCGGTCTCGACGATGAGCCGGCGGTCGGAGCCGGGCCACTCGACGAGCAGGCAATTGCAGGCGAGCAGGATGCGGTTCTGCTCGTCGGCGGGGTAGGAGCGGGACCACAGCGGCTTGGGGATCAGGCCGAACATGGCACCGCCGTCAAGCTTGAGCCGCCCCCCGTCGATGAGCGTCACCGTGCAACCCCCGAGGTCGTAGCGTGCGGGTTCTTGCGCAGTCATCCGAAAGGGTTCCGTCCGGCAACTCGTTGCTCAGCGGCCGGACCCAGGCCGCCCGGCCCGGCTCCTCGCTGAATAGGTATTGAGGATCATGGGGCGCCAACCGGGAGGGCGAGCCTCCCGGCGAGCCGCGGGCGGGCCGTCCCCCCCCCCCCCCCGGGGGCCCGCCCCGGAAAACCCACCATACCAATTTGGGCGACGGGATTTTGCGGAAC
>CAYWYJ010000051.1:2436-23908 GCA_964462635.1 uncultured Planctomycetales bacterium
TCGCACGACCGTGAATACCCATATAGCGTATTGCCTCGATGCTTTGTCGCTTCACTGCCCCTATCATACGCCCCATGCACAACATCCGCTGCCTGGTACTCGACGTGGACGGGGTATTGACGGACGGTGGGCTGTATACGGACGACACCGGCCGGCAGTCGCGGCGGTTTCACGTCCACGACGGCTTCGCCCTGCACTGGTTTCAGCGGCTCGGCGGCGTCGTCATCCTCTGTTCGGGCAAGACGTCCGACGCCGTGGCCGCCCGCGCCCGCGAGCTGAAGATCGAGCACGTAATACAGGGCAGCCGTGACAAGGTCGCCGACCTGGGGACGCTCCTGACCCGGCTCGGTTTGCGCTGGGAGCAGGTGGCGATGATCGGCGACGACCTGCCCGATCTGTCCGTGCTGCGCGTCTGCGGCTACCCCATCGCCGTCGCCAACGCGGTCGAGGAAGTGAAGTCGGCGGCCCGCCTGGTCACCTTCCGCACGGGCGGTCAGGGGGCCGTGCGCGAAGCCGTGGAGTACCTGATGCGGGCGGAGGGGCGCTGGGACGAGGTCATCGCCCACTACACGGCCCATTCCCCTGGTGACGGGTAACGGCCGGCGGACGGCACGGGGGCGTCACGAGGCCGGGCTCCGTACTACTAACGATCGAATCCTTGTCGGCGCCACAAGATTCCTCGGCGGCCAACGGCCGGTACGGAGCCCGGTCGCCAAAGGCAACTGGCTGTGGCGAGCCGCCACATTCGGTTGCGGCCATAGGCCGCGCTGAGGTATAAGCGCCGCGCTGGGCAAGCGAGGTCCCGAAGTTCATGACCCGTAACATCGTGTTGGCCGTTTCGTCGCTGGCGGTGCTCATCCTCCTGTTCCTGGGATACACCGCGCTCGTCGGCACCCCCGGTGCGGACGCGGGCCGCCCCAGCGGTCCGACCCTGCCGCCCCCGCCCGAGCCGGCGGGCGAGCCGTTGCGGATCGGGGACACGCTGGAGATGCCGCCCGGCGGCAAGATCATGTTCCGCCGCTACGACGAACGCACCGGCCGCCCGCGGGACATGTTTCTGTGCCAGGATTGGCGGCCGGTCCCGGAATCCAAGAACGAGATTCGCGTGAGCGGGCCGGAGCTGGCCATGCTGCTGCCCGGCGGCATGACTGTGATCGTCACCGCCGACGAGGGCCAGATTCTCGTGGACCGCGTCGAACAAGCGCAAATGCGGCCCAAGACGGGGTGGCTGGCGGGCCATGTGCGGATCGTCGCCGACCGCGGCGCCGGCCCCGACCGCCCTCCGCGCGACGAGCGCCCGGAAGACCTCATCACCGTCACCGTCGAGCGTCTGCAATTCGACCTCGACCTCGGCGAGCTCCAGACCGACGAGCGTCTGACCGTGCAGAGCGACGATTTCGAGATCGCCGGCACCGGACTGCACTTGATCTGGAGCCCGGGCGAAAACCGCATCGAGACGCTGACGATCCGGCAGGGCGAGCGGTTCGTGCTCTACGGCGTCGCGGGGTTGTTTGGCGAGGTGACGGGCAGCGCCGCTCAGCGTGAGGAAGCGGGGCCCGCGTCGACCGCCCCGGCCGCCCGACCGAGTCGTCGCCACGCGCAGCGCCCGCCGACCGCGTACGCCTGCGTCCTGGATGGCGGACTCGTGGCGGAGCAGTGGCGGGGCGACCGGCTCGTCGGTGGGCTGACCGCGGACGAGGTGCGGCTGCTGTTCGACGTGGGCGGCGGGGCGAGCCGGGTCCTGCGCGCCGCGGCGCCGACGACGGCGCCCGCCAGTCGGCCGGCCCGCGACGAGCGTGAACGACTGGTGTTGCGCTGGACCGGCTCGTTGCGCCTCGAGCCGGCGCCGCCCGACCCGCGCGCGACCGCCAACCGGCGACGGTTCGAGGCCGTCGGAAACCCCGTCGTGCTGACGCGGCAGGACGCGGTGCTGCGCTGCGGGCGCGTCGCGTTCCACGACGACACGCAGCGCGTGTGGCTCTATCCCACCGCCGCGGGCCGCGTGCAATTCGACCTCGGGCCCAACCTGTCGGCGGCGGCCGGCAGCATCTTCGTCGACCAAGGGGCCCGTGTCGTGAAGCTGATCGGCGACGTGGAGCTGCGCTCGCAGCGGGGCGGCGGCGAGCGCGGGCGAACGTCGTTCATCCGCAGCGCGCACTGGGCCGAGCTGCACTTGGCCCAGCGTGCCGCGACCACGGCGCCGGCTTCCGATCTGGGACTCCCCGCCGATCGTTTGGAGTCGGCGATGTTCGTGGGCGATGTGGAGGTGGACCTCGGCGGCCAGAAGCTCGCCGCCCACCGCCTCGACGTCGGGTTCCGGCCCGCGGAAGGCGGTCAATCGCTGGAAGAGGCACTCGACACGGCCCTCGCGTCGGGGGCCGTGCGGCTCAGTGCCGGCGACGGCCGCCTGAGCGCCGCCGAGCTGCGGCTGACGTTCGCCCGTACGCCCGCGGGCGAGTTGTACCCGTCGCGGATGGCCGCCGCCGGCGCCGCGGTTGTGCAGCGTGATCGCGCCCGCATTCGTGGCGGCCAGATCGTCGCTTCCACGGCCCCGCCGCCGCCATCCACCCCCGCGGCCAAGAAACCCGCGTTCGTGCTGCAAGAACTGCAAGTGCGCGGCGAGGCCGAGCTCGTGGACCCGGACAACCGGGTGGGCGCCCGGGGGGATGAAATCGCGGCCGACTTCGAGGGTCTGAATCGGCTGGCGCGGGCCCGCGTGTCCGGCGGTCCGCGCGCCCCGGGCCTGTTGCGCGCCGAGCCGTACACCGTGCGCGGGGAGCAGATTAATCTCGACCGCCGCGCCCTGACGCTCCACGTGGAGGGCCCGTCGCGGCTGGCGTTCAAGACGCAGCGCAGCCTCCAGGGTCGCCAGCGCCGCCAACCGACGCCGATCATCGTCACCAGCCGCGACCGGCTGCACATCGACGGCCGCCGAAACACCGTCTACCTGGCGGGCGAGGTGGACGCGCGCACCGAGCGTGAGCACCTGTACGCCGACACGCTCACGTTGCTCCTGGAGGACGTGACTCCGCCACCCAGCGCGCGCCCTGCCGCCTCGTGGGCCGGCTTGTGCCGCGAGCTGTTCGGCAGCGTTGTCCGGCTGGGCGGGCTGCCGACCGCGGCGTCGTGGCGCGCCGTGTGGCGGGAGGGACGCGGGCTGTGGAATGCGGCGCCCCGGCCCACGACGCCCGACGAACCCCTGGCGTGGCAATTGAGCGACGAGGGCGAGCGGCTGCGCAAGGAACCCGTGCGGCTCCACGCCGAGGGGGCCGTGGTCACCAGTGAAACGGTCGAGCCGGGGCACGACGGGCCGACGCTGGAGGCCAGCGTCCGCGCGCCGCGTTTGGAAGTGGACATCGTCAACCGGCAGATCGTGACCAGCGGTCTGACGCAGTTGCTCATGTTGGACCGGCGCGGGGCGGACGAGGCGGCGTCCGCGTCGCCGGACGTCGGCCTCCCGTCGGCCCTGCTCAGCCGCGGTCCGAGCCAGACAGCGATGCAATGCACCGGTCAGATGACGTACACCCTCGGCCCGGACGGCCCCGGCCGCCGGGACACGGCGGTGTTCGAGGACGACGTGTTCTTCGTCCACCGCACGGGGCGGGAGATGGTCCAGCTCGACCACATGCTGCCGCAACTCGCCTCCGCCCCGGAGTTGCTGGACAGCCTCAAGAGCCGGCACACGTCGTTGGAGTGCGACCGGCTGGAATGCTGGTTCAGCGGCGACGGGCCGGGGTCGGCGTCGCCGGTCGGCGGGGCGCTGACGGAGGCGTCGCTGCGGCTGAGCTCGATGCTGGCGTCCGGCAGCGTGTACTTGCGGGACCAGGAAGGGCCGCGGATCCGGGAGGTGAACGCGGGCTGGATCGAGTTCAGCCGCGAGCTCGGCCGCATCCATGTGCGCGGCGCCGCGCCCGCCGACGCCCGCGTGTACTTCGAGGACACGCAGAGGGCGCATTTCGACGTACATGCCGGCCGGGAGCTGACCATCAACCTGAACGACGGCACCATCCGCTCCGAGACGATGGCCGGGGAGATGCGCCGTTAGGGAACAGGGTGCCGGGAACAGAGAGCAGGGACAGACCCCATGAAACGGGCGCTCATCAGCGGCGTGACCGGGCAGGACGGCTCCTATCTGGCCGAGCTCCTGCTGGCCAAGGGCTACGAAGTCCACGGGATCGTTCGGCGGTCCAGCACGTTCAACACGGCCCGCGTCGACGCGATCTACCGTGACCCGCACGAGCCGGGGACACGGTTCTTCCTGCACTACGGCGACCTGTCGGACAGCAGCGGCCTGCGGCACATTCTCGATCACGTGCGGCCGGACGAAGTCTACAACCTGGGGGCCCAGTCGCACGTCAAGGTGTCGTTCGCCCAGCCGGAATACACCGCCGACATTGTGGCGACGGGCACGCTGCGGCTGCTGGAAAGCTTGCGGGATTACGTGGACAGCACAGGGCGCGAGGTGCGGCTGTACCAGGCCGGGTCGTCCGAGATGTTCGGGGCCTCGCCGCCGCCGCAAAGCGAGGCCACGCCCTTCTACCCGCGCAGCCCGTACGCGGCGTCGAAGGTCGCCGCCCACTGGTACTGCGTGAACTACCGCGAGGCGTACGGTTTGTTCATCGCCAACGGCATCCTGTTCAATCACGAGTCGCCGCGGCGAGGCGAGACGTTCGTGACCCGCAAGATCACGCGGGCGGTCGGCCGGATCAAACTGGGCTTGCAGCAACATGTCTACCTGGGCAATCTGAACGCCCGCCGCGACTGGGGCTTCGCGGGTGACTACGTGGACGCGATGTGGCGGATGTTGCAGCAGGAGCGGCCGGACGATTACGTCGTGGCCACGGGCGCGGCACACTCGGTGGGCGAGTTCGTCGAAGAGGCGTTCGGGCACGCCGGGCTGGATTGGCGCGCCGCCGTCCGCATCGACCCGCGCTACCTGCGGCCGACGGAGGTGGACCACCTGCACGGCGACCCGGCCAAGGCCCGGCGGCAACTCGGCTGGGCCCCGACGATGACGTTTGTCGAGCTGGTTCGGCTGATGGTGGACCACGACATGGAGCTGGCGCGCCAGGAGCAAACGTTGCGGGCCGCGGGCCACACGCCCCTGGGCCAAGGACTCCGACATGAGTGAGGCCGAGCGCGGGCTTACCGAACCCCCCTCCCTTCCAGGGAGGGGTTGGGGGAGAGTCGAGACCCTCGGCGTGAGCCCACCCCGCCGCGCGCTCCAATAGAAAGACGGGGCCCAAGATGATGTCCAAGCACGATCCCATCTACGTCGCCGGTCACCAAGGCCTGGTCGGCTCGGCCATTCTTCGCCGTCTTCAGGCCGGCGGCTTCACGAACCTGATCACGCGCCCGTACCCCGATCTCGATCTCACCCAGGCCCCCGCCGTCGATGAGTTCCTTCACCAGACCCGGCCGCGATACGTTTTTGTCGCCGCCGCCCGTGTCGGCGGCATCCTGGCCAACAACCAGTACCCGGCGGACTTCATCCGCGAGAACCTGCTCATCCAGACGCACGTGATCGACGCGGCGTGGCGACACGGGGTGCGCAAGCTGCTGTTCCTGGGCTCGTCCTGCATCTACCCGCGGCTGGCCCCCCAGCCCATGAAGGAGGAGCACCTCCTCACCGGGCCGCTGGAGCCGACCAACTCCGCTTACGCCATCGCCAAAATCGCCGGCCTGGAGATGTGCGCGGCGTATCGACGGCAGCACGGCTTCAACGCGATCGCCCTGATGCCGACGAACCTGTACGGCCCGGGCGACAACTTCGACTTGCAGAACTCGCACGTCCTGCCCGCGCTGCTGCGCAAGCTGCACGAGGCGAAGGTGGCGGGGGCCGATCACGTCACGATCTGGGGCACCGGCCGGCCGCGGCGCGAGTTTCTGTATGTGGACGACCTGGCCGACGCGGCCGTGTTTCTCATGGAGCGCTACGACGACCCGCGGATCATCAACGTGGGCGTCGGCGAAGACATCTCGATCGCGGAACTCGCCGAGCTGGTCCGCGACGTGGTGGGTTTTCGCGGCGAGCTACGTTACGACCCGAGCAAGCCCGACGGGATGCCGCGCAAGCTGCTCGACGTGTCGCGGCTGACGGCCCTCGGTTGGCGGCCGCGGACGCCGCTGCGCGCCGGCATCCAGGCCACGTACGAGTGGTTCGCGCGGAACGCGTCGCGCTGGGAAGCGGCCCGCTCGACCGCGTCATAGGAGGACGGGGCGCCATGCCGCCTGATTGCGCGCTGCGTCGCCGGGTCTTCTGGGTCGTGCTCCTGGGCGCCGCGACCTGCGTCGCGGCCGCGCACTGGCTCGAGGCGCGCCTGAGCTACGACGTCGGCGACGCGAAGTACCTGCGGCACGGGTCGTTCGGCGCCGCGCTCGGCCGGTACCCGACGTCGGGCGTTTCCGCGCGGACCGTGTGCATCCTCGGCAATTCGGTCTATCAGGGCCACCGCATCGTGCCGTTCATGGAGCGATTCGCTCGCGAGGAACAGCGGTCCGTCCGCTTCATCAACCTGGCCCTGACGGGCGCCGGGATCTCGGACTACGTGGTCCAGGCCGCGCTGGCCACTCGCCATCGGCCGGACCTGCTGGTGATCTGCCTGGCCGAGTGCACCTTCCTGCCCCTCGGCCCGAAGTTCCGCTCCGACATCGACCAGCAGGCGTTCGAGCTGCCGGCGCTCGCCGCCGTCCCGTGGAGCTACTACGGCCGGCACTTCACCCTGGCAACCGCGGGGTCGTCGATCGTGGCGTCGATCTTCCCGCTGGCGCGACTGGATCCCATCCTGCGAAACCGGCTGACGCACGTGGACTTCTTCCCCGCCCTGTTAGCGCGGCACATTCACTTCCCCCACCTGAATCTTGTCGCCGATTTTCGGTTGCGCGCCCGGCAGCGCGGGCAACCGGTGGTCGGCGGAAATTGGCCCGAGCTGCCCCCCGCGCCGGACTACCTGCGGACCCTCGACGAGCTGCTGGGCGTACTGGAGCGCGCCGGGGTCCCGACGCTCTTCCTATGGCAAGAGAGCCGCCCCACCCGTTACTCGCAGGAGATTCGCGCCCCGGTCCTGGAGAGGATCGCCGCGTGCCCGATCGCCGCGTTGGCCGACTTCAGCGGGCAGTGGAGTGCCGAGCACTTCGGGGACATGATCCACCCGGTTCCGCGCTACCGGGAGACGTATGCCCGCCGCCATTACCAGGCGATCTGCGCGGCGCTGGACCGACTCTAGCGTATGCTCTTCAACAGTTGGCTGTTTGTCGGGTTCTTCGTCGCGGTCTACCTGATCTACCTGCGGGTGGGCCACGCGGCCCAGAATTGGCTCTTGCTGGCGGCCAGCTACTTCTTCTACGCCTGCTGGGATTGGCGTTTTCTGTCGCTGATCCTGATTTCGACCGGTATCGACTTCCTCTGCGCCGGGCGCATAGAGGCGGCCCCCGCGGCGCGCACGCGCCGCTGGCTCCTCCTGCTCAGCGTAACCACGAACCTGGGCCTGCTGGGGGCATTCAAGTACTACGACTTCTTCGTCTCGAACCTCCACACGCTGTTGACGACGGTCGGTCTTCCCTGCCCGCTGACGACCCTGGGCATCATCGTCCCGGTGGGGATTTCCTTCTACACGTTCCAGACGATGAGCTACACCATCGACGTGTACCGCGGGCGGATGCCGGCCTGCCGCTCGCTCCGCGACTTCGCCCTCTACGTCGCCTTCTTCCCGCAACTCGTCGCCGGCCCCATCGAACGCGGACAGCGCCTGTTGCCCCAGGTGCGGCAACCCCGCGTGCTGACCCACGACGGTCTGCGACGCGGCGTTTGGTGGGTGCTGCTCGGCTACTTCTTGAAGGTGTACGTCGCCGACAATCTGTCCCCCTGGGTTGATCGCGCGTTCAGCGCGGCCCAGGTCAGCGGCCCCACCGCCTTCATCGGCACCTACGCCTTCGCCTTCCAGATCTACTGCGACTTCGCCGGCTACAGCCTCATCGCCCGTGGGACGGCCTTGCTGATGGGCTTCGACCTGATGGAGAACTTCCATATGCCCTACCTGGCCGTCAACCCCAGCGACTTCTGGCGCCGCTGGCACATCAGCCTCTCCACCTGGCTGCGGGACTACCTGTACATCCCGCTGGGCGGCAACCGTCGCGGCCCCCGCCGTACCTGTGTCAATCTCGCCCTCACCATGCTCCTCGGGGGGCTATGGCACGGGGCCCAGTGGAAGTTCGTCCTGTGGGGCGCCTTCCACGGCTTGCTGCTGATCTTGTTTCGCCTGTTCGCGCGCTCCCCCGCGCCGGCGGACGGCGCCTCCGCCACACGGACGAAGGCGCCCCGGCCGGGCTGGCTCCTCGTGCTGCGGCGTCTCGGCGCGACGCTGGGCTTCTTCCACCTCGTGTGCTTCGGCTGGCTCATCTTCCGGTGCGAGTCGCTGCGGCAGGTGTGGGAGTTTCCGTACCGCATCGTGACCGACTGGAACTGGGACGCCGCCGCCCGCGAGCAGCTCGCCGTGTTCGGGCTGCTCGTCGGGCCGGTGATCCTGCTGGACCTGCTGGCCGAATGGCGACGGGACGTGGATTTCGTCGTGCGCTGGCCGTGGCCCGTACGCCAGGCGGCCTACGTCACGATCCTGGTGGTGCTTGCCCTGCTCGGCTCCAGGGGCCAGGAGCAGTTCATCTACTTCCAGTTCTAGGCGCGCCTTTCACAACTCCGCACGCGGGTGCGGGGCCGGGGATCCCGCCACTCGCGTGGCGGGTTCTGACACGGGGTGTGAGCTTCCGTGCGCGGCGGCGCGGGCGAACTTGACGTGGCCGGCGGACGGGTTAGATTGCCTGCACGGGCGTGCTGCCAGGAACCGTGGCATCGTGGGCGACCGTGAAGTCCACGCGCGCCAGTGCGGTTGGCACGCAGGGCCCCAGCTTGCACGGAACGCCGATCCCGTAGCTCAACTGGATAGAGCGTTGGCCTCCGGAGCCAAAGGTTGTGGGTTCAAGTCCCGCCGGGATCGTTCCGCCCCCTTGACTCGCCCGCCGCGGTTCTCCTTGTGCCGACCCACCGCCAATTGGCACGCCTGGGCCGCCTCGGGTACGATCGACGCTCATGCCGCAGGCCGACGATGACCAGACCGGCGGGTCGGAAGCCTCGCGCGTAGTCCCATCTGCTTCCGGCGAGGCCCCTGGGCCGCCGCCCGCCCCGCAGGCCCCGGCGACAACCGGGGAGTCGGTGGCCGCGCCTTGGCAGCCGACGAGCGTCTGGTCGTGGACGGCGCGCAAGTACCGGGTCCGCGCGACGGTCCTGCTGGTGCTCAACGGGCTGCTGTTCTGCGGGCTGTGCGTGTTCGCCCACTGGCTGCACGTGGCCCGGCTGTTCGACTTCTCGCCCGTGTCGTATCTGTACCCGCTGAAGTTCTGGGGCACCCAAACCCAGAACCTGTACGACTTCATTCTGTTCCCGATCAGCGTCGATCAGAACCCGATGCACGGCGTCGTCATCGGGCTGCTGTTCGCCGCGATTGTGGCGGTGCCGATCACGGTCTCAATCGTCTACGGCTTCCGCAGCGCCCTGCCGTTCCTGGCGGCGATCCTCGTCTTCGCCCACCTGCCGTGGATGGCGATCACGTTGCTGGCCAGTTGCGTGCTCGCGTCGGTGCGGCCGTTTAGGATGAAGTTCCGCTTCGGCTCGGCGCTGGTGGCCATGCTCCCCGTGCTGCTCTACTTCTACCTGGCGGCGCGCGGCCCCAGCGAACCCCTGGCGGCCGGCGTGTCGCCCGAGAAAAAACTCCTGCTGGCCGGCCCGTGGCTGCTGGCCATCCTGGCGGCTTGCACCATGATGGCGATCATCCTTTTCATCGCCCGCCTGGTCAACTACCGCCCCGGCGCCGTCGCCCCCGTCATGGCCGTCCTGTTCGCCACGCCCGTCCTGCTGTTCCGGGCGCATGTCGGCGTGGACGAGCTGTATTACCGCGTGCTCGAATCCCAGTACGGGCCGCGCTCGGAGCGCTTCCAGCCCGTACAGGATGCCACCGACACCATCCTCAATCTGGTCCACCGCTGGACCTACCCCAGCGTCGATCGCGAGCCCCGCCGCGCCACGTTCCTGACGGTCTGGAGCGCCGACCCCACCGAGCAGTACGAACTGAAACGCCGCGTCTTCCGCCACATGCTGATCGAGCTCCTGGACCACCGCCGCGCGGCGTACGACGCCCTCAAGGACTTCATCGCCGACCACCCCACGAGCCGCTACGTGCCGTGCGCGCTGTTCATTCAGGCCCGGGTGCTGGACATGCGGCTGGACGAACGGGCGTTGGGCGAAAACGCGCAACGCGAGCTCTACACCGACTTTCCTCATCCGGAGTCGGAGCCGATCTGGACCAACCTGCTGTCCGAGTATCCGCACTCGCCCCTGGCCGTGGCCGCCCGCCTGCGCGTCGCCCAACTGCGGCTGCGGCACGGGGACGCCGACGGGGCCCTGGCCGCGCTCGGCCCGCCGCCGACCGTGGCGGAGGCGGCCCTGCCCACCTCGGCCCGGGCGTCAGACCGCCCCCTCTTGCGGATGCAGCCGCCGGAAGCCAGCCTCGAGTTCGACCCGGACCAGGACCTGTTTGAGATTCGCCGCCTGCGGGAGCTGATCCTGGCCAACCGCGACGATCCGCGCTACGCCACGGCGCCGCTGCAAGCGTTGGCGGGCCTCGATCCCCACCGCGCCGGCTACCGCCGCCAACTGCTGTGGCTGGCGCACCAGTACCCTGACTCGTGGCTGTACGACAACTTGATCGTGCGGTGGGCGGCGGCGGCCCGCGACCGTCAGGAGCGGGCCGAGCGGCTGGCGGCGTGCATTGCGCGCTTCCCCGATGGGGACGCCCTGCCGGAGGCCCTGTTTGCCCGCGCCGATCTCGAACTCCGGGCGCTGGGGGGCAACGACGCCGAGAACCGGGCCGCCGGCCTCGCCCGGTTGGGCGAGATCATCGAGCGTTTTCCCGACACTTGTTGGGCGGAGCGGGCCCGGGAGCGGCTGCGGCTGTATAGGATTGAACCGGTGCCGACGACGACCACACGAGCGACATCGCCGTGAAGCAGATCATCCTGGCGATTACCGGGGCCAGCGGGGCCATGTACGCCCGCCGTTTGGCCGAATGCGTCCTGCGGGCCGGCGCCCACCTGCACCTGATCGCGTCGCCGCACGGGCGTCGCGTGCTCGCGGACGAGCTCGGGCTGCGCCGGCTGAGCGTGGAGGAGCTCTTCGGCCGCCCCGCCGCCGAGGCCACGCTGCACGCTTACGCCGACATCGGGGCCGTGATCGCCAGCGGCTCGTTCCGCACCGACGGCATGGTGATCTGCCCGTGCAGCAGCAACACCCTCGCCGCAGTCGCCGCCGGCCTGGCGGACAACCTCATCACGCGGGCCGCGCTGGTGACGCTGAAAGAGGCGCGCCGGCTGGTCCTCGTCCCACGCGAAATGCCGCTCGGGTCAATCGAACTCGGAAACATGCTGCAGGTCAGCCAGGCCGGCGGGATCATTTGTCCGGCGTGTCCCGGCTTCTACCTGCGTCCTCAGTCCATTGACGACCTGGTCGATTTCGTCGTCGGCCGCGTTCTCGACCTGCTCGCCCTGCCCCACGATCTCCGCGTCCGCTGGAAGCCGGACCCCGTGGCCCGCCTCCCGGATCCCGCTCCCCGGACCCCGGACCCCGGGGATTGAGGTTCCCATGCGCCGCGTGCTGACCACGGTGCGGACCTGGGGCGAGCTGGTCAAGTTCAGCCATTCCGTCTTCGCCCTGCCGCTGGCGCTGCTGGCCACGTTCCTCGCCGCGCGGCCCGGCCGGCCCTCCGCGGGACAACTGGGGCTGATCGTCGGCTGCATGGTGACGGCCCGCAGTGCGGCGATGACGTTCAACCGCCTGGCGGACGCCCGGTACGACGCCGCCAATCCGCGGACCGCCGGGCGTCCGCTACCGCGCGGGGCGATTCGCACCGCGACGGCCTGGAGCTTCTTCGTCGGCGCCGCCGGCCTGTTCATTCTCGGCTGCGCCGCCTTCCTGTGGCGGGACGGCAACCCGTGGCCGCTGGCGCTGGCCGGCCCCGTCCTCGCGTGGCTGTGCCTGTATTCGTACACCAAGCGCTTCACGCGCTGGTCGCACATCTGGCTCGGGCTTGGCATCGCGCTGGCACCCGTTGCGGCGTGGCTAGCCGTCAACCCGCAGACGCTGGGGTTGCCGGCCGTGTGTCTACTCGTGGCGGCGACGTTCTGGATCGGCGGCTTCGACCTCATCTACGCCTGCCAGGACGTAGCCTTCGACCGCGAGGCCGGTCTGCACAGCGTCCCGGCCCAGATGGGAGTGGCCGCGGCGCTGGCGCTGGCCCGCGTGTTTCACACGGTCACGGCGGCCGCGCTCATCGCGGTCGGACTCACGGCCGGCCTGGGTCCGCTCTACTATGTCGGGGCGGCGAGCGTCATCGTGTTGCTCATCGTTGAAAACGCGCTCGTCAGTCCCCGCGACCTGGGCCGCGTGAACACGGCCTTCTTCACGATCAACGGCGCGGTCGGGCTCCTGCTCGGCGCCTTGGGCGTGATGGACGTCGTCTTGTCATGAGCCCACGTGAACATCCCAAGTCCGCAGCGCGGCATCGCCGCAGTCCGCTCGTCACACCCGGGCGTGTCGCGCTGCTGTGGGCCGTGGCCCTGGCCCCGCTCCTCACGTGGGGCTTGCCGGACCGAACCCGCGATGACCTGCTTTTCGGCGGCGAGCCGCCCTGGCCGACGGAGCGGTATCGCGTCGCCGACGACCTGGCCCGACTGCGTGAGCGCGACGCCGGCGCCGACACCGACCTCAACCCGCTGTCCGCCCGCGACCACCTCGTCGATCTGACGCCGGACGACGCGGCCCGCGCCGAGATTCTCCGCCGTTACCGCCTCTTCTCCCGTCAGCCGGACGAAATGATCATCTTCCGCGCGCTGCAACGGATGGAGCCCCGCCGATTTGATTTCGACCCGCGCCTGTACCAATACGGCGGCGGGTACATCTACCTGATCGGGGCGGCCCTGGGCGTCGCCGACGTGGCCGGCCTGGTTCACCTCACCGAGAACGCCGAGTTCTATCTCGCCCATCCCGAGGCTTTCGCACGCTTCTATGTCGTGGCCCGAGCGATCTCGCTGGCGTTCGGCGTGCTGACGCTCGTGGCCGTCCATCGCCTGGCCCGGCGGGCGGGCGGCCGGCGCGCGGGTTGGCTCGCCTTCCTCTGCGTCGCCGCGTGCCCGGTGTTCATCACGGCGGTGCTGGAGGCCAAGCCGCACTTGCCGGCGGCATGCCTGATCCTGTGGGCCACGCTCAGCGCGCTGGACTACTACGCGCGGCGACGCGTGCGCGACGCGCTGCGAATGGGGCTCCAGGCAGGCTATGCCGCGGGCCTGGTGCTGACGGGCCTGGCCGTCGTCGTCCTGTGGCCGGCGTTGGCGCTGATCCGTCGGCAAAGTTGGACGCAAGCGCGCGTGTTGTTGATGGCCGCCGCCGTCGCGCTGGTGGTCTTCGTCGTGACCAACCCCTACCTCTTCTACAACGCACTAACTGGGCGCGGGGCCCTGCACAGCAACCTCGCCAATTCGCTGGCGATGTACCAGGACCAGGTCTCCCGTGCCGGCGCGGGCGCCCTCCGCGTCGGGGAACTGCTTGTCGAAGGGGCGGGCGTCGGCGTGCCGCTCTTCGGCCTGATCGGCCTCATCGTCTTGTCCCGGCGCCGCCCGGCCGCCACGTTGGTCGCCGGTGGCAGCGGCGCCGCGATGCTCCTCTTGTGCGTGCTCCTTGCCGCGAACAAGCCGGCTGAGTTCGCCCGCTTTCTCATCCTGCCCGTGCTGCTGCTCAGTTGCGCGGCGGCGTGGTGCCTGGCCGCCATCGGCCGCCGGCGACGCTGGCTCGGCGGCCTGGCCGTCGTGCTCGTGCTGCTCACCATGCAAACGCCCGCGTACCTGCGGGCGTTCATCCGCGACGCCCGCGGCGTGAACGAGTCCCGGCTGCAAGCGGGGCGATTCCTGCAAGCGTGCCTGGGCTCGGACGATGCGGTCGGTGTGCTGCAAGAGCCGGCGCCGTACGCCGTGCCGCCTCTGGACTTTGCCCACCGGCGCGTGACCCTGGTACCCTTCGCGCGGCCGGCGGCGCTGCTCGAAGAGGAGCTACCCCCTTGGCTGGTCTTCACCGCGGACGACGACCACACCCACGACGCCGCCTGGTGGAAGACCGCCTATCGGTTCGTCACCCGCTTTCCGGCGACGCCGTCGCCGCTGGCGCCGATCGCCTGGGCCGACAAGCCGGTCTTCATCTACCAGCGCGTGGCCGGGCCCCCGGAGCACCGGTCGTTCCGGGCGCAAACGGCGGCGGGCGAAGCCACTCCCGCGGAGTGACCCCGCCCGCCGAAGCGCGTTCGCCGCTCAACGACTACGGTTCGAGCAGCACGAACGTGAAGGACGCGTTCTTGTATCCAGGCGGCGTGACCGCCTGAATGTGAATGCGGAACTGCAGCGTCTTGCCCACAGGGTCAAAGTCCAGCGCCTGGACCGCCGTAACCAGCATCTCGGCGTCCGCGTTCGGCGTCAGGAACACGGGGTGCGCCGTCACGCTCACCGGGAAGCGGACCATGTCCTCCGGCGTCATGCCGGCGGTGTTGAAGCTCGGCGGCAGCGTGGCGGTGATGAGGTACTTGCCCTTGTCTTCACGGAGCGAGACGACGTTGTTGGGCTCGTTCAGGTTCGTCCCCGCCGCGCTGATTTGCGCCCGCGCCAGCACGCCGGGGTCGCCCTTGTCACCCTTCTCGCCCTTCTCGCCCGGCGGACCCTGCTCGCCCTGGGGACCGGGCGCACCCTGAGCGCCCGGCTCGCCCTGCGGGCCCGGCGGGCCCATCTCGCCCTGATCGCCCTTGTCGCCCTTGTCGCCCTTGTCGCCCTTCTCACCCCTCAGGTCAACGAGGTTGCCCCACGATCCGTCCGGGTTCTCGAATTGCAGTTGCGTGCCGACCCACTGGTGCTGGGGTTTGTCGCCCTTGTCCCCCTTGTCACCCTTCTCACCCTGGAGCCCTTGCTCACCCTGTTCGCCCTTGTCACCCTTCTCACCCTGGAGCCCTTGCTCACCCTGTTCGCCCTTCTCGCCCTGTTCACCCTGCTCACCCTGCGGGCCCTGGGCGCCGGGGGCACCTTTCACGCCGGGCTTGCCTTGCGGTCCCTGCACGCCCTGCGCGCCCTGATCTCCCTTGTCGCCTTTCTCGCCCGCCTGTCCAGGCTCACCCGGGTCACCTTTGTCGCCCTTCTCGCCCTTCTCGCCCGGGACACCCGGCCGCTCCAGCCCCTCCTGGAGGTCCTCGCTCAATGTGTTCGTTTTGGCGACGAGTTCATCGATCTGATTCTGCAAGTCCTCCCAGCACGGAATGCACCCGGCCAGGGCCAACAGGCCCACGAAACCGACTACCGTTCCCAACAGACCCATTCGCGCGCCCATCGCAATCTCCTTGATTAAGCGGAAACTTCGTGCCCCAAGAGGCCCACGGAAAGTGAACGCACCCGCTCGTAACCCACTACGGCGGTAATTGTTACGTCCTCCCGGCGTCCCGTCAAGCACATTCGCCACCGCGCGCAACAGAACGCGGGCGGCACCGCCAACCGGCAGCACCGCCCGCGGGACGCGATAGTCTGAGATACCCTCGGCTACGGTTCCAGCAACACGAACGTGAACGCCGCGTCGCGGTAGCCCTGGGGAGCAGTCAGCGTCTGAATGTGGACCCGGAACGTCGCCGTCCGGGCCAGCGTATCGAGATCAACCGCCTGCACCGCGACGACCAACTGCTCCGCCGGGCCGTTCGGCGACAGGAACACCGGGTGGGCCGTCACGGTCACCGGCATGTCGCCCAGGCTGAGCCCGTCAAGCTCGAAGCCGTCGCGAATCTGCACCACGACCAGGTATTTGCCGGCCGACTCGCGCGACGAGGTCACGAAGTTCGGCGCCGTGAGATTGGTACCGGCGGCGCTGATTTGAGCGCGGGCCAGGACACCCGGGTCACCCTGCGGACCCTGGGGCCCCGCCGGCCCCTGTGCCCCATCCTGGCCATCCTTGCCGTCCACGCCATCCTTGCCATCCACGCCGTCCTTGCCGTCCGTTCCGTTCGTACCGTCCTTGCCGTCTACGCCATCCTTGCCGTCCACACCGTGCTTGCCGTCCGCGCCAGCGGGACCGGGCGTTCCGGGACGATTCAGGCCGTCCTGAACGTCCTGCGCCAGCCCGTCGATGTCCTCGTTCAACTTGCTCAGCCAGTACTGGTCCAGTACGCTGGCCCCGATGACCCCGCAGCCGGCCGCAGTCACGGCGGCGGCGGCGAGTAACAAACCCGCAATCCCTAGCACCCAACGACTCATGCCTGTTACTCCTGCCCTGGACAAGCGGCGGAACGGCGAACCGCTCCCATCCCTCGCACCGACCAAGTCGCCTACGGTGGGCGACACGAATTCTCACGAGTTTATAGGCAGCGCGCACGCGCCGTTTCAACAAGCCGTAACGTTCTTCTCCAAAACACCTTGCGCCGCAGCTGCGGCCCGCCCGCCCCGGGTCGCCCACCTGCTAGCGCATCCACGTTCCCGTGCGGACCGACTGCGTCTCGCGGTAGAAGCTATTGTACCGGTCGTTGTACGACTGCTGGTCGTAAGTTATTGTAGTATGGAATGTTACGTCTTCACCCCGGAAGCCTAGCACAGCGGCAGGCCAGTCGGAGCGGGCCGCGAACTGCTGCGCCACCTGCGCGTGCCCGCGGGTGGGCCCCAACGCCAAGTTCGCCTGCCGAGGCACCCCACCCCGCGGCTCAACGACGGCGTAGCCACTGGTTCCGGCGCACCCGGTCACCAGCAGCGCGGCCGACAGGATCACGGCGAGACGTTTCATCAATACATCGTAGCCGGGACCGCTCCCGGTCGGTCAAGCGAAAACCAAAACACGCTTAGCGCACGGCCTGTCTGGCCCCGCAGCCGACGTATCTCCCGGACCGTCAAGTGGTTGGTCCGATAGCGCCGAGGTGCGTCTCTGGGTCAGGCGGACCAGACGGACCGAAGCCGATCAGAGATGGGAACGACGCGCGCGGTCTCGATGGAGCGCCGTTCCAGCCAAGCCAGCACGACGCTGAGACGGGTGGACTCCGGGCGGCAGCGCTCGACCGGGCGGCCGGCCCGCACGCATTCGATGAAGTAGTCGAGTTCGGCCCGCAGGGCGTCGCCGTCGCAGGCGACCTTCCGCGCCGGCCCGTCGCGCGGCTGGTGGATGACCTCGCTGCCGCGCGACATGGCCCACCCCAACGTGCCGCGGTCGCCATGCACCGTGATCTCCATGTCGAACGACCACGGGGCCGCCGACACCCACCCGCCCTCCAGAAGAACGTAGCGCCCGTCGGCATAGCCCCACGTGGCCACAACGTGGTCAAAGTCCCCGGACGGGCCGCGCGAGCCCCGGGCGTACAGCGACTGCGGGACGCCGAACACATCGTGGGCGAAGTCCACGTCATGCACGTGCAGGTCCAGCAACGCGCCGCCGCTTTGGTGAGCATCCAGGAGCCAGCCGCCCGCTGAGTAAGTGGGCGGCACACCCAGCCGGCGCAGTACGGCGAAACGCACGGCCCCGATGTCGCCGGCGTCGATGGAACGGCGGATCGTCTCGTACTGCGGCCAGAACCGCAGGCACTGGGCGATCATGAGCGTGCGTCCCCCGGCACGGGCCGCGTCCACCATCCGGTTGCAGTCGTTGGGCCGCAGGGCCATCGGCTTTTCGCACAACACGTGCTTGCCCGCGCGCAACGCCGCGACGGCGACCTCGGCGTGCAGCACCGTCGGCAGCGTAATGAGCACCACGTCCACGTCGGGATCGGCGGTGAGCTCCTCCGGCGTCGCGTAGACCCGGATTCCTTCCAGCGACACCCGGCCGCCCTCGGTCTTCACCAGGTCCAGATTGCCCAGCGCGTCGTTCCAATCGCCGGCCCGCCGCCGCGCGTCACGGTCGCACACCGCCACGACCGCGGCCAGCGGATGAGCGCGCAACCGGGCGAAGTGGCTGCGCCCCATGCAACCCAGGCCGCAGATGCCGAAACGAAGTTGGGTCATGGCGGCGTGGATACCCGTGATTCGCGGGGCGTGCAACCGCGCGGCCAGACCGCCGGCCCTTTTTCGCGCCGCCCTACCCAAGCCCGCCGACCGCGGGTAAGGTGCTGGCGCGCGGGGCGTCGTCGCGCGGCGCGCCGCCCTGGCCACGGGTGCGACCATGATCCGACGGTTGCTGGTGGTTATCGGAATACTGCCGGTCACGACGCTGTGCGGCTGCCGGTCGCTGGCGCTGCTGTTGCCCGAGCAGACGCGGACGGTGGCGGCGGAGTACCCCTACCTGGCGGGGCGCTCGGTGGCGGTGGTCGTGCGGGCCGCCGACGAACTCCTGTTCGAATACCCCCAGGTGCAGTGGGAGATCGCCGACCACGTGCGCGTCGCGCTGGAGGGGAACGTTCGCGGCATCAAAGTCGTCAGCCCGCGGCGGGTGGTGGATTACCAGCGCAGCGAGCCGGGGTGGCAGACGATGGACCCGGCCGTGCTGGGCCGTCGCTTCCAGGCCGAACGGCTGCTCGAAATCGAGCTGACCCAATACACCACGCGCGAGCCGGACAGCCCGCACCTGTATCGCGGGCACATTCAGGCGGCGGTGCGCGTGTACAACACCGAGTACACCGAGTCACAGCCCGCCTATCACGCCGACGTGGAGACGGCTTTTCCCCCGGACGGCCCCGGCCGGTGGGGGACGGACGATCGGACGATCCGGGCGGCGACGATGGAGGCGTTCGCCTCGGAGCTGGCCGGCAAGTTCTACGACCGGAAGGTCAAGGTTCGCTGACATGTTCGCGCGGCGTGCAGTGTGGGTGGCCGCGACGGCCCTGTTGTGCGGGAGCCTGGGCTGCCGGCTCGTGGCCGCCATCGGCATCCTGACCGCCCCGCCGCAAATCAAGAAGGCGGAGTTCAAACTCGCGCCGGGCCGGCTGGCCGTGCTGCTCGAGACGGCCCGGCCCAGCGAAGATAATTCGGTCTTCGCTCAGGCGTTCCACGACAAGCTGGTCGAGGAGTTCCGGCAGTACAAGATCCCGGCGCAGGTCGTTTCACGGGACGAGGTGCTCCGGGCGCGGCAGGAAAACGCGGACTTCGACCGGTGGAGCGTGCAGAAGGTCGGACGTTGGGTCTTCGCGGACCAGGTCCTGTACGTGCGGGTCGAAAGCCTCCAGCTCTACGAGGCGCCGGGCTCCCCCGTCCTGGCCCCCCGTGTGCAGATGCGCGTTAAGATCATCGGCGTCGGGGAGGCGGCGGACACCGCCCGGCTCTGGCCGGGGCCTGACGAGCCCGACGGACGCCTCATCGAGCGCGCCCGCCCGCAGAAAGAAGCCGCCGACACGAACGTGATCGACGCCGAGACCGCCAAGCTGGGGCGTGAGGCGGCGATCCTGGTGGCGATGCCCTTCCGGGACGTGGACTTGGAGCAGAAGCCCGGCTGGGAGCCGTAGCCGATGCGCTCCCATCGCTTCACCGCGCTCTTCGCCGTCCTGATACCGGTCGTGCCGCTGATTGTCGCCGCCACCGCGTGGCTGGGGCCGCGCTGGATCGCGCCGCGCGAGATCATCGGCGACGGCGCGGGGGCCTACGTGTTCTGGCACCATCGCGTCCCGCGGTGTCTGTTGGCGGCGTGTGCCGGGGCCGGCCTGGCCGTGAGCGGCGTGGTCTTGCAGGCCCTGTTTCGCAACCCGTTGGCCGAGCCGTATACGCTCGGTGTCGCCAGCGGGGCGTCCCTCGCCGCCGCGATCGGGTTCTTCGCGGGGTGGCACGGCGCCGCGCCGGCCGGCATCCCGCTGCTCTCGCTACTGGCCTTCGGCGGGGCCCTGGGGGCGTTGGCACTGGTCTTCCTGATGAGCCGCCTGCGCCGCGAGCGCGACATGGCCCGGCTGCTGCTGGCGGGGGTCTGCGTGGCCTATCTCTGCGCCGCCGGCATTCTCCTGGTCACCTTCCTCGCGGACCGGGCCATTACGAACGACATCCTGGTCTGGACGATGGGATCGCTGGGCGTGTTGCGGCCGCGGGCCGCGCTGGAAATCGCCGTCGTGCTGGTACCGGTGACCGTCCTGGTGGTGCTTGGCCGCCGGGCGCTGGACCTGCTGACCCTCGGCGACGATCTGGCGGCGACGCGCGGCCTGAACGTCGGGCGAACCGTCGGGTTCTACACCGTCCTCGTCGGTTTGCTCACGGCGGTCATCGTCGCCAATTGCGGGCCGATCGGCTTCGTCGGGCTGATGGTCCCGCACATGGGGCGGGCGCTGCTCGGCGGGCGGACGCTGCCGCTCACGATCGGGTCGGCCTTGTTGGGGGCGGCGTTCCTGGCCGTGTGCGATGGACTGGCCCGCTCCCTGCCGGTGACCGAGTTGCCGGTCGGCGTCGTGACGAACATCCTGGGGGCGGTCTTCTTCTTCCTGGTGCTGGCCACCCGCGACGTGCTCCCCGCCCACCGCCCGTCCTGAGCGGCGCGGTCCGATCACCGGGGCATCAGGTCGCCGGCGCCTGCGGACCGGGGTCGGCGGGGAGCGCCGCGAGAAATACAAGGCGCATGCGGCCGATCTCGCGTTGGTCCACGAGGCCCACGCCGCGCAGGAGACCGGGTTCCAGGGCGGGCGCGGCGGACTCTTGTCGGCACACGACCAGCGCTTCGGGCGCCAAGCTGGCCGACATCCGCTGGAGCAGGTCGGCCAGTCGTTGGGGGTCGTTTCCGTCGCGGTACGGTGGATCGACGAAGGCGAGGTCGATGCGCTCGGGCCCGTGCGGCCAGCGCAGCGTCCAGGCGTTATCGGCCCAGATGGTGCAGGCGTGCTCGACGCCCAGCGTGTGGATGTTCTGCCGCAGGCAGCGGAGCGCCGCGCGGTCCCGCTCCACGAACGTGCAGCGTCGGGCGCCGCGCGACAGGGCCTCCAGGCCGAGACTGCCCGGCCCCGCGAAGACGTCCAGCACGGCCAGGGCCGGTAACTCGCCCGGCAGACCGAGGCGGTGTCCCAGGATATTGAACAGCGTTTCCTTGACGCCGTCCGTGATGGGACGCGTCGTCCGTCCCGGGGGCGCAGTCAGCGACCGTCCGCGAAATGCACCCGCGATGATCCGCAGCGCCACGAGTTTCCACACCTGCCCGCCGTGGGCAAACCACGCCACCGTCCGTCGTCGCCCGGGCTGATGGTCGCCCGCGCCCCGGCCGATAGGCCCCAGTGATGATACGCGATCTGCGCACGGTCCTCGATGGCTGGACGTACGAGCCGGGAAAGATCTCGGTCCGCAAGATCATCGGCTGCGACGGACGCGAGAAGATCCAGACCCGCATCGATCTCGGCGTGTTGCAGCTCGAATGCACCGGCCGGCCGGACGGGCTGCGCCCGCACGACTGCGAGTCGCTGCTGGAGTATCACGAGCAGCG
>CAYWYJ010000052.1:0-23483 GCA_964462635.1 uncultured Planctomycetales bacterium
GCGGCGGCCTCGCGGTACGCGGCGGGGACGCCGAAGATATCTGTCAGGTCTACGGACACCCCCGCGTGCGCCGTCAGCGCCGCGACGAGTACCCGGTTTCGCGTGCCGCCGCCGGCCAGCAGGTAGCGCTCGGGCGGCACCAGTGGGTCAGGTGCCGCGGCGGACCGCACGGCCTCCGTAATGACCGTCGCGAGCGCCTCGCAAGCGGAGCGGAGCACGTCCGCCGCGGGGCCCGCACTCGCCGCACGGCGGACGCAGGCTTCCAGCTCATCGCCGGTGCCCAGCGAGCGACCGCTGGCCGCTTGGGTCCGCAGCCATTCGAGCAACTCGTCGCGCAGCGTGGCGACCACCTGGCCGGTCCTCGCGCGGCAGCCGTCCTCGTCATAGGGCCGGTTGAGCAGGCGGCGTGCCAGCCCGTCCAGCAGGTGGTTGCAGGCGCACACGTCCAGCGCGCGGACGGCGGCCAGTTCATCGCGAGTGCCGGCCTCCCGGCGCCGCCGCGCGGGCAGGCAGGTGATATTGCAGAACCCGCCGAGGTTGACGACGGTGCGCGGCTCACGCTCGTCGGCAAACAGCAGGTAGTCGGCCGCGGGGGTGATGGGGGCACCCTGACCGCCGGCGGCGAGGTCCGCCGCCCGCGGGTCGCACACGACGGGCACCTGCAACGCGTGGGCGATGAGCGTCGGGTTCAGCAGTTGCCAGCTCACGGGCGGGGCGTGAAACACAGTCTGGCCGTGCGCCGCGACGAGGTCCGCGGCGCGACGAGCCGTCAGCTCGCGGATCGTGCGCACGTGCAACTGCGAGAAGTCGTGGACGAGGCGCGCGATCGTGCCGACGGACTGGAGGGCCTGCGACGCGAGCGCCCGTAACGGCCCGCTCAGCGGCCCCAGCGGCCGCGAGGCGCCGGCGATCCACTCGGCACGCAGCGACCAGCCCGTGCCGTCGATGGCGACCAGCGCGACATCCAGCGCGTCGAGACTGGTACCCGTCATGCAACCGACGACGAGGCGACGAGGCATCCCGGCATCGTGCCGGTTGAGACGGGCGGCGTCAATTCCGCACGTCACCTTGCTTGCGGGGCGCCCCGGCCATAGCAACAATGGCGCCAATGCCGAGACCCAATTCGACGACGATCGGGTCCGCCGCCGGACCGCGTTGGCTTGCGCTGTGCGTGGCCGTGATGTGCGTCGGCGCAGCGGCCTGGCCCGCCGGAGCGCAGGAGGCCCCCGAGCCGCCGGCGACGTCCCAGCCGGAATCGCCACCGCCGGTTACCGCGCCCGCGGCGACCCAGCCGACGGAGATCGTCGAGTCCGCCACGACGGACTTGACAGTCGAGAACATCCAGGGCCGGCTGGCCCAGATTGAGGCGGCCGCGGACCTGCCCGAAGCCGCGAAGGCCGAACTTCTTGGGTTGTATCGCCAAGCCCTGGACCAGCTCACCCTGACCGCGACCTGGTCGTCGAAGATCGCGGAGTACCAGCGCGGCCGCGAGGAGGCGCCGCAAGTCCTGGAGGCGGTCCGCCAGAGTCTAGCGCAGGCGGCCAGTCGCCCGACGACCGCCCCTCGAATCGAGATTCCCGCCGACGCCACGCTCGATCAGTTGAGCCAGCGGCTGGCCGAGGCGGAAGCCGATCTGAAGGCGAAGAAGGAAGCGGTCGAACGCCTCGAACTCGACGCCAAGACACGCTCCGAGCGGACGACCGCGATTCCCGACCTGTTGGCCGAGGCCAATGCCCGACTCCAGCGCATAACGCAGGATGCCGGCGCGCCGCCGTCCGCCGGGGCCGCGCCCCAGTTGACGCTCGCGCGGCGGACGCTGTGGGCGGCCCAGAAGCAGGCCGTGGCGAGCGAGATTCAGGCGTATGAAGAGGAACTGCGCTTCTATGCCGCCCGCGGCGATGTTCTCGCGGCGCGACGCGAGAAGGCGCGGTTGGATGTCGCCGAGGCCCAGGCGCGGGCGGCGGCGTGGCAGCAGGCCGTGAGCGACCGCCGCCAGGCAGAGGTGGAACGACAGCGGCGCCAGGCGGAAGAGGAAGCCCAGACGGCGCCGCCGGCGGTCCAGGAGTTGGCGGAGCGTAACCGGCAGTTGGCCGACGAGCGCGTGCAGGTGGCGCGGGACATCGACGCGGCCAAGGCGGCGGCCGTCGAGACCAAGGAGCTCAGCGAGCGGTTGGCGCGGCAGTTCCGCTACCTTCAGGAGAACGCCGACCGGGCCGGCATGGCGGACCTGATCGGCCCGCTCATGCGCCAGCAGCGCGCGGAGCTGAACGCGCTGCGCCGCCACGACCGCGACTATGTCGAGGTCAAACAGAAGTTCGAGCGGGTCCAACTCCGCCTCCCGCAGATCGAGGAGGAGCGGCTGACCCTGGCGGACACCGAGGCCGAGGTCGCCGCGCTGCTCCGGCAATTGACCGAGAGCGGCGTAGCCCGGCGTCCACAGCGTCTGGAACCGAAGGTCCGCGAGCTGTACGCCGCGCGCCGCGACCTGCTGGACGGTTTGCAGCGTGACTACGCGGCCTACTCGACCAACCTGGTTCAACTGATTACGGCCGAGAGCGCGCTGCTGAGCAGCGTCAACGAGTTCAGCCGCTTCATCGCGCAACGGGTCTTGTGGGTCCGCAGCTCCGCGCCCCTGTACGCCCTGCGGCTTCCCGCGGAGGCGGCCGACCTCTTGTTTGATCTGCTCGGTGTCGCGGGCGCGCTGGCGCGGGACATCCTCAACCGTCCCACGGGGTACGCGCTGGCCGCGGTGGTGTTGTCGCTGCTGCTGGCGTCGCGCCGCCGCCTGCGCCACCGCCTCGCGGACATCCGGGGGCGTGTGGCCAAGGTCCACACGGATTCGGCCCGTCAGACGCTGGTCGCTTTCGTGTGCACCGGGCTCCTTGTCGTCCCGTGGCCGGGGCTGCTGGCGTTTCTCGCCTGGCGTCTTCCGCTCGCGGCCGAAGCAGATCGCGCGGAGATCTACCCCCTGGCCCAAGCGGTGTCCGCCGGTCTGCACGCCGCCGCCGCCATGCTGTTGACTATCGCCGCCGCCTGGCACGTGGCGCGGACGGACGGTCTGGCGCTGACGCACTTCCGCTGGGACACGGCGGCCATGCGGTTGGTGCGCCGGCACCTGACGTGGCTGGCCGCGTTCGTCGTCCCGGCGCGGTTCCTGGTGGGGATGACCGAGCAACTGCCGGACGATGCCTGGCGCGACTCGGCCGGCCGAATCGGGCTGCTGGTGGGGATGCTGGCAACCGCGGTGTTTGTGCAGCGGATCTTGCGTCCCACCGGCGGCGTGTTGACGCCGATGTTCCAGCGGGCGCCGCTGGGCTGGGCCTACCGCTTCCGCTACATGTGGTACGCGGCCGCCGTCGGCGTGCCGCTGCTGCTGGCCGTGGCTTCGGCGGCGGGTTATCACTACACGGCGGTACAGCTGGCCGCCCGGTGCTTGCTCACCGTCTGGCTGGGGCTCGGCCTGGTCCTGCTGCACGCCTTGCTCTCACGGGCCCTGCTCCTGGCCCAGCGGCGGATCGCGATTGAGCAGGCGCGCAAGAAGCGGGCCGCCCTGGCGGAGGCCAAGCCGGAAGCGGCCGCCGACGCCGTCCCGATCGAGGAAGAGACCGTCAGCGTCGTCCAAATCGGCGAACAGACCCGGCGGCTGCTCCGCACCGTCGTGGTCGTCGGCCTGGTCGCCGGTTTCTGGCTGACGTGGGCCGACATGCTGCCGGCCCTCAGCTTCATGCACGACGTGCGGTTGTGGTCGTACGCGGCGCCGGCCGAGGCGGGGGCGGCGACCGGGGCGACGCCAACCGTGCGCTACGTGACCCTGGCACACGTCGCGCTGGCGGTGCTCATCGGGCTGGTCACCGGCGTGCTGGCCCGCAACATCCCCGGGTTGCTCGAAATCGCCGTTCTCCAACGGCTCCAGATGGACGCCGGCGGCCGCTTCGCCGCCACCACGATCGCCCGCTACTTGGTGATCGCGCTGGGGCTGATCGCGGCCTTCAACGCGGTCGGCATCGGCTGGTCGAAGGTGCAATGGCTGGTGGCGGCGGTGTCGGTGGGGTTGGGGTTCGGGCTCCAGGAGGTGTTCGCCAACTTCGTGTCGGGCCTGATGCTGCTGTTTGAGCGGCCGATCCGCATCGGTGACACGGTGACCGTGGGCAGCACCAGCGGCACGGTGACGCGCATCCGCATCCGCGCCACGACGATCATGGACTGGGACCGCAAGGAACTCATCATCCCCAACAAGGAGTTCATCACGGGCCAGGTGGTGAACTGGACCCTGTCGGACGCCACCTCGCGGATCATCCTCCCGGTCGGCATCGCCTACGGCTCCGACATCGACCGCGCCGAACAGGTCCTGGACCAGATCGCGCGGGCGAACCCCAACGTCCTGACCGAGCCCGAGCCGCGGGTCCTGTTCATGGGCTTCGGCGACAGCGCGTTGAACTTCGAGTTGCGGGTGTTCGTCGGCAGTCTCGACGTCCTGCTCAGTACGCGCCACGCGCTGAACAAGGCCATCGACCGGGAGTTCCGCGCCGCCGGCATCGAAATCGCGTTCCCGCAACGCGATCTGCACATCCGTTCGATTCAGAGGCAACCGCCAGGACGCCAAGAACGCTGAAGCGGTGGGGAGTGCGGGCGTCTCGCCCGCCGTCGCGCCGCGGCCCCCGCCAACGAACGGGCCCCAAGCGCCCGCGCGGGACCCACGTGGCGCGCGGCCGTTTCACGTGAGCGTCTGGACCACAACGACGCGAATACCCAGCTTTCGTCGCACGTCCTCGGCCCATTGTTCCGCCGCCGCGCGCCGCGCGAACAACCGGTAGAACGCCGACCCCGACCCCGTGAGGCACACCGGACCGCCGACCTCCGCAGCGGCGCGTTTCATCAGGCGGCCGAGTTCCGGGACCACCCGCGCCGCCGCCGCTTCGAGATCGTTGAACAGCAGCCCCATCAGTCGGTCGGGCGCGTCGAGCGCGGCGCAAACCTCGTCCAGAGTCGGGCGTAGCGGTGGCGCCGGCCGCCGGTCGAACTCCGCATAGACCGTCGGCGTCGGGCACCCGAGCGCCGGCAGCACCAGCCCGACCCACGCCCGCAACGTGGCGGGCACGCGCGCGACGTGTTCCCCGCGTCCGCGGACCGCGCCCAGCGGTCCGTGGAAGAACAGCGGCACGTCCGACCCCAGGGTCGCCCCCAATTGCTCGAGTTCGGCGGGCGAGCGCCCCGTCCCCCACAGGTCATTCAGCAGCATCAACGTCGCGGCAGCGTCGGAGCTGCCGCCGCCGAGACCGGCGCCGGCGGGGATGCGCTTGGTCAGGGTGATTTCGGCCCCGCGGTTGATCTCGGCCGACTGGGCCAGGGCCCGGGCCGCCCGGAGCACCAGGTTCGATCCGTCGCGCGGCAGCGTGGGGTCGTCGCACTCGAGCGAATAGCACCCGTCCTCGTGGTCCGTCACTTCGACGGCGTCCGCGAGATCGACGAGGGCGACCAGCGATTCGATTTCGTGAAACCCGTCCGGTCGCCGGCCGCCGACGCGCAGCGTCAGGTTGATCTTGGCCGGTGCCGAGCGGCGCAACGTCCTCATGGCGCGCTAGCTTGGATGCGACCTTGGTGGCCGTCAAGCACGAAGCGGACCTGGTCCACCGTGATTCGACCCGGCGGCGACCGGTGATTGGCCGCGGGCCGCAGTCGCCGGCCGACCCGCGACTGCGGCCACGGTGCCCACACCCCTCAGCGCTCAATGCCTATCGGACGTCGGTGTGTGCTCCGCGGTAACCCATCCCCCACGAATCACTCACCCGGTCGGCAACCGGGTCGATGATACGATACCGGCGTGCGCGATGTCGTGCCAACCGTACCGCAAGGCTCCGCCTTGCGGCTGCGGCAAGGCGGAGCCTTGCCGTACGACCCGCGGCGCGGATTCGCGCACGCCGATTTGGATAAACCCTGCCCCCCGTCCGCCGCTCGCCGTGGCGCCCGGGGCGCGAGTCCGCGATGCGAAGCACGGCCGCCAAGTTTCTGCTGCCGCTCGGACTGCTGGGGCTGCTGTTCGCGGGGTTTCTGCATTATCGCACCTACGCGCTGACGCGGCGGCACCTGCTGGAGTTGATGGACCGGCAGGCCGCGATCGCGATGGAGTTTAATCTGGCGGTGCGGGAGTACGTGGGTGATGAAATCCGCCCGCGCTTCGCGGCCCTGGTCGGGCCCGACGACTTTGTCCCGGAGACGATGTCGACTTCCTTCGTCTCTCGCAGTGTCTTTGAGAAAGTACACCGCAAGTTCCCGGACGTGGTCGTCAAGTTCTCCTCCGATAACCCGCGCCATCCGGTCAACAGCGCCAGCCCGGATGAGCTGCGGATGATCGCGTATTTCAACGCGCACCCGGAGATCAACGAGGTCACCGGCCTGCTCACGCTCGACGGACGCGAGTATTGGGCGCATTTCACCGGCAAACGCATGAAGCCGGAGTGCCTGCGCTGCCACGGCCGGCCGGAGGACGCCCCGGCGGCGCTGCTCCAACGCTACGGGGCCGAGGCCAGCTTCCATCGGCCGCTGGGCCAGATTGTCGCGCTGGACACCGTGGCCATTCCTACCGCGCCGCTCAACACGGCCCTGATGGCCGAGACGACCCGACAAACGCTCGTTTCCGTGGCAGGTTTGGCCCTGCTGTTGGGCGGCATCGCCCTGGTGTTTCGCGGCGTGGTCTCGCGGCGGCTGGCCGCCATGGCCGCCCACTTCCGCGCCATCGCGGCGCAGCCGGGGGGTGCCCTGATCGCCCCCATCCCCATCGCGGGCCACGACGAGATCGCGGACCTGGCCGACGGTTTCAACACGCTGGCCCGTCGCTTGCAGACCGCGTACACGTCGTTGGAGGAGCGCGTCGCCGCGCGCACGGCCGAGCTGGCCCGCACCAACGAAGAGCTCCGGCACGAGGTCGCCGAACGACAGCGGGCCGAGCAGCAGCTTCAGAAGGCCAAGAGCGCGGCGGAGGCCGGCGACCAGGCCAAGAGCGAGTTCCTGGCCAACATGAGCCATGAAGTCCGCACGCCGCTGACCGCCATCCTCGGTTTCGCCGACGTGCTGCTGGAGCACACCCGCTGCTGTGACACTCCGACGGAGTGTACCGAAGCGGTCCAGATCATCCGGCGAAACGGGGAGCACCTGCTGCGCGTGCTCGATGACATCCTCGACCTGTCGAAGATCGAGGCCCAGCAGTTGGCCGTGGAGCGCGCTCCCTGCCAGCCCTGCCGAATCGTGGCCGACGTGCTCTCGCTGGTGCGCGTGCGGGCGGAGGCCCGCGGGCTGCCGCTCTTGGTGGAATACGCCGGGCCGGTCCCGCAGACCATCACCACCGACGCCACCCGTCTGCGGCAAATACTCCTCAACCTGCTCTCCAACGCCATCCGCTTCACCGAACGTGGCGAAGTGCGTCTGATCGTGGCGTTCCGTCCCGATCCGCGCCAGCCCCAACTGCAATTCGACGTGACCGACACCGGGATCGGCATGGATCCGCAGCAGGCTGGCCGCCTCTTCCAACCCTTCACCCAGGCGGACGCCTCGACCACGCGGCGTTTCGGCGGCACGGGCCTGGGGCTGACGATCAGCAAGCGCCTGGCCCATATGCTGGGCGGCGACGTCGCGCTGGTGGAAAGCCGGCCGGGGCACGGAGCGCGTTTTCGCGCCACGGTCGCCACGGGGCCGCTGGAGGACGTGCCGCTCATCGAAGACCCGCTCGCCGCCACGACGGTGGAATCCGCCGGCGAGCCGCCACCCTCTCCGGACGACTTGAGCCTCCAGGGCTGCCGCGTGCTGCTGGCGGAGGACGGTCCGGACAACCGGCGGCTGATTGCCCGCCTGCTGGAGAAAGCGCGGGCCACCGTGACGGTCGCGGAGAATGGCCGCCGCGCGGTGGACGAAGCGCTGGCCGCCCGGGCCGCCGGTCGGCCGTTTGATGTGATCCTGATGGACATGCAGATGCCGGTTCTCGACGGCTACGAGGCCACCCGGCTCCTGCGGCAACGCGGCTACACCGGCCCAATCATCGCCCTGACCGCCCACGCCATGAGCACCGACTGCGAGAAGTGCCTGGCGTGCGGCTGCGACGAATACGTCCGCAAGCCCCTTCAGCGCGCAACGTTGCTGGCCACGATTCGGGGGTTCTTCGTCCCATGCTGACCCCCGCCGCGGTGCCGCCTGAATCACAGTGCGCAATTGTGCGGCGTTTGTCGGAGCGCGAAGCGCCCGCCCGCGCGACTGGCAGAAGCGCTGGCTCGCGCGGCGCGTTCTGATCGTCGGCGCCGAATCGCGCTCGGTTGTTCAGGTCGCCTGGGCCTTCTCCGGCAGCACCTCGATCCGCAGCCGCTTGATCCGCCGCGGCTCCGCGTCCACTACCTGCACACGGATGTGGCCGTGGCGGAACTCCTCCCCCGCGACGGGGATCTTCCCCAGCGTGGTGAACACGAAGCCGCCGATCGTCTCGTAGTCCTCCTCCTCCGGCAGCTCGATCTCCAGCTCTTCGTTGATCTCGCTGATGTGAACGCGGGCATCGACCTCCAGCGTCCGCTCATCAATCCGATTCATGGCGGGCGGCGGCCGCTGGTCGTACTCGTCGTCGATCTCGCCGACGAGCTCCTCCAGGATGTCCTCGATGGTCGCCAGCCCGGCCGTTCCGCCGTACTCATCCAGCACGATGGCGATCTGCACCTTGGTGGCCCGGAACTCGGCCAGCAGCTCGGCCAGCGTCTTGGTCTCGGGCACGTACGGCGCCGTCCGCATGACTCGGCGCGCGTCGAACGGGTCGCCCGGGTTCAGCCGCAACAGGTCCTTCGCGTACACGACGCCGATGATGTGGTCGATGGTGCCCTCATAGACCGGGATGCGCGAGTGGCCTTTTTCAAGGATCACGCGGCGGACATCGTCGAACGACGCATCCGCCGGGACGGCGTTGATGTCGGTCCGCGGCGTCATGATCGCGCTGACGGCGGTCTCGTCGAGCTCGAAGACCGATTCGATCATTTCCTTCTGGTCCTCGTCCACCGCGCCGTGGGCTTCGCCCTCGGAAACGGCGTCGAGGATTTCCTGCTCCACGCGTTCCGTGTCCTCCCGTTCATCGTGGTCTGCCTTGCCGAGCAACCGACGCACAACAAACTCGATTCCGTTGAAGAACCGCCCGAACGGCCAGAATCCGAGCCGCAACAGCCACAGCAGCCCGAGGCTGCGCGCCAGGACCGCCTCACCGGCGTGTACTGCTACGGCGTGAGGAATGGCGATGGAGAATATCGCCAGCAACACCAGGGTGATGGCCCCCACCTGCAAGGCGAGCCACGCGGTCGTAGGCCACTGGACCTCCCCACCGACGCCGACCCACACCACGCCCAGCACGGCCAGATTCAGCGCCAGCCGCAGCAGCCCCGTGAGCGTCTGCAACTCCCACTCGTGCTCGTCCAGCCAGGCGAGCCAGCGCTCGCGCTGAGGCTCGGGGATGCGCTCACTCAGGCGGGAACGCGAATACGTCCGCACGATGTAGGCCAGTGCGGTGACGTACAGGGTCAGTCCCAGCAGCACCAACCCCACTGCAACGATCAACGTGGTCTCCGGCAACAGGCCGGGCGTCACCCGACAGGGCTCCGTCGGCCGCCATCGGTCGCCCCAGCGTGGCTCATGCTAGCGGGTTATCGCCCGTTCACGCAACCCGTCGAGCGTCACGGCACCCGATCCGTCCGCTATTCGCCAATCAACTGTAAAATCTTATGGCGTACTGTGTTACGATCTCGCGTGCGCAGTAGCTGTTTCAGAATTAGCACTTGCCGCGGCGCGAAGGCCGCCGGCTCAGCGAGCGCCGCCTCAGTCCGGCCCATGCCCACGAGGATTGCGTCGCCGAAGCGGTCCAGACCCTCACATCGAACCGCGGAAACCTGTACCAGACGCCGTCGCCAGCGGGGTGGCAACAGCCGCTCGACGAGTTCAATGGGCGCTCCGAGGTCGCACTTGTTGAGGGCCACACACACCGGCCCTAGCCCCCCGTGGACCGCCACGAAGTCCGCTGCCGCCGCCAGATCGGCTGAATCCAGGATCACCGCCAAGGCGTCCGCTTTCTCCAACAGCTGCCGAGTCCGCTCGATCCCCGCCTGTCCCAAGGCGTCCGCCGCAGAACCCAGTCCCGCAGTGTCCAGCCACGTTATCGGGAACCCCCGCGCCTCGCCCACGACCTCCACCCAGTCTCGCGTTGTGCCAGGCGTCGCTGACACGACGCACGCCGCCCGGTCACCTAACGCGTTGGCCAGTGAGCTCTTACCGGCGTTGGGGGGCCCGACGAGGGCCACTCGTAGCGGCGACGCAAACCACCCCGCCACCGCCGAACTGCGGATGAGCCGCCGACACGCCCGCCGCACGACGGCGTGGTCGTCCTCCTCCAACAGCGACCTCGCCGCGATACCAAGCCGTTCCACTTGGTCCAGAACCCAACGTACGCCGCGACAAGTCCTTACGGCGGGCAGGAGCTCGCACGCGTCCGCCATCAGCGGTGTGACTCCCGGCCACAGTCTCGCCTGCGGCGCGCTGCCGCTGCGGAGCCCGCACGCCGCCGCAAGCTCGACGCACCGGCGGACGATCCACGGATTGGCGTGCAGGTGCAGTCGCACCTCCCAAGTCGGCGGCCCCGCGTGGACGGATACGAGGATATCGTCCAGAGCGACCCCATCCGCGTCCAGCAGCGCCGTCCGCCGCACCGCCCCCGGAGACCAAGGCAAGTCGGCGGCATCGACCGCCGGCCCAGTCTTGCCGGCCAGGTGCCGCCGGGCGAACTCCCCCACCTGCGGCCCGCCAAGGCGAACCGTAGCGATCGCTGCCGGTCCGGGGCCGGTCAAGACCTCGCAGAACCCCTCCGTGAGGACTACGGGCGCGCTCACGGCTGCCCTGCGGCGGCCCGGTATGCCAGCGCCACGCCCATCAGGCACAGGTCGGGCACGACGGCGTCCACGTAGTCGGCCAACTCGGCCACCAGTGGCGCATTGCCGCCCGTGATGACCAGCCGCGGCCACTCGCGCAGCTCCGTCGCGTAGCGCTCGACGATCTCCCGCAGCGCCCCCACCAGGCCGAAGACCACGCCGTGGACAATCGCGTCGTGCGTGTTCTTACCAAAGACGCCGACCGGGACGCGCGGCGTGATGCGGGGGAGCTGGGCCGTGCCGGCGTGCAGGGCGTCGCAGCACATTTGAAACCCCGGCAAGATCGCCCCGCCGAGGAAACGCCCCTCGTTGGACACGCAATCGACCGTGATCGCCGTCCCGAACGACGCGACCACGCACGCGCGGCCGGTGCGTTCGTAGGCGGCGGCGGCGCTGCACACGCGGTCCACGCCGATTTCGTGCCGGTTCTCGATGTCCAGGGGCATGGGCAACGGCAGGTCATCGCGGACCCGCCACGCCGACTGCCCGCTGACTTCCTCGGCCCAACCCTGCACGGCGGGCGTCTGCCGCGGATCGACGCTGGCGATGACCACGGCCCGTCGGCCGCTGCCGGTCCGGCGCCATGTTTCGGCGACGACCTCGCGCCAGAGGTCGGGGCGATCACTGGCTAGGCGCTGGGCGTCATGCAGCCCGTCGCCGTCCCAGACGCCCACGCCGATGCGCGAGTTTCCGATGTCGATGGCCAACAGCGCGTCGGCCGGCTCGACCTGACTCATGCAAGGTCTCCGTGGGCGCGCCCGCGCGGACGTCCGCGCGGACGCGCCCCGCCTGCGCACGTTAGCGTCCCCGGTGTTTGCGTCAATCGGGGTTGGTGCGGCGGCGCGGCGGCCGGCTTGCGGTCGAACGACCACGCGGGGACGTTGAGGCCGCCCAGCTTGCGATCGGCCGGGAGGGCGAGGCCCCTGCCGAGCCGCAGCTCGCCGGGCCGGCAGGATCGCCGAAGGAGACAGGCTCGCCCTCCCCACATGCGGCGCCGAATCGCGCGCGGTCAACCAGAAGCAAACCGCCGACGCGCTTGGGCGTCGGCGGGGTCAGGCTCTGAGAAAGCGGATGCGGCGGGGCGTGCTCACGCCCGCGGGTGGGCCTTGTCGTAGGCTTCCTTGACGGTCTGGCCGCTGAGGTGCGTGTAAATCTGCGTCGTGCTCAGGCTCTGGTGCCCCAGCATCTCCTGCACGCTCCGCAGGTCGGCCCCGCGCCGCAGCATGTGCGTGGCGAAGCTGTGCCGCAGCGTGTGCGGGCTCACCGACAGGTCCAGCCCGGCCTCGAGCAGGTACTTGTCGAGCTTGCGGCGGACGCTGCGGGTGCTGAGCCGCTGGCCGTGCTTGTTGATGAACAGGGCGTCGGGGTCGAAGCTCGGGCTGCGCGGGTCGTTGCGGCGCAGGTCCAGGAAGTGCAGGATCGTCTGCACCGCCCCGGGGCCCAGCGGAATGACCCGGCGCTTCTTGCCCTTGCCCGCGACGCGGACGACGTTGGCGTTGAGGTCCACGTCGGCGACGTCGAGGGCAATCAGCTCGCTGACGCGCATGCCGGTCGAATACAGCGTCTCCAGCATGGCGCGGTCGCGCGCCCCCAGCAAGGTCGTCGTATCGGGATTGGCCAGCAGTTTCTCGATCTGCTCCTCATCGAGACACTTCGGCAGCCGCTTGTCCTGTTTCGGCGTGCGAATGGCGGCCACCGGGTTGTTGGTCAGATACCCGCGGCGGACAAGGAACTTGTAGAAGCTCCGCAGCGTGGCCAGTTTGCGGGCCACGGTGCTCTTGCAGTAGTTGTGGTCCCGCAGGGTGGCCATCAGCGCCCGGACGTCGTCGGTCTGCACCGCCAGCAATCGACGGTTGAGCTCCTCGCCGTTGACGTCGGCCGGCGGACCGAGCTTGGAGAGGTCCCCGAGCGGGCCGTGCCCGTCCCCGTTGCCTTGGCCATCCGTGGTCCGACCCTGGCGGTCCGGGAGGCACAGGTACCCGCAGAACTGCTGGAGATCGGCCGCGTAGCACTTGGCCGTGTGCGGGGAGAAGTGCCGCTCGGAGCGCAAGTAGTTGATGAACTGCTGGACAAGGCTGGCTTGCGTGCTCATATGTCCATCACTTTCGGCGAGGCCTGACGGTTTGGGGACGGCTTCGGGCATCGGCACGTTTCCCATGTGAGCCCTACTCCAACTGGGCCACCGAGTCGAACTCCCGCGCGAGCTGCTGCCCCATCTGGTAGCTGAGGACGGCGGCATCGAACCAGTCGAACTCGCTGTCGGGGTCGTTGGCCAAAGCCACCAGGCTGGCCAGCAGCTCCGACTCGCAGCCGTCCGCGTAGCGGAAGACGTAGCGGTGTTCGCCTTTGATCATGCTCAGACAGCGCTGCGCCGAGTTCATGACTTCGCCTCGTGCGGCTCCGAATGGACGTTGGATTCGTCGTCCAGCTTTAACATCGTCCGGATCATCGCCCAACCGCAATAACGGACGTACAGTTCTTGGCTGCGCAAGTATTTCCGCCAGCCGTACGGGCCCTTGTCCCCCGCGCGTCGGTCGGCGTACTCCCGCACCTCCTTCTGCACGTCGTCGTGAGCGGCGTTGAAGACGCGCTGCAACTGGCGGCGTGGAGCCGGGCCGCGTACGTCCGATAACTCGTAGCCGGCATCCGCCGCCAAACGCGACGCCGCCACCGGGTCCCAACCGGTCGCGGCGCTGGTCCGGGGGGCGGCGTACCATTGCATCACCAATCCGATAACGGGCGGGAAGTACGGGTTGTACTCCGTCACCGCCGTCACGACCGTCACGTCCGCCCCCAACGCCTCGGCCAGCGCGAGGGCGTCTTCAGGCGTTTCGACCGCCGCCTTGCCTTGGCGTTCGAGCTCGGCCAGAGTGAGATTGACAGGTACAACGGCGACGTTGTCGAACGCCAGGAACTCCGAGGCGATCAAGTCGGTGAGTTTGAGCGGGTCGAAGTCCTCACCGCCGCTCAGGTTAAGAACGGGTGCCACCGCGAGGACGCGCGGCGGCAGCGCCGGCGTGGAGACGCGGCTTCGCTGGCTGCACCCGACGAGGCATACCGGCAGCAGAGCGGCCACCAGCAGTCGATAACCTGATACGCACGCGAGCGTTCGAGTCGCCGAGGCCATCCCAGCACCACGATATGTGGGGCCTCGAGCCCGCCAGTACATTATAGGGCCCTTGTCAACGAGCGGGAGCGTTTCGGCGCTGGGATGGCCACCCTGACCCGTTCGAACGGAGCGCCACCCGTACCGCGCCGGGGGCGGCTCGCTGGGCGTCACGGGCTGGCAGCGCCGACGCATAGCTCTAATCCTTTGCCAACGCAGCGTTTAATGGCTTCTCGGTCCGCTGGGCCCGCAGCCTGTCGGCCGTCACATACTCCTGCAATTCACTAGTCAATGACCACACGTTCTCTGTGCCGGCCCGCGGAGAAACGAAGAATATGCGGCCATCCGCGGCCCAGATCGGGTTGAACGCCGGACTCGATCCGTCGGTCAGCTTGACCCGTAGCCCGCTGGACAACTCGACGACCCACAGGTCGGCCGCCCGCGGGGTCGCCGAAGCGGTCGCATCCGCGGCCGGGCCCTCCGGGACGGCGCAATACACCAGCATGGCGCCGTCCGGCGACCAGCGCGGCGCGATGCAGGCCGCGGAGTCGCTGTGGGCCACCTCCGTGGGCTGGCGGGCCTCGCCGTCGATGAGGTCAACCGTCCACACGCTGAACAGGTGGCTGCCACGTTGGCGGGCGCGCTGAAGCGCCAGCCGCTGACCATCGGGCGACCACGCGGGAAACATGCCGTAGGCGAGGAACCGCCGGGTGCCCGGCAGCGTCACGGTGAGTGTCCAGACTTCCCACTGGCGCGCGCGTTGCCCCCACGACATGTAGGCGAGTTGGGCGCCGTCGGGCGACCAGCACGGGGCGACCTCGTCCGCCGGCTCGTGCGTGAGCTGCACAAGTCCGGTGCCGTCGCGGTTGACCAGCCAGAGGTCCCAGTTGCCCCCGCGATTCGAGCAGAACACGATCCGTTGGCCGTCGGGACTGAAGCGCGGCTGGATGTCGTCGGCCGGGTCACTGGTTAGCTGGGTCAGCGCGCTGCCGTCGATGCGTTTGAGAAACAAGTCCGGGTGTTCGGAATTGCGGGTCGAGGCGAACACGAGCAGATCGTCCGCGTCGTACACGTCGGGGTCGAAATCCAGCCCCTGCGTCGTGAACGTGTGCTGCTTCAGGTTGCTGACAAACCGGTTCTCGATCGGTACGGCTTCGTTGTCGGGGTAGTCCCCGAACAGCGACAACCCCCCGGGCACGCCGCGCGGCCCCACGCTGGCCTGCGTCGGGCCCGCGGCCGTCGGGTCGCTGGTGGCGATCGGCGGCGGGGTGGGGGCGGCGACTTGACAGCCCGGCAGCGGGCCGAACAGGCACGCGGCGGCGAGCGCTAATCCATGCCTGAGTCGAGACATACGGCTTCCTCGGGGGGCGACCGCGGCGCGTGGCCGTCCGCTTCTGACCCATTCACCTCATCGGCCGGCGCGCGGAAGCACGGTAAGCCCCGCATCGACGCACGTTCATGGTTATCGGCACCACCCGCAGTGGCGGTTCAACCCGCGCCGGAGATTGCGCTAGGGCTATGAGCGTGGCCCGTCGGCCGCGACCCGCGACACCGACGGCCCCGCTCGCCCCAGGGCCTCCGCGACAATGCCCGGCGTAAGCAGCACGGGAAGCTGGATTACCTCGTCGGGCCGGCCGGCGGGGTAGATCAGGTTCAGCGGCACGCTGTTGTGCTGGAAAGCCAGCAGCGCGGTGCGGATGGCTCGGTCGTACGCGGTGTAGTCCGCCTTGAGCGGAATCACCCTCAGCTCCCGCATTCGGGCGCGGGTCGAAGCGATGTCGATGGCGGTGGCCTTGTTCGTCTGGCAGGTGATGCACCAGGTGGCGGTGAAATCCACATACACCGTATAGCCGCGGCGGGCTAGCTCCTCCGGCAGGCCGGGCCGCCACGGCTGCCAGGGGACGTGGTCGGACCAGTCGGCGGTGGCGACAGCGGCGATGATCGCGTCGGCGGCCGGCTCCGTAGTGCCCGTCTGCCCGCCCTGCCGCGCGGCCGCGGCCCGCCAGTCGTACATCCGCTCCAGACTGAACCACCATCCGAACCCCGCGATGACCAGCGCGGCCAACCAGGTCTTCGCGCGGCCGGCGGCCGTCCAGTTCAGGCCGATTCTCCCGATCAGCCAGGCGGACACCGAGAGGAACGCCCAGAAGGCGACGGTCCAGACGACGCCGCGGGCGTCCAGCAGATCGCCGACGATCAGCAGCAGCCAGATGGCTGTGCCGACGAGCACGAAGCCCATGATCTGCTTGAAGACGACCATCCAGGCGCCGGGTCGCGGCAGGGCCCGGAGCCAGCCCGGAAAAGCGGCCAGCAGCACGTACGGTAGGGACATGCCCACGCCCGCGCTGGTGAACACCGCGAAGCCGACGTGCCGGGGCTGGGTGGCGGCGAAGGCGGCGGCGGTGGCGAAGAACGGGGCCGTACACGCGGTCCCCAGCAGCGTGGCCAGCAGGCCCTTGAGAAACGCACCGGCGTAGCCCTCGCGGCCCGCGACCTCGTCCAACGTGCCGGCCGCCGAACCCGGCAACGTGATCTCGAACACGCCGAACAAGTTCAGCGCGAAGATGAACACGATCGCCGAAAGCCCGATGACGACGGGCGGATGCTGCCAGGGGATCTGGCCCAGGCTGGTGAGCAGGGCGAAGACCCAGAACCAGACGAGGATGCCGGCGCAGAAGGCCAGGCCCAGCCGCAGCACGCGGCCGCGGTCCTCGCCGGCCTGCTTTACGAACCCTAGGATCTTCAGCGAAATCACCGGAAACACGCAGGGCATCACGTTCAGAATCAGCCCGCCCACCAGGCCGAGCACCAGCATCGTCAGCAGCGACCGGGCGGGCGCAGACGCGCTCGCGCCGCCGGCCGCCGCCGGCACTGCGGCCCCCGGCGGCACTATGACCGGCTGCAACGTTCCCAGCGGGACGGTCGCCGGCGGGTTCGGCGTGTCCACGACGAAGCGCACGACGCCCTCGGCGGTCTCCGGCGGATAGCACACTCCGGCGTCCGAACAGCTCTGGTAGGTGACCAGGACGCGGAGCGCGACGGGGCCGCTGGGCATCAAGCGGTCGTTGATGCGAAACGGCACGCGCACCGTCACGTCGCCGCTTTGCTCCCGGACGCGGCCGAAGGGCGGCATGTCCTTGACTTTGGGCTCGGGCCAGCGGGGCTCCTCGAACTTGAGGCCGTTCAGCGGTTCGACGAACACACGCGACGGGATCAACGCCTCGACGCCGGGGTTGGGGTCCTGAATGTGGTGTCCCCGCTTGATGCGCAGGTGGAAGACGACTTCGGCCTCATCCTCCAGACCGAGGCGGTCCTTCGACACGCTCACCCGACTGCCCTCGAGATATGGGGCCTTCTCCAGGCGGGCGGGCAGCGCCGCGCGGGCTTCCTCGAACAGCTTCTCGTTCGCGGCGACCGGCGGCGCGGCCGACACCGGCAAGGTCAGCGTGGCCTCCGCCTCGACGGGTACGCACAGCTCCTTGCACACCAGCGCATGCACTTTGGCGGTGACCGTGATCGGCTGCTCGTCCGCGTCCGCCGCGAGCCTGAGGGTCGTGAGGACGACGAATTCGCCCTCAAGCGCCAGGTACTCCAACTCGGTGGCCTCACCCAGCGTGGGGACCGGAAACCGTAGCTCGCCGAACGTCACGCTCGGCGGGGCGGCGAAGCGGATCGTCGTGGGCGCCCCCGTGTCCAGCGTGATCGGATGGTACGTGTGCCAATCCTTGGCCACGCGCAGGACGATCGCCAGCTCGGTCTCGCCGCCCGGGCGAAGCGCGGCGTGAGCGGCGTAGAGCTCAGCCGACAGCTTGGGCGAGGCGGGTTGCAGCAGCGCGATAATCGGGAGGAGCAGGCTCGCTGATGTCATGGGCTGGGGGCATCGTCAGGCGGCTCGACTCGGGTCCCATCCCGCGGCCCGGGGCGGCCGCGGCCCGGCCTCGGGAACAGTGCAGCCATTATACGCACCGCCCGGGCCCCGGTCTTATTCCCATCATGGCGCGGTCACGATAGCAGGCACCGAACTGCCGCCCCCGGGGACCACGGGTTCACGCGGCGGCGGGCAGCCCCGCGTACAATCCGCGTGTCACGGGGGCGGTGGAGGCCGGCAGATGCAGGCCCGGGCCAACGGCGTGGTGTTGCACTACGAGCTCGTCGGCGACGGCGAGCCGATTCTTTTCGTCCACGGCTTTCCACTCTCGGGAGCGCTGTGGGAACCAATCGCCGGACGACTGCAAGGCTGGCGCTGCCTCATTCCCGACCTGCGCGGGCACGGGCGAAGCGCGGCCACGCCGACCGCGACAATTGAGCAGTTTTCCGACGATCTGGTCGCGTTGCTGGACACGATCGGGGAGCAGCGGCGGGTCGTGCTGTGCGGTCTGTCGATGGGCGGGGCAATCGCCTTCGATTTCTTCCGTCGCCACCGGGCGCGGCTCCGGGCCCTGGTCCTGGTGGACTGCCGGGCCAATGCGGACACGCCGGAGGGACGGCAGCAGCGCGAGGAGCTGGCGCAAGCCGTTCTCCGCGACGGCAGCCGCGTGGCCGCGGACAGTATGATCGACAAACTGCTGGCTCCGCAGGCCTCCGCCGCCCTGCGAACCGAGTGGCACGCGATCATGGCGGCGACGCCGCCCGTCGGCGTGGCCGCGGCCGCCCGGGCGCTGGCGCAGCGGTCCGATTCCACCGCCACGCTGGGCCGGATCGACGTGCCGACGCTGCTGGTCTTCGGGGAAGAGGACTGGATAACCCCGCCCGACCTCGCGCGGCAGATGCTCGCCGCGATCCCCGGGGCGCGGCTGGAGCTGATTCCGGGCGCGGGGCACCTGCCGCCGGTGGAGCAACCGGACCGCTTCGTACAGGCGATTCAGACCTTTTTGGCGGACTTGCCGCGGAACTGAGGTTCAGTACGCAGGCCTCTTGGAGCGGAACCCACCACGCAAGTGGTGGGCCGCTTGGCCCCGCACTCGCGTGCGGGGTTCTGATAGACGCTGTGGGGCGGTTTCTCTTCGGCGGACGCCCGCGGCGGCTATAATGGACGTGTGGCGAAGGGCGCACGCCCAACCGGCGGGTGCCCCGGACATGTCCGCCCCAGATCACGCGGTCGAGCCAGCGACCGGAGCCGAGTCATGAAGCAACCCGTCCCCCGAGCGCGGCCGGCCTTTACCTTGATCGAATTGTTGGTGGTCGTGGCGATCATCGCGCTGCTGATCTCCATTCTGCTGCCGGCGTTGCGCGACGCGCGCGAACAGGCCAAGGTCGCCCGCTGCCTGGCCAACTTCCGCAACCTGAACGTCGCCGCCACCACCTACTTCAGCGAACACAACGACCAGTTCCCGTTCCTGGTGACCTACGGCGTCGGCTGGATGGGGATTTGCAGTTGGGCGTACGGCGGCAAGACATCCTCCGATTACTGGAAGACAGACCACGGCGGGGTGTTCTTCATCACGGCCCAACAGCGGCCGTTCAACCCCTTCCTGGTCAGCGGGTCGATCGAGCCCGACCTGTACGAGGGTGACAAGATCATCAAGCGGACCGAGATCGAGGCCCTGAAGTGCCCGTCGGACCGCGAGAGCGCCATGCAGAACTGGGAGAACAACCAGGGCGCGCTGCCGATCAGCTCGTATGACGACATCGGCACGAGCTACCGGTACAACCTGTTCGCCCTGATCGACGTGGAGTGGAACGGCAAGCGCGACCCGTGGACCTCGCCCGGCTCGTGGTCGGAACGCGGCCAGCTCCTGGTGCGGCAGGTGCTCCTCAAACACCCGTCCACGTACACGATGTTCATGGACGACGCGATGATCCGCGGGATCAACAATCGGCTGCCGCTCGTCGGCCTGCACGGCCGGCTCAACAAGCATACGGTGGGGTTCCTGGACGGGCACTCGGCCTACGTCACCGCCGACACGCGGGGCTACTGCGGTCCCGATTGGGTGGCGATCAACCCCGAATGGATCAAGGGATTCGGGTATACGCCGCGGCCGGCCCACTACTTCGACTGGCTCCGCAAGAACTGCAATCCCCCGCGGAAATAGCGGCGGGCCCCCGCGATCGTGCGACACGGGAGGGCGAGGCTGTCTCCTGCGGCGACCCTGCCGGCCTGCCGAGCCGGGTCGTGCCGGGACGGCCCAGCCGTGGCGTGCCGGGACTACCGCCAGGCCACCAAGTGAGGGTGCTGGGACTCGAACCCAGGACCCACGGCTTAAAAGGCCGTTGCTCTACCGACTGAGCTACACCCTCAGGATCACGCGGTCGGCGGGCCGCGAAGCGCCGCATTATAGCCCGCCGGCGGGACGGCTCAACGCGCAAGCCGACGGTCGCCGTGGAATTGCCGGCCGAGGAGTCCGTCTCTTGGTAGGGCGCGGACCCACGGGTATACTGAGAAGCGCGTGTTGCTGAACCACGCCACGTGACTCTCGGAGATGCGGTCCTTGATCGCGCGACGCCGCACATGAGTGATCTCGTCTCGGACCCTGGTCGAGGGTCCGCCCCGCCTGAGTGTGCGCCCCGTTCTTGGTGTGTTGCGCACCAACTGAATCATCGTGCGCGAACATGTGGCGCGGGAGGGCGTGGCTCCTGCCGAGCCACAGCGCGCCGGGGCTGCCCGACCGCGGCGCGCCGGCAGGCTCGCCCTCCCGCCCGGTGTCCCATGTCCCCCAGACCCCGTTATGGAAGGAGACCCCACCCGTGAAGACTCCGAAGGCTTTCTTCGCCTCACTGGCCGGCATCATCCTGGTCGGCCTGGTGATCGGCGGGCTGGCCGCCACGCTTCAGAAGCAGGGCAACCCCGCCAACATGGGCATATGCGTCGCGTGCTTCACGCGCGACATCGCCGGCGCGCTCGGCCTGCACCGGGCCGCCGTCGTGCAGTATCTGCGGCCGGAGATCCCGGCGTTCTGCCTGGGAGCGTTCGTCGCCGCCCTGGCGTTCCGCGAGTTCCGGCCGCGGACGGGCTCGGCGCCGATCGTCCGCTTCGTGCTGGGCATGTTCGCCATGATCGGGGCCCTGGTGTTCCTGGGGTGCCCGTGGCGGGCGATGCTACGGCTGGCCGGCGGGGACTGGAACGCGATCCTGGGTTTGGTGGGGCTGATCGTCGGCATCGCCGTCGGAGTGCAGTTCCTGAAGATGGGCTTCAGCCTGGGGCGCTCGCATCCGACGCGGACCGTGGCCGGCCTCGCCATGCCGTTCGTCATGCTGGCGCTGCTGCTGCTGGCCATCTTCTACCCGCACTTCGGCGAGAACGCGGCCCTGTTCCGTAGTGAGAAGGGCCCCGGAGCCGCGGCGGCCCCGTGGCTGGTGTCTACCATCGTGGCCCTCGTGATCGGGTTCCTCGCCCAGCGGACCCGCTTCTGCACCGTCGGCGGCCTCCGTGACGTGATCCTGATGCGCGATTTCCACCTGCTCTCCGGCGTGATCGCATTCCTGGTGGCGGCGTTTGTAATGAACTGGCTGGTCTACGAGCAGTTCAAGCCCGGCTTCACGCTCGGGACCGGACCCGACGGCAAGCCCCTCATGCAGCCCGCGGCGCATACCGTGCATTGGCTCAACCTCCTCGGCATGGTGCTGGCCGGACTGTCATTCACGCTCGCCGGCGGGTGCCCCGGCCGGCAGGTGTTCCTCTCCGGCGAGGGCGACGGCGACGCGGCGATCTTCGTGCTGGGGATGCTCACCGGGGCCGCGGTGTCGCACAATTTCCTGATGGTCGGCAACGGCCCCTTGGCCCCGCACATCGTCATCATCGGTCTGGTCGTGGTGGTTCTCATCGGCATTCTGGGCCGCGAGAAGCTGGCCCCCGCGAGGTGACAACATGGCAGCAAACGTGGACGCCCGCGGGCTGTCCTGCCCGCAACCGGTCATTCTGACGCGCCAGGCCCTGCAACAGGCCGGCGGCGGCCAGATTGTGGTCCTCGTCGATACGATGACCCAGGTGTACAACTGCTCGCGGGCCGCCGAGAAACTCGGCTGGCAAGCGGCGTATGAAGAGAAGGCAGGTGTCTTCGAGCTGACCCTCCGCAAGAGCACCTAATGACAGCCGGCATGGCACCGGCCCGAAGGGCTGGTGTGGCACCGGCCAATGGCCGGTGCGCGGGGTCCGAGGGTCGGCCCGTGGACCGCCGGCCTGTGAGCGGACGATGATCTACCTCGACAACGCCGCCACTTCCTGGCCTAAACCCGAGGGCGTCGCCGAGGCGATGGTCCGCTTCCTGCGCGACGTCGGCGCCAATCCGGGCCGCAGCGGCCACGCGTTGGCCAACGCGGCGGAGCGCGTGCGCCTCGACGCGCGGGAGGCGGTGGCGGCGTTGTTCAACCTGTCCGACCCGTTCCGCGTGGTCTTCACGGCCGGGGCCACGACCGCGATCAACCTGGTGCTCCACGGGCTGCTCACCCCTGGCGCGCATGTCGTCACGACCGGCATCGAACACAACGCCGTCATGCGGCCGCTGCGGGCGCTCGAGGCCCGCGGCGTATCGGTCACCGTCGTGCCATGCCACCCCGACGGGGCGCTGGAGGTAACGAGTGTCGAGCGTTGTCTGACGCCCGCGACGCGACTGATCGTCGTCAACCACGCGTCGAACGTCTGCGGCACCGTCCTGCCGGTGCGTGAGATCGGCACTCTGGCCCGAGCGCGCGGCATCCCGTTACTCGTCGATGCCGCGCAGACGGCCGGGGTCTGGCCGATCGACTTGGGAGCGGATCACATCGACTTGCTCGCCTTCTGCGGTCACAAGGGGCTGCTGGGGCCACCTGGCACCGGCGGCTTGGCGATCAGCGAGTCGTTCGACATCGACCGGCTGCCGCCGTTGATCCAGGGCGGCACCGGCAGCCGCTCCGAGCAGGAGGTGCAGCCGGACTTTCTGCCGGACAAGTACGAGGCCGGCACGCCGAACATCGTCGGGTTGGCCGGCCTCGTCGCGAGCGTTCGGCAGGTACTGGACCGCGGCGTGGAAGCGATTCGGCGGCACGAGCAGGACCTCGCCGCGCGGCTGATCGCCGGGCTGCGGAGTATCCCGGGCGTGCAGGTTTACGGGACGGGCGACGCGGCCCGACAAGTCGCCGTCGTTTCGTTCAACATCGCCGGGCGGACGTGTGCCGAGCTGGCCGCCGCGCTGGAGCAGGGCTTCGGCGTGTTGTGTCGCCCGGGTCTGCACTGTGCGCCCGTGGCGCACCGGACCCTGGGCACGCTGCCGGGCGGCACGATCCGTTTCGCGCCGGGCTTATTCACGACATCCGACGAGATCGAACGCGCGGTGGATGCGGTTCGGCAGGTCGCCGGAGTACAATCTCGTGGCTGAATTCGCCGTAATTCTGTTTCATAGCACCAGCCACGCCATCGCCGCCGAGCGGGCGGCGAAACGGGCCGGGTTGGACGTGAAGCTGGTCCCGACGCCGCGGGAACTCAGCAGCGATTGCGGCTCGGCGCTGCGGATCGCGGCGGCGGACCGGGC
>CAYWYJ010000053.1:0-10665 GCA_964462635.1 uncultured Planctomycetales bacterium
ACCTCGATGGAGCCGCGATAGTGCCCCTGGCGCAGGCCGCGCGGCACGTCCATCGTGCCGACCACATGACCGATGGGCCCGGCGCCGCCGACGAAGTACGTGCGTCCCAGTTCGCTCCCGGTCTCGTCGGTGCCGATGTACGACATCCAGGTGCAACCGGGGAGCCCGGCCAGGAGCAACCCCCACAGACCCACCCCGATCACCGCGGCTGAGTGGTTCGTGCGCATCGCGGCTTACGACGCGGCTTCCTTCAGGACGTGGTCCTCGACGTACAGCGGCACCTGGTGGGCCACGCCGAGCGCGATCGCGTCCGACGGCCGGCTGTCCACCTCGACGAGCTCGCCGTGATGGCGGATGACGAGTTTGGCGTAGAAGGTGTGCTCCTGGAGGTCGTTGATGACGATCTTCTCGAGTTCGCCGCCGAGGGCCTCGATGACGTTGGCCAGCAGGTCGTGCGTCAGGGGGCGCGGCAACTGGACGCCCTTGACCCGCCGGTCAATCGCCAGTGCCTCGGTGAGGCCGATGACGATTTGCAGCAGGCGCGACCCGTTCCGCTCCCGCAGCACGATCACTTGCGAATCGTGCGATTCGGAGATGCGAATCTGGGCCAAATCCATCCGGACTTCCATCGTCGCTCCTGCCCGCGTACCGCGGGCGAACCTAGCCGTCGCCCGCGCGGGTGTCAAGCCGCGCCCCGGCGTGGCGGCGCGCGGTGTTTCCACGTGCTCGTCGGCACGCGACAATGCGTCGCGCGGCCGCGGGCCGCGACCGACCGGAGGCGTCATGCCGCGCGTGCTGCTGACCTCGTTGCTGGTTCCGGCCCTGGCCTTGCTTGCGTGGCTCGGGTTCGCCCAGCGCGCGCCGCGGGCCGACTTCGTCCTGACCAGCGGCGAGCCGCGCACGCTCGATCCGCACCGCGTCAGTTGGCTGCCGGAGATTCAGCTCGCCGCCACGCTGTTTGAAGGGCTTACGCGGCTCAATGCCGAGACGTTTGGGCCGGAACCCGCGGTCGCCGAACGGTGGGACGTGAGCGCGGACGAGCGCGTGTACGTGTTCCATCTGCGGCCGACGGCGCGCTGGTCCACGGGCGAGCCGGTGACGGCGGAGGATTTCCGCTTCGCCTGGCTGCGGGTCCTGGACCCGCGGAGCGAGGCGCCGTACGCCAACCTGCTGTTCGCGGTGCGCGGGGCCCGCGAGTACTACAACTCGCGGCTGAATGCGGACGACACGGACGACGTGCCGGCCGGGACGGTGGCCGTATCGGCCGACGACGAGCGGACGCTGCGCGTCGAGCTGGCCGGCCCGTGTCCGTACTTCCTGGAATTGACCTCGTTCATCACGCTCGCCCCGGTCCACCGCCCCACGCTCGAACGCTGGGCCTACCGCGACGGCCGCGTGCTGCGGTCCACGCAGCACCTGTGGACGCGCCCGGCCCACCTCGTCGGCAACGGACCGTTTCGGCTCACGCGCTGGGAGTTCAAGCGCTCGATCGGGCTCGAACGCAACCCCCACTACTGGGACGCCGCGACCATCGGCGTGAGCACCATTGAAGCGTGGATCACGACGGACCCCGGCGCGGCGTTGATCGCCTACCAGACGGGCCGGGCCGACCTCGTGCGTTGGCTGGAGGCGCCCGTCGCCGAGGTGTTGCAGGCCGAGCAGGCGGCGGGGCGGCGGCGCGACTTCTTCACGGGCGACCGCTTGGCGACGTTCTTCTACCGCGTCAACTGCCGCCGGCCGCCCTTGGACAACCCCGACTTGCGCAAGGCGTTGTCGCTGGCGATTGATCGCGCGGCCTTGTGCGAACATGTGCTGCGGTTGGGGGAGCCGCCGGCCTGGACGCTCGTGCCGCGCCCGGCGTTGGCCCGGATGACGCGGTCGGGACCGGGCGGCACGGTCGTCCGCTATGAGCCGCCGAGCGGCTTGGGGGCCGCACTCTCGCCCGCGCAGCGCGCGGAGCTGGCCCGCGAGTACCTGCGCCGCAGCGGCTTTGGCCCGCGGATCGAATCCCGACCGATCGAGATCACGTTCCCGCCCGACCCGGAGCAGCGGGCGCTGGCGGAGGCGGTGCAGGCGATGTGGGAGTCCACGCTGGGGCTGCGGGTCGAGCTGCGCCCACAGGAGCCGAAAGTCCTCAGCAGCCGCATCCGGGACCTCGATTACGACGTGGCCCGTAGCGATTGGTTCGGCGACTACCTCGACCCGGACGCGTTTCTGGGGCTCTTCGTCAGCGTCAGCGGCCACAACCGCACGGGCTGGACCAACGCCGAGTACGACCGGCTGGTCGCCGACGCCGCCCGCGAGGCCGACGCCGCCCGGCGCTACGCGCTGCTGGCCGCCGCCGAACGGATACTGTGCGAAGAGGAGCTGCCAATCATTCCCATCTTTCATCGGCGGGGCAACTACCTGCTGAACCCGCGCTTCACGGGCCTCCGCGACAACGTCCGCGACCTGCTTCAGATTCACCGGGTGCGCCGCGCGGAGTGACGGCGCGGCGGGTTGCGGTCCGAATCCAGACTGGACCCTTTGGTGTGCGACGATCGTCACCCTTCCCCGACCTGTCCCTGGAAGGGAGGGTGCTGCCGCCTCGCGGCTGAGTAACCGTGCGCGAACATGCGGCGCGGGAGGGTGACCCCGCCGCGCCGGAACTGCCGGGCCGCGGCTCGCCGGGAGGCTCGCCCTCCCTGGAAGGGAGGGGAACGGTTGCCTCGCGGCTAGTCTTCCGCGTCACCCGCGGGCAGCGGCTGCGGATCGGGGACGTTGACGCGTTCGATCCACCGGGCTTGCCCCGTCTGGTCATCGACCTCGACGATCACCCCGCATAGCCGCGTGTCGTCCGAAGCGACGGTGTACGGGTGCGGCACGCCGGTGACGAGCGACTTCACCACCGCGTCCTTGTCGCGGCCGAGCACGGAATCGTACGGTCCGGTCATGCCGATGTCGGTGATGTACGCCGTGCCGCGCGGCAGCACGCGCTCGTCGGCCGTCTGCACGTGCGTGTGCGTGCCGACCACGACGCTCACCCGCCCGTCGAGGTACCAGCCCATCGCCACCTTCTCGCTGGTCGTCTCGGCGTGCATGTCCACCACGATCGTCTTGACGTCGGAATCCAGCTTGGCCAGCAGCCGGTCGGCGGCGTGAAACGGGCAGTCCGCCCGCACGTTCATGAACGTCCGCCCCAGCAACGTGAACACCGCCACACGCCCCCCGTTCCGGGCGGCGACCACCGACAACTCGCCGCCCGTGGCCTCCGGCGGCAGGTTCGCCGGGCGGACGATGCGGTCCGAGGACGTCAACAGCGGCAACACCTCCCGCCGCCGGTATACGTGGTCCCCCATCGTACACACGTCGATGCCGTAGTGCCGGAGCTTGCTGAACATCGCGGGCGTCAGGCCGCTGCCGGCGGCGGCGTTCTCGGCGTTGGCGATCACGCAGTCGATCTCGCGTTCCCCGACCAGACGCGGCACGATCTGCGAGCAGGCATGCTTGCCGGGCCGCCCCACGATGTCACCGATGATAAGCAGTCGCATGTTCAGTCTTTCTAGCGTTCCCCCGGCCGCCGCGCGGGCGCCGGACGATACCGGAGTATAGCCGCTCGGCATCGCGTAGGGGCCACCCCCGGTTCGCCGATGCACGTCACAGGGCCGGCCGAAGGGGACCGTCGATCGCGTACAGCTCGTACGGCCCCGTGCCGCCGATCTGTCGCAGAGCGCCCGGATTTCGCAGCCGCAGCCGCTGAAAAGCCTGCCAGTAGTACGTCTCGCGGTTCTCGACCGGGACCACGTGGGTCGCCCCCGTCGCGTTCAGGTGTTCCCACAGCCGTTCCTCGGCGAAACGGCGGTCCGCGTCGAGCATCTGCGGCGTAATCACGCGACCGCAGCCCCACCACGGCCGGTCGGCCGGGTAGGTCATCGGGATCGGGTTGTCGCCGGGCACCACCGGCACGGTCTTCCGTCCCGTACACAGGTACAGGTAACCGCCGTAGCGGGCGCTCACGATCGCGTCAGCGGGGGTCGCCTCGCGCAGGAGGGTCGCCAGGGCCGCGCGTTGCTGCTCGGCCTCGGCGAGCCCGTGACGCTCCAGAAGCTGCGTTTCGTCCGGGCGGAGCAGCGGCTGGCCCCGCGCGTACGCTAGCAACAACACACATACCGCCACGATGCGGAAAGCTGCCCCAACACCAGTGGCTCCCGGCCGCCACTCCGGAGGCAACGCGGACGAGACGTTCGGCGCGGGCGCCGCGCCGGCCTGCTCTGGCCCCGCGAGGAGCACGGCTGCCCGCCGGATCACCTCCGCCAACCCGGCCAGGACGAGGGTGAGTCCCAGCGGCAGGATCGGCGTCAGCAGCCGCGTGGGGGGATAGGGCCACACCAGAACCAGGCCCGCGTAGCCGAGCAGGTACAGGTGTGCGGCCGGGGCCGATCGGCGGAACGTAATCGCCAGCCCCACTAACAACAGTGCGGCGACGCCCCCCATGCCGACGTACACGGGCAGTGCGGCCCGCGGCCCGCTGCGCAGCAGACGGTCAACCACGCCCGCCGGCGGTTGCACGACTTCCTCGAACACCGATAGGCCGAGGGCCACTACGTTGTGGCCGACCACGCGGGCCAGCGTCCGCACATCCGCCGGCAGCCACGCGCTGTAGTCCAGGTCGTAGCGCAGGGCCTCAACCGGGGCGCTGCGCGCGTTCGTCACCGCGGCCGCCCTCCGCCACACCTGCCAACCCCCCGCGCCCGCCGCGGCGATTATGGCCGTCGCCACCAGTGTCTTCCAACGCCGCCGGACCAATGCATCCACGAGCAGGGCGGGAATCGCGGCCAAGCCGGCCGACCGCGTGAGGTAAGAAGCCGCCGCCAGCAGCCCGCCGAGGACGCCTCGGGTGAGCCCGCGGCGCGGCGGCGTGGTCGCGTCCGTCGCGGGACCGACGGCGCCCAGCAGCGCCCCCATCGAGACCACCAGGTACAGCGGCTCGGAAAAGGGGGTGCGCAGGACCGTCAGGGTCATCGCGTTGCCGAAGGCCAGGACGCTGCCGGCGGTCGCCAGCCACCACGGGATCCCCCAGGCCCGCCGCATCAGGCGGTACGCCAGCCACGAGCCGAGGGCCCACAGGGCGACGTTGAGTATCTGGAAGGCGGGCACGTTGGCCGGGAAGTCCGGAAACACGCGCCACACAACGGACAGCAACACCGGGTAAAGCGGGGGGTACTTGGTCTGGAGCGGCTCGCCCGGCAACTCCAGGTGCCGGTACCCGTGCCCCGTGGCCAGGGCCCGGCCCGTGACGAGGTAGATGCCGTCGTCGAGGTAGGCCCCGACCACGGACGGCAGGTGGACGACCGCCACCCCGATCAGGGTGCCCATCACCGCGAGGGCCAGCAGGACGCCGAGGTCTACCCGCATCGCAGCGTCGAGTCTTCGTCTCATCGGGGCCCTCGGGAACCCCATGCAGCCGCGCCGCCGGCACCGCGGCTTGGCGTGCCGAGTTGCCGCGGAACACTGGGCGGCGCCCGTCCGCGACATGTCCGGGCGGGGCGGGGCATCCCGCACGCGGTGACCGCTTGGCGGGGCAGTCTAGGTCCGCGCGCGGCGCTGTGCAACGGGCGGGCCGCCGGCCGTTTTGGGTTTTGACAAACGCCGGGCCTTGTCGGATACTCCCGCAATCGGCCGCGGGGGTCGGGCGACCGGCGGAGGGTCGCCGCGGCCGCGAGGTACGTCCAGCGTGACCGGGCAGGGTTGCAGGAGTCAGTGATGGCCGGTCGTCCCGTTAGTCTGCATGGGGGGTCTTCCGGAATGTTGTACGGCCTGATCGCCTTCGCGGGCATCAGCGTCATCTCGCTCGGCTTGTTCGTTTTTCAGCTCACCAAGAACAAGGCCGCCGAGAACCGGGCGCAGGGGGCCGAACAGCGGATTCAGCTCTACGGCACCCCGCCCTCGTACTACGCGGACGAAGCCCGCAGCCGCAAGTCGAACGTCTTCGGCGTGATGAACGACGACTTGCGCAAGCTCGCGGGGCTGGTGACCGGCGCTCCCGACGACGTCGGGGCGGCGGTGCAGGCCAAGGCCCAGCGCGTCCTCGGGGACATCGTGCGGACGAAGCCCGGGACGATCAGCACGGGGGACGCGCTGCTGACCGCCTTGATGACGATGAGCGAACGGTACGGGCGGGAACAGGCGGCCGGGCGGGAGCTCGGGGCGCAGGTGCAGGAGCTGCGGAACCAGAACGCCGCCCTCACCCAGCAGCTCAAGGCCACCCGCGATGAGTTCGAGGCCCAGGTCGCGCGGCTGAGCGAGCAGGTGCGGCTGGCCCAGGAGGAGAAGATCTCCGCCGTCGCGAAGAAGGACTCCCAGCTCCAGCAGCTTCAGGCCACCCTGGACGCCACCGAGGCCCAGCTTCAATCCATGCGGCGGGAGGGGAACACCATCGTCCGGGAGAAGGACATCGAGCTCGGGCGGCGCGAGGCCCTGATCTCCGAGTTGCAGAAGCAGGTCCAGGCCCTCAAGCCCGGAGCGTTCGACCCGACGGCCGTGCTGACCAGCGCCGACGGGCGCATTGCCCGCGCCATCCCCGGCAGCGACCTTGCGTACATCACGCTCGGGGCGGCGGACCGGATCAAGCCGGGCATGGGCTTCGAGGTGTACTCGCCGGCGCGCGAGAGCGGCGGCGGCCTGCGGGGCAAGGCCTCGCTCGAGGTCGTCACCGTGATGGAGCAGACCGCGGAGTGCCGCGTCACCCGACGCGTCGCCGGCCAGCCGATCATCGAGGGCGACGTCATCGTCAATATCGCCTACGACCGCGGCCGCAAGCCGAAGTTCGTCGTCCGCGGCGACTTTGACCTCGACTACGACGGCAACACCGATTTCAACGGGCTGGAAGAGATCGCGGCGCTGATTCGGCAGTGGGGCGGGCAGGTGGTCGAGGAGCTGGACGAATCGGTGGACTTCGTGGTGATCGGCCTGCCGCCGACGGGACCGGAGATCGCCGCCGACCAGCGCGTCAGCGCCGTGGTCCGCGATCAGGCGGTCCAGAAAGAGCTGGAGCGGAGCAAGTACCGCGCCCTGGTCGAGCGGGCGCAGAAGATGTTCATTCCGGTGGTCACGCAGAACCAGTTCCTGTTCCTGACCGGCTACGCGGGCGACGCCGTCGTGGTCCGCCGCTAGCGCCGTCGTTGCGCGCAGTCCGAGCCACCCCGGTCCGTACGGGTACCCCGGGTCATCGGACGCTGGACGGGAGGGCGAGCCTGTCTCCTTTGGCTACCCTGCCGGCCCGGCGAGCCGCGGCGCGGCACGAGCCACACTCCCCCGCGTCGCACAATCGCGCATGCCCATTCAGCGCCGGGTTCCTCGGCGCGTGACGGTCGGTCCGCAGGCGTGCCGCGTCGAACGGGCGGGTGTGGGGGACCGCCGCGCACACGCGAGGCGCGGCGCGTCAATCCCCACACTTGATCCCCCGCGTCTGCGGCGGGGCCAGCTGACCGTGCTTGTCTGGCGGGGCTCATTCGCGGAGCGCCAACGCGTTGGCCACCCAGGGGAACAGTGCCGTGCCAACCAGGAAGGCGCCTCCCAGAATGAAGACCACCTGAGTGGTCCCGAAAACCGTGAGCAAACCGAGCGCGGAGTATGCCACCAACGCCAACCCCACCGCGCAGGGCGCGAGTACGCGTCGGTGACGTTCGCGTGCGCCGAACACCGCACTCACCGGGATGATCAGCAGTGCGTTGACCCCCGCCGGAAGGGCGAGAAGGTGCCAACGGAAACTGCTCAGTGCGTAACCCGCAAGTAACAGCAGTACGCTAAGCAAGAGTCCGCCGACCCAGTTTGACGCCCGGACCCGTTCGGGCGTGAGGGCGAGGCGACCGAAACGGCTGAGCCGCAGCAACAAGTCGAACAACGGACCGGCCGTCCACGACAGGAACACAAACACCAGATAGAGTATGGCCACGGGACGAAGGTACGGATCCAGCGTTGGACTCGCCTGGGCCACGGCGCGCAGGAGACGAAAGCCGACGTAGGCACCGATCAGAAGTCCCCATTGCGCCCGGGTGGACAGGCGCGCCATCCACAGGAAGTACAGCAGCATGACGCGGTACACGACGTTCCGCGCCCGGAGCGCCTGGATAATCCCGTCGCGGGCATACTCGCTTTGTGGATTCAGCCGCAGCGCCTCGCGGAACGCCTCCAGCGCCTCCTTGGTCTTTCCCGTGTGCAGCAGCGCCCAACCGCGGCTGGCGTGGGTGAGGTCGTCACCCGGAGCGCGGGCCAAAGCGCTGGCCAGCGTCTCGGCCGCGTCGACCCGACGCCCGAATTTCACGAGCGCCATCGCCCTCACGTTCAGCGCCAGCCCGTGCTCCGGATCGATCCGCAGGGCCGTCTCAGCGGCTTCCAGACTCTGCAACCACCGCTGGCGATCGTGCAGAATAGCCGCGAGCATCGCGTGATAGTCGGCCTCGTCCGGGTCCAGCCGAACGGCCTCTCGGATCGCCGCTTCCGCGTCGGCTTCCCGGTCCTGCTGCGCCAGCACGGTGGCATGCACGTAATGACCGTAGGGCACGTCCGGCGCAAGCTTGATCGCCAGCCGGGCCTCCCGCAGGGCGTCCGCCGGCCGCTTCAGCTCACTGAGCGACAACGCCAGCAGCGCGTGCGCCTCCGCATCATCGGGGTCCGCTGCCAGACCACGCCGCAGGTGCTCCTCCGCCTCTTTCCAGCGCGACTGCATCAGGAGCAGTCTGCCGCGCACCACATCCGCCGATCCCGACATGCTGCTGCCTCCCGTTCGGCGTGCCGGCATGCACCCGTCGTGCTACAACCGCAGGTACTTCAGTACGTCGTCGTAGAGTCCGCCCTGGTTCGCGTATACTGCATAGTTCCGGGCCGTGGCGAACCACTCACGGGTGGTTGGCAGCGCGCTGTGGGCGGCCGCGAGCAACTCCTTCGTTCGCAGCGGCTCGGGCTGGCCCGTGGCTAGCGCTGTGCGCAGCTTGGCCTCCACCGCCACGTCCACGACGCCCTTTAGGTCGGCACCGGAGAACTCGGCCGTCTTCCTGGCCACATACTCAACGTCCACGTCCGCCGCCGGCTTGCCCTTCAGCAGAATGCGCAAGATGGCAGCCCGCGCGGGCTCGTCCGGCGGTGGGACGAAGATAATCCGGTCGAACCGCCCCGGACGTCGGAAGGCGGGATCAAGGTGCCACGGAGCGTTCGTGGCCCCGATGATGAGCACGCCCTCGTTCGAAGCCTTGTCCCCGTCGAGTTCGGCGAGGAACTGGTTAATGAGCTGACGTCCGGCGCTTTGCCGCATGTCGGAGCGGCTCGCCCCGAGCGCGTCCACTTCATCAAAGAACAGCACGCAAGGTTGGTGGGCGCGGGCGTTCTCGAAGACATCGTGCAGGTTCCGCTCGCTCTGCCCGATCCACATCTCGAGCACTTCGTGGATGCCGATTGACAGGAAGACAGCCCGCACCTCGCCCGCCGTGGCCCGCGCCAGGTGTGTCTTACCGCAGCCCGGCGGACCGTAGAGCAGGATGCCGCCGCCGACTTTCTTGCCGTACGCGGCGTACAGCTCCGGGCGCTGGAGCGGCAGGATGATCTTCATCCGGATCTCGTCCTTCACGGTGTCCATCCCGCCCACGTCCGCGAAGTTGATCTTGGGCCGCTCCAGGTCGGGCAGTCGCTCCGTCGGCCCCGCATTCGCCGGCGCCCGCACCCGGCCCTCCGAGACATCCTCGTCGTCATCCGCATCGATGCCGAGGCGTTCCTCCAGGGCAGAATCAGCGAGCGACGGGTCCGCGTCGCGCGCCGCGTGATATTGCCGCACCGCGCGCTCCACGTCACCTTCCCGCAGCAGAACCCGCGCGTGCAACAGGTACGCCGCCGGCGGTGTATCGGGCCGCTTGAGCAGTTCTTCGATCACGACCAGCGCATGGCTGATCTTGTTCTGTTGGAAATAGGCGCTCGCCAGACCCAGTTTGAGCCGGTCGTCATCAGAATGCCGCAACAGCGCCGTCCGAAACTCGACCTCGGCCTCGGCGAACCGGCCGTAGCTCACTAGCAGTTCGGCCAGGTGCCGCCGCAATGGCAGATTGTCGGGCGAGACCCGCAAGGCCTCGCGCAGCGCCAAAATGGTATCGTCACCCGGCGGCATGGGGGCTCGCGATTGACGAGACGCGGAAGGCGCAGGCGGCATTTCCAGTGCGACGCATCGCCCGCGTCTCCCAGTACAGCAAACGCGGCACCGCGAGTCAAGCGGACCCTCCGCTGGCGACGCGTCCCCCGGGGCCTCAATCCCCAAACTTGATCCCCTGCGCCAGCGGCAGGTCGGTGGACCAGTTGATCGTGTTCGTCTGGCGGCGCATGTAGGCTTTCCAGGAATCGGAGCCGGACTCGCGGCCGCCGCCGGTTTCCTTCTCGCCGCCGAACGCCCCGCCGATCTCGGCCCCGCTGGTGCCGATGTTGACGTTGGCGATGCCGCAGTCGCTGCCGATCGCCGCCAGGAACGTCTCGGCCTCCAGCAGATTCTGCGTGAAGATCGCACTCGACAGACCCTGCGGGACGTCGTTGTGCAACGCGATGGCCTGGCCGATCTCGTTGACCGCTTCCTTACGGGCGCGGCTCGGATCGGCGGGCGAGACGCCCGCACTCCCCACGCCGGGCGAGACGCCCGCACTCCCCACGCCG
>CAYWYJ010000053.1:10765-23431 GCA_964462635.1 uncultured Planctomycetales bacterium
GGGCGAGACGCCCGCACTCCCCACGCCGGGCGAGACGCCCGCACTCCCCACGCCGGGCGAGACGCCCGCACTCCCCACGCCGAGCGAGACGCCCGCACTCCCCCCGCGCGCCGGGACGGCGGCGCCAGCCGGGTTACCGTACGCGATGATGTACAGGATCGGCGCGAACGTCTCCTCCTGCACGATCCTGAACTCGTTCTGCGCCTCGGCGATGCACGGCTTGACGTAGTGTCCGCCGGGGTAGTTCGGGCCGGACAGCTTCTCGCCGCCGTAGAGGACCTTGCCGCCCTCCTGCTTCAGCCGCCCGATGGCGTTCTGCATGTCGTTGACCGCGTCGTGCGTGACCAGCGGCCCCATCAGCGTGCCCTCCTTCAGCGGGTCGCCGATCGGCACCGACTCGTACGCCTTGACCAGCCGGCCGACCAGCTCGTCCTTGATCGACGCGTGGACGATGATCCGCCGCGTGGACGTGCAGCGCTGGCCGGCGGTGCCGACCGCGCCGAACAGGATCGCCCGCACCACCAGGTCCATGTTCGCCGACGGCGTCACGATGATCGCGTTGTTGCCGCCGAGCTCGAGGATCGTCCGCCCCAGCCGCTTGCCGACGACCTCGCCGACGCGGTAGCCCATCTGGCACGAGCCGGTGGCTGACACCAGCGGAATACGCTTGTCGTGCAGCAGCTTCTCGCCGACCGTGCTCCCCTTGCCGATCACCAGGCTGAAGATTGCCGGGTCGTAACCGTTGGCCTCGACGACTTCCGCCGCGAGCTTGGTACAGGCGATCGCGGTCAGCGGCGTCTTGCTGGCGGGCTTCCACAGGACGCTGTCGCCGCAGACGGCCGCGATGGCGGCGTTCCAGGACCAGACGGCCACGGGGAAGTTGAACGCGCTGATGACGCCGACGACGCCCAGCGGGTGCCATTGCTCGTACATGCGGTGGCGGGGCCGCTCGGAGTGCATGGTCAGGCCATAGAGCTGGCGTGACAGGCCGCAAGCGAAGTCGCAGATGTCGATCATCTCCTGCACTTCGCCCTCGCCCTCCGGCCGAATCTTGCCCATCTCCAACGTGACGAGCTGCCCAAGCTCCGACTTGACCTCGCGCAGGCGGTTGCCGAGCTGCCGCATGAGCTCGCCGCGACGGGGGGCGGGTACCTCGCGCCATTTCAGGAAGGCCTCATGGGCCCGGGCGACGATCTGGTCGTATTCGGCCTCGGTCACCTGGGTGACGGAGCCGATCTTGCTGCCGTCGATAGGGGTGATGACGTCCAGCTTGGGACCGGAGCCGATCCACCGCCCGTGAAAGCCGCCGAGGTTGTTGCCGTCGAGACCGAGCTTGCGGAGGAAGTCGTACATAGCTGCACCTGTGGGAAGCGCCGCGTTACCTGCGGGCACGCCGTGATACTGTCAACCGCGCCGAACGCGATCGATGAAAGACTGGTCGAAGACGAAACGCTCGTCGGCGGCCGCCGCCAGATCACGATGCGCCGGGTTGACGTGCCCCTGGTAGAGCACGATGCGCACGCCCTGGTCTTTGGCCGCCTGGAAGGCCGGAATGAAGTCGCTGTCTCCCGCCACTATGACGGCCGTAGCGATCTGCTTGGAGTATGAGAGCATCAAGAGGTCAATGGCGAGCTGAACATCGACGCGCTTCTGCTCGAAGATCGGCTGGCCCGTCTCGCGCGAAACTCCGCGGAACTCCAGGCGCCCCAACCGCACCTCGAAGTTCCGAAGCCGGCGCAGTGAATAGTAGAAACGGTCGGCATTGCGTACCAACTCGCGTTCGCGCGGCGTGGGGTTGGCGCTCTGGTAGGGTGGGCAGTTGTAGTAGTACGTTCGCAGCAGGGGTTCAAACCCGCGGGCCAGTTCGGGCCCGAGCAAACCGAAGTCGACGCGCGGTCGGTCGAAGTCCTTTTCCAGGACTTTCTGGAAGTAACCCCCGTCCAGGAACACGCACGTCCGGGACATAAAAAATAGCCTCCGTGTTGCACACGCAGGCTATCTTAACCCGGCATCGCAAGCAACACCGGGGCTTATTTACAATACAAGCGGCTACGCTATCAAGCCCACCGCGAATCGCGGCAGAGTGTAGCCCAACTACACATGAAGTGTAGCACACTTACACACGATCGTCAAATCCATTGTCACTGAACGCCTCTCAGGGGGTGCGCCGCCCTAAAGCATTGTCCGACAGTAGATTACGCCCGCTCCCGACCCTGGTTACGACGCAGCCCTGGCTCGCCAACCGCTCCGTCGTGCTCACCATGAGGTGCCGATCCACCGCCCGTGAAAGCCGCCGAGGTTGTTGCCGTCGAGACCGAGCTTGCGGAGAAAGTCGTACATGGGACACCCGGAGTTCAGGAGACCGGCCCCGCGGGCACACCGTCCACACCGCGGACGGGGCCGGGGGCGAACCGGTAATCTACCACGAGCCCGTGTGGTCGGCCAACCCGCGATTCGAGCGCGGCCCGCCGGGGCACGTCGGCCCGGCAATTTGTGATCGTGGTGGGCGCGTGGTAGCCTCTGTCCGTGAAGCGCGTGGCAGCAAAGCGCCGACTGGAGGCGGCGGCCGGCGGGGCCGCGGCCAACGAGCGGCAGCCTGACAGGGCCGCGGTTTGGGGCGGCCGAGGTGCGCGCGGCGGCACTTGGACCGCGGCGGGGATCTTCTGCCTGGCCCTGGCGGTCCGCGTGGTCTACCTGGTGGAGAGTTCGGATTACCCCGCGTTCTCAACCCCGGTCAGCGACGCACGCGACTATGACGCGGCCGCCCGACAATGGGTCAGCGGCGCCGGGATGCCCTCCCAGTTCTTCTGGCAGCCCTTCTTCTACCCGTTCTTCTTGTCGTGCGTCTATGCGGTCACCGGCGGCGCGGTGATCGGCGCCAAGGTGGTGCAATCCGTGCTGGGGGCGGCGACCTGTGCTCTGACCTGCGTGCTGGGGCAGCGGCTCTTCGGCCGTACGACCGGGATCGTGGCGGGGTTGATTACGGCGTTCTACGGCCCGCTGATCTTCTACGACGCCGAGCTGCTGACCGCCGGCTGGGCCACGTTCTGGTCGCCGGTGCTGGTCCTGCTGTTTCTGGCAGCCCGCGCCCGACAGAACGGGTGGATTTGTCTCGTGCTCGGCGTTGTCGGCGGGGCCAGCACTCTGACGCGGCCGGAGTTCCTGCCGTACTTCCTGGCCGGCTGCGCGTGGCTCGCGCGGCCGTTGCTGACGGCACCGACCGGTTGGCGACGGCGCCTGGCCCGCTGCGCCGCCCTGCTCGCCGGGTTCGCCCTGGTGACGCTCCCCGTCGCGGCCCTCAACGCCCGCCTGTCCGGGCACTTCGGCTTCCTGCCCTACTCCGGCGGCATCAACCTTTACCTCGGCAACCACCCCGAGCCCGACAAGGCCGCCACCACCGTGGACTTCGAATGGGACCACCTGGTTCGGCAGCCGCTACGCGAGGGCATCACGGACGCGCACGAAAGGAACCGGTACTTCTACCGGCAGACGTTCGCGTACGCCGCGGATGACCCGGTCGGCCTGGTCCGCCGGCTGCTGGGGAAGTCGTTGCAACTGCTCACCGCGCGCGAAATCCCCCGCAGTGTGAACGTGTACGTCGTCCGGCAGTGGTCCTTCGTGCAAACGCTCCTGACCTGGAAAGTGCGGGGCTTCGGTTTTCCCTTCGGGGTGCTGCTGCCGCTGGCGCTGGTCGGGCTGGCGGTGAGCTGGCGGCGGGTTCCGGTCCCGATGGCGCTGTTCCTGGTGCTCTACTCGCTCGGCATCGTGCTGGTCTTCGTCACGGCGCGCTACCGCCTGCCGCTCGTGCCGCTCCTGGCCATCCTGGCGGCAGTCGGCGGTGCCGCCCTCGTGCGCTGGATGAAGTCACGAGACTGGCGATCGCTGTCGCTCGCCGCCGTCGGATGCGCGTCGGTCGTGCTGCTGGCGACCTTGCCCGGGCCGTTCGCCCTGGAAAGTGAAGCGAACGACCGGGGCGCGGACATGTACCTCGGACTTGGGCATTATCACCTGATCCACGGCGACCGCCGCACCGCGGTGGAGAACTACGAGCAAGCGATTGCCCTCGATCCCGAGTCGGTCCCGGCGCTCTCGGCCCTGGGGGCGTTGCTGACCGCGACGGGTCGCCCGGATGAGGGGCGGGTGCATCTCGAGCGCGCCTGGCACCTCAAGCCCCATCTGGCGGCCACGCACAACAACTACGGCCTGGCGTTGCTGAAGACCGGACGCGTCGCCGAGGCTGCCGACAGGTTCCGCGAGGCGATCTCCATAGAGCCCGATGAGGCGCAGTACCACGCCAATCTGGGCGCCGCCCTCGTGGAGCAGAAGGAGTTCGCCGAAGCGGTCAGTGCGTTTCGGGCGGCGGTGCGGCTGGCGCCCCGGGAGCCGGGGTACTGCTACCAATTGGGGATGGGCCTCGTCGAGCTTGGTGAATACGCGGAGGCGATCGAGGTGCTGCGGGCGGCCCGGCAATCGAGTCCCGACGACGCTCGAACGCGTTACGGGCTGGGCGTGGCCCTGGAGCACGCCGGACAACTGGACGAGGCCGCCGACGAATACCGGGCGGCGCTGCGCCTCAATCCCCGCCACGCGCTGGCCCGACAGCGGCTTGAGAGCCTGCTCAAGCGGTGGCCACCGCGGTAGCCCGGTTCCGGGAGCCGTGCGGACCCAGGTGACCGCGCAGCCCCGCCCCGCCCGCCGCCCGGTCGTGCTCGCTCTCGGACATCGGCACCGCGGCGGCGGTTCGCGCGGGCGGCCCCTTCCTCTATAATTCAGCGCGTCGTTCTCAGGAGTGATGCATGGCGGTCGATTCGATGCCCCCCATCGCCCAGCTTCGCGGCCGGCCGCTGGGCCGCATTCTGATCAAGATGGGGAAGGTGACCCGGGCCCAGGTCTCCGAGGCCCTGGAGCTGCAAAAGAAGAAACGCGGCCCGCTCGGGCAACTGCTCATCGAGATGGGCTACGTCGAGGAGGCCGATGTCAACCGGGCCCTCGCCGCCCAGGTCGGGATGGCCTCCATCAAACTCGGCGACATCGACATCGACAAGAGCGTCATCGACTTGATCCCCGCCCAGATGGCCCACGCCTACCGCATCATCCCCACGGAGTATGACCGGGAGTCGAACACGCTCGGCGTGGCCCTGGCCAGCCCCGACAACTTCCATGCCACCGACGACCTGAAGACGCTGATGGGCTTCAACGTCGTCGCGCGCATCACCACCGAAGCGGACATGACCGAGGCGCTCAACCGGTACTACCCGGAAGAGGCCGCCACCACCATCAACGACCTCATCAACGAGCTGTCCACCGACGAGGACCTGGCCAAGTTTCAGGGCCGCGGCGAGAGCATCGACCTCGACGAAATCCGCGAGATGGCCGAGAGCAGCCCGGTCAAGAAGCTCGTCAACCTCGTGCTGCTGCAAGCCATCCGTGACAAGGCTTCGGACGTCCACTTCGAGCCGTTCGAGGACGAGTTCAAGATGCGCTACCGCATCGATGGCGTCCTGTTCGAAATGGTGCCGCCGCCGAAGCACGTCGCCATGGCCATCTCCTCTCGCATCAAGGTCATGGCCAACCTCGACATCGCCGAGCGCCGCCTCCCCCAGGACGGTCGCATCGAGCTGCTTGTCGAAGGCCGCCCCGTCGACCTGCGTGTCAGCGTCCTGCCCACGATCTTCGGCGAAAGCGTCGTGCTGCGCGTCCTGGACCGCATGCAGGTCAACCTCGATCTCACCCAACTCGGCTTCCGCGAGGACGACCTCAACGTCATACGGCAGCTCATCGGCAAGCCGCACGGCATCATCGTGGTGACCGGCCCCACGGGCTCGGGCAAGACCACTACGCTATATTCTGCGCTAAAAGAGCTTAATACGATTGATGTGAAGATACTGACCGCGGAAGACCCGGTTGAGTACGACATCGACGGCATGATCCAGTGCCAGATAAAGGCAGACATCGGACTCACATTCGCACGGTGCCTACGGAGCTTCCTCCGGCAGGATCCGGACATCATCCTCGTGGGAGAGATTCGTGACCTGGAGACGGCGCAAATCTCAGTCCAATCTTCACTTACGGGCCACTTGGTGTTCTCGACGCTGCACACCAACGACGCACCGAGTTCGATCGCCCGTCTTCTTGACCTCGGACTGGAGCCGTTCCTCCTGACCGCCACGCTGGAAGCCATTGTCGCGCAAAGACTTGTGCGAAAGATCTGCGAGAACTGCAAGGAGGAGTTCCACCCCACGGAGCAGGATCTCATGCAGCTCGGTCTGCTGCCGGAAGACGTAGCCGGCCGGCCGTTGTACTACGGCCGCGGGTGCGACTACTGCAACCACACAGGCTACAAAGGTCGTCGCGCGATCTTCGAGATCATGGTGCTGGACGACGAGCTGCGCGAGCTCATCATGAAGAACGCCTCCACCGGGATCCTTCGGCAGGAGGCTCGCAAACGCGGAATGCGGTCGCTGCGCGAGTCCGGCCTCCTCGCCCTGTATGACGGCATCACCACGATCGAGGAGGTGGTCCGCGAGACGCTCGGGGAGGAGAGTGTCTAGTGGCCCGCCCCGTGGCGGCGAGCAGGAGCGGGACGCGGTCGTCGGCACTGGGCGCGTGCGCAGGCGGCACGCGGCGGCGACTGTCCGATAGCCGCGCGGTGCGGCGGGCACACGGCTTCGCGGGTCACCTGGGAGCCGGCATAATGGGTCAGACGAACAGGTCTGACCGCGGCGAGCTGGCGCCGGGAACGGTCACGGGCCGCTTTGGCCCAGATTGATAGCGGAGGCTCCAGGATGGCCACCTTCAAGTACGAAGCCCTGAACTCCTCCGGGCAGGAGATCAAGGACGAGATTGAAGCCCCGAGCAAAGAGGAGGCCGTCTCGCGCGTCCGCGCCCTGGGCTACTTCCCGACCAAGGTAGTCGAGAAGGTGGACCGCAAGAAGGTGGCGGCCAAGAAGGGCGTGGGACCGAAGCGGCGCAAGGCGGCCGGCACGGGGATGGGCTGGGTCGCCACCAAGCAGTTGTGCTCCTTCACCCGTCAGCTTTCGACGCTTCAGGACGCCGGCCTGCCGATCCTCCGCAGCATCCGCATTCTCGAGCAGCAGCAGAAACCCGGCATGCTCCGCAGCGTGCTGAAGCAGATCACGGAGGACGTCGAGGGCGGGGCCACGTTGTCGGAGGCCATGAGCCGCCACCCCAAGGCCTTTGATCGCCTGTACTGCAACATGGTGGCCGCGGGCGAGGCGGGCGGCGTGCTGGATGTCATTCTCCAACGCCTGGCCGACTTCCTCGAGAAGGCCCAGAAGTTGAAGCGCAAGATCGTCGGCGCCATGATCTACCCCGTGGTCGTCATCACGATCGCCGGCGGCATCGTGACGTTCATCATGGTGCAAGTCGTTCCCAAGTTTAAGGAGATTTTCGAGGACTTCGGGACGAAGCTGCCCGGGGTGACCGAGTTCCTCATCAGCCTGTCCACGTGGTTCGCCACCGGCCGCCCGCCAGGGTGGATGGTGATCCTGCTGTCCCCGCTCGTGATCTACGCCGTGTTCAAGCTGATTCGGCAGGCGCAGGCGGGGCGGTTTGTCCTGGACGTGATCGCGCTGAAGGTGCCGGTCGTCGGGCAACTGGTCGGCAAGTCGTCCGTCGCCCGCTTCACGCGCACGCTGGGGACCCTGGTGGCGGCGGGCGTGCCGATCCTGGAGGCCATCGCGATCACCAAGGCAACCAGCGGCAACGAGGTGTACGCCCGGATGCTCCAGCGGGTCCACGACGCGATCCGCGAGGGCGATTCCTTCGCCAATCCGCTCCGCGCCTCCAAGACCGTGGACCCCATCGTCGTCAACATGGTGGACGTCGGCGAGGAAACCGGCGAACTCGACAAGATGCTCATGAAGGTGGCGGACAACTACGACGACGAGGTCGACACCCTCGTCGCCTCGCTGGTGAGCCTGCTCGAGCCGATCATGGTCGTGGCCCTCGGTTTGATCGTCGGGTTCATCGTCGTCGCCCTGTTCCTCCCGCTGGTGACCCTGATCCAGTCGGTCATGTCCAGCGGCGGAGCGTAAGGCCGGCGGAACGGCCGCCGACCAGTCGGAAAGCAGAGGTAGGTCCCATGCCGGCCATCCATCGGACGCGCGGACGCGGCTTCACGCTGGTTGAGCTGCTGACGGTCATCGCCATCATCGGGTTGCTCATCAGCCTGCTCGTGCCCGCGGTCCACAAGGTCCGCGAGGTGGCCAAGAAGACCGCCACGCGCAACCTGCAAGCCGTCCTGGCCAAGGGGTGCGACACGTTCCACGCCGAACTGGGGCGCTACCCGCGCTCCCAGGGCAACAACCCGTTCCAGTCCGGCAACTGGGCGCTGTCCGGCGCGCAATGGCTCATCCTGGAGCTGTGCGGGGCCGACCTGCAAGGCTTCGTGATGCGCACCAAGGACGAGTACTACGACGTCAACAACGACGGCCAGATCAACCAGGTCGACTGGAAGGCGTGGTACGCGCTGAGCACGCAGTACCACCGCTTCGGCCCGTACGTCACGGTCGACCCCAAGGCGATCCAGACCCCGGACTACTACATTCAGAACTCCGGCGTCGTCGGCGAGCTGCCCGATTCGCTGAAGGCGGGCTCGCAGGGCGCGGGCGAGTGGCCGAACAACCGGCTGGCTTTCCCGGTGGACGCGTTCGGATACCCCGTCCTGTACTACGTGGCCAATGCGCAGTCGCAGTTGCCGTTCACCGACTGGTCCAGTAGCGCCGCCAAACGCGGCCGGTACGACCAGGGCGACAACTGGCAGTTCACCGGGTCCGAGACCAACAACAACCCGGGGTTCGACCTGGGTGGCGGCGAGGTCGCCGGCGGCCAGTACCATTGGCTCTACAAGCTCGGCTGGAGTGTTTCCGCCGCCAACGCCCGCCCGGAAGACAAGACCTTCGCCGGGTTCGTGTACGACCGGGCCCTGTTCGGACAGGCGGGCGGCACGACCGGCAAAGTCTGGCCCCGGAACGCCGACACTTACCTGTTCATCTCGCCCGGCAAGGACGGGATCTACGGGACGGGCGACGACGTGACGAACTTCTGAGCCGTCGCGGCTGATCCGAGCCGCGACCGTGAGGGAGCGGCGTTCGCGGCCGGCGCGGCGCCGGCCGTGGGGAGTGCGGGCGTCCCGCCCGCCGATCCGAGCCGGGACCGTGAGGGAGCGGAGCAAGGGTGCGGCCGTGAGGCCGCGGCTGAACTGGGCCCGGCTCGATCCGGTCCGCGGCCGGCGACGGCCTGGCGGCGCCCGCACCGGCCGTTTGGCCGGTGCCACACCGGCTGTGGCGGCCGTGCGCAGCGGCTCGCCACAGCGAGTCGCCTGTGGCGACCGGGCTTCGTACCGGCCGTCGGGAGTGCGGGCGTCTCGCCCGCCGTCGTTGGCAGTAGGAGCACGAATCATGCACACGCACCGCCCCCAACCTGACGCTCGCCGGCGCCGGCGGGCCTTCACGCTCGTCGAGCTGCTGGTCGTCATGGCGGTCATAGCGATCCTGGTCGGGCTGCTGATCCCGGCGGTCGCGGCTGTCCGCCGCGTCGCCCGCGAGTCCGCCAGCAAGGCCGTGCTCGCGGCCCTGGAAACGGGGCTGGAGACGTTCAAGGCCGACGAGAAGGTCGGGGGGAGCTTCCCGCCGTCGCGGTCGGACTATGACGAGGGTTCCGGCCCGCAGGTCGTCACGCCGTATCAAACCAGCGGCGGCATGGTATCCGTGAGCGGCGCCGGGCTGCTCGTGTGGGCACTTTCCGGAGCGGACCTACTTGGCACGCCGGGGTTCCGTAGGACGGGCGATCGGCAGTGGTGGGGAATGTCGACGGGGCGGGCTTATGCGGGACCGACGAACAGCGGCTTGTACGCGCTGTACCCGCAGAACCACGCCCAGGCAAACCAGCCGGTGTTTCCACGTGCGGGTCCCTACGTGGATGCCAGCCGCGTGCAGGTGACGCGGAACATCGGCGGAGACACGCTGACGACGATGAACTTCGCGGTTCCGGTCGAGACCGAAGTGCGCACCTCGTTGGTCCTGGATTCCGTTCGTCGCCTGTACCCGCTGTACCTTGATGGATTCGGTTTCCCTGTGCTGTTTTGGCGCGCCGATCCGGCGGGGCGTGCGATGGCCGATCTGAGCCCGCCTAACACGGCGCAAGGCCAACGTGGTATCTACCACGCGACGGACAGTCTCAGTCTTGTGGAGCCCGCAGGAAATGAGGCTGTTCTGGCCTTGAGTACTGCCATCACGCCCCGCGACGGCCAATCTGATGAATGGCACAGTCTGAATTGGGCCAGTGGAACGTACGATCCGATCAACAACCTGCCACCCACGGGTACGTTCCAGCGCTACATCATGGACCCGGGCGTGAAGGCCCGGCTCCAGCCGCACCGGGCGGATTCGTACTTGCTGGTCTCGCCAGGGGCGGACGGGCGCTACGGGACCGCGGACGACATCTGCAACTTCCCGCACGGGGGGCAGTGAGCATGAAGAAGGGTCCGCGGGTCCAAGGGGTCGAGGGGTGGGGAGCATCGGCCTCTGGCCGGTATCGCGACGCCGCCGCTTCGGCGGTCGTCAACCGTCCCCCCTCTCAGGGGGGACTACAGGGGGGTCAGGAACGCCGTCTGTCGTATGCCCCGGGTTTCTCCCGACATCCACACGCTACCCTCCTCCAACCCCGCGCCTGGGGAGCATCGGCGTCTCGCCGGTTGGTGGGCGAAGACGCGGTCGCACTTTGCCCTTTGCACTCGGCATTTCGCGGCGGCGGGTCTCGACCCTCCCCCAACCCCTCCCTGGGAGGGAGGGGGGTTCACGCTGCCGCCCCCTCGGCCTCGCGATGCCGGCCAGAGGTCGACGCTCCCCGCTCCTCGGCCTCGCGATGCCGGCCAGAGGCCGACGCTCCCCGCCCCTCGGCCCCTCGGCCCCTCGGCCCCTGGGCCCCTCTCCGCCGCGCTTTCACCCTCATCGAGGTCCTCATCGTCATCGCCGTCATCGGCATCCTCATCGCCGTCCTGGGTCTGGTCGGCAGCCGCGTCCTTCGCGGCCAGAAGGTCAACCTGACGCTGGCGACGATGCGCGGCGTGAAGCTGGCCATCGACCAGTTCGCGACCGAAGACCCGCTGGGCGGCATCTACAACCGTAAGGCGGGACCGACGTTCGGACCGTATCCGCCGTATCAGCTCGCGGGTGGACTTGGTAGCGCACCGCCGAGCAGTGTCCGCGCGGCGGTCGAGCTCGCCGACCCCCTGCAACCCGCAACACTGTCTAACCGGCTGTGGCGCGACGTCGGTAGCAGCCAGGGCAGCATGAACAACTGGGTCTCGCTCAACCCGAACGCGTTCCAGAAGCACAACAATGACATCCGCGCGTTGTACACGTACCTGCGGGTCTACTCCGCCGGGACGCTGGCGCAAATCACCCCGGCGGCCTTGCAGCCGCTCGACCCCAACACCCCCGAGTTCGTGAACCCGCGCGGCAGCGGAACGACGTCGGGTGCCACTGGCGTACTCGACGTGCTCGGCATTCACGACGCCTGGGGCGTGCCGCTCGACTACTTCCTGCACGTGAAGCTGGAGTACACGCTCCCGCCGGCGGGCAGCGGGGCCGCGCTCGGCACCCCGCAGTGGCGCGTCGTGGAGCGCGTGCCGGTGTTGCGGTCGCGCGGCATCCAGCGCGAGGTGTACGACATGTGGTTGAACGCCGGCGCCACCGGTACGCCGCCGGACGGCCGCGACACGTGGATCTTCAGCGACGCCTTGCCGGCGCCGGTGGCGCAGGCGGTTGTCTGGAACACCGGTGGGTTGCAGGGCACCGGCCCTGCGCAGGCCGGCTGGGCGCGGGCGGTCGGCGAGGGCGACCTCGTGACGCAGGGCCTTTCGCAGCAGGATCCGCAGGCGTTCGGGTACGTCCCATGACGACCGGCGTCTCTCCCGTGCGCTCGTCTGCCAGCGGCGCCTGGGTCTCACCGGCCGGTACGGAGCCCGGTCGCCACAGGCGACTCGCTGTGGCGAGCCGCTACGTCGGAGGCGAGGTCCGCACGCCGGTGTGGCACCGGCCAACGGCCGGTGCGAGTCTGCGGGCGGGACGCCCGCACTCCCCTGTAGCGCCGGACCTCCGAGTCCGGCGTGTGGAGCAACCCGCTTGGGTCGTCTGCGGTCCGCTCCCTTACGGTCGCGGCTCGGTTCGGCGGGCGGGACGCCCGCACTCCCCACGGCCGGTACAGAGCCCGGCCGCTACAGAACCCGGCCGGTACGGAGCCCGGCCGGTGCGGGCAACGGACACGTGCCGACTGTTAGAATGCCAACGGCGAGCCGGAACGCTGGGCGGACAAGACGATCCGCCGCGGCGGCTCGCGGAGTGATGCGTTGCGTGGTGTGACGAACAAGACGTCCTCGCCAGCCGGTGTGGCACCGGCCAATGGCCGGTGGGCTGCCGCGCGCCGGTGTGGCACCGGCCAATGGCAGTGTGGCACCGGCCAATGGCCGGTGCGGGTCAGCGGGCGAGACGCCCGCACTCCCCCGGGCACTCCCCCTCAGCCGGTGATGGTCGTCGCGCGCTGCGCGGCCCCCGCGCTGGCGCTTGGGGCTCGTCGGCCGGTGATGGTTGGCAGCCGAAGCGTCCCGCGCTTCCCACGGCCGGTGCAGAGCCCGGCCGCTAC
>CAYWYJ010000054.1:0-23336 GCA_964462635.1 uncultured Planctomycetales bacterium
AACGCGCCATGATTCAAACCGGATTCCACCGTGAGAGGTTCTTCAGATGCCCCACTTGTCAGAATCTGACCGGATGGTACAAGGTCATTCGTCTCGGTTAGACGGGCGCTCGGGGGCGCGGGGTTGTGTATGCGCCATTCTTGACCTGCGAAAGGAGGTCGCCGTGAAGGTTTCGAGAACGATCGTCTACACCTTGCTCGTCGCGGGGGCGGCCGCGCTGATCGGGCTGGCCTGGCCGGACCTCGTCGGACGGGCGGCGTACGCCCTGCAAAGCGGGCAAGCGGTCGCGGCCCGCGAGCAGCTTCAGCACGCCCGCGATCTGTCGCTGGCTTTTCAGGAGGTCGTCAAGGCCGCCAAGCCCTCCGTCGTGAGCATCCGTTCCATCAAGAAGGTCGAGGGGCCCACCGTCCTGCGCGGGCCCCAGTTGGCCCCCGGCGACCCCTTCCGCGAGTTCTTCGGCGACGACTTCTTCCAACGTTTCTTCGGCGGCCGCGTCCCGCAGACGCCGGAAGGCAACGAGCTGTTTCAGAGCGGCGTCGGCACGGGCGTGATCGTCAGCCGCGACGGGTACATCCTGACGAACAACCACGTCGCGGGCGGCGCGGACCGCATCACGGTCACCCTGTCGGACAATCGCCAGTTTGACGCGAAGGTCGTCGGCACCGACGCGCAGACCGACCTGGCCGTCCTGAAGATCGACGCCGACAAGCTGTTGCCGGCGGAGCTGGGCGATTCCGACGCGATCGAGGTCGGCGAGTGGGTGCTGGCGGTCGGCAGTCCGTTCGGCCTGTCGCACACCGTCACCGCCGGCATCATCAGCGCCAAGGGCCGCGCCAACGTCGGCATCACCGACTACGAGGACTTCATCCAGACCGACGCGGCCATCAACCCGGGCAACAGCGGCGGCCCGCTGGTCAACCTGGACGGCAAGGTCATCGGCATCAACACCGCCATCGCCACCCGGACCGGCAGCTACCAGGGCATCGGGTTCGCGATCCCGACCAGCATGGCCCGGCAGGTCATGGACAGCATCATCAAGCAGGGCAAGGTGGTCCGCGGCTGGCTGGGCGTCGCGATCCAGAACCTCACCGAAGACCTGGCCCAGTCCTTCGGCTACGAAGGCACCGACGGGGCCCTCGTCGGCGACGTGACCGCCGGCGGACCGGCCGCGGACGCGGGCGTCAAGCCCGGCGACATCATTGTCCGCTTCGACGGCAAGAAGGTCGAGGACATGAACAAGCTGCGCAACACCGTGGCCGCGACGGCGCCGGGCCGCGAGATCCAACTCGAGCTGTTCCGCGACCGCAAACCGGTCACCGTCACCGTCAAGGTCGGCGAACTCCCGGCGCAGCGCGTCGCCGCCCGCCCCGGCGAGCCGACCGAGGACCTCGGCCTCACCGTCCAGGACCTCTCCCGCGAGCTGGCCCAACAGCTCCACGTCGAGGGCGACCGCGGCGTGGTCGTCACCAAGGTCGAGCCGGGCGGGCTGGCCGAGCGCGGCGGCCTGGTCGCCGGCGACCTGGTCCTCGAAGTCGACGGCCGTCCCGTCGACAGCGTCAACGGCTTCCATGCCGCCCTGCGCGAACGCGACCTCAAGGACGGCGTCCGCCTGCGGGTCAAGACGCAGGGCATGCAGCGGTTCGTGTTTCTCAAGAAGCGCTAGAGGCGGCCCCGTCGTCCCCCTCCCTCTCAGGTCGCCACGGCGACTCGCCGTGGCGAGGAGGGGTCGGGGGCGCGTGGCGATCGGCCGGCACCGTCTCCCCGTCGCGCGCCGCGCTACCACAGCGCCGCGTAGGGCCGGCGCCGCACGCACCCCTCCTGCTCGGCCAGCAGGTCCAGGTGCAACGTCGCCGTGTCCTCGACCAGCGCCGCCAGCGGCGGGCCGGCCGGCAGCTTCCGGGCGTCCACGGTCTTGAGGTACCCGCGGCACCGGGCGCACGTCTCGACCCAGCGCGGGTCTTCGCCGCCGAGCCGCAGGAACCCGAGCGCCTCCGGCTCGCGGACGCCGCAGTCCGGGCACGCCAGCCGGGCGTAACGCCAACACAACCCGCACAACGAGCAGTGCAGAAGGCGCTGCCCGTCGTCGCGGCGCAGCTCGGCCAGCCCCGGCGGCGAGCCGCAGACCGGGCAGACGCCCGGTGCGTCCGCGACATCCGTCGGCGGAAGCTCAGCCGCCCAGCGCGCCGCGGCGCGGGTCACGAACGGGGCCGCCAACATGCGGCCAAAGAAGATGAGCCCCTCGTCGGAAACGTCGAGGCCCTCCGCCAGCGCTGTCAACGCCTGCGGATCGAGGCCGAAGGCGGCGTCGGCCGCCACACGCGCCAGCAAGGTCGAATCGCGGTCCGCGGCCACCACCAGTTGCGTCGCGTCCCGACTGCCCGAGCCGTGCCGGGCCGCCGCGGCGGCGACCGCAGCCAGCAGCGACCGGAGCAGCGCCGGATCGAAGCGCACGCTCGCCGGGCCGAGGCGCGGGCCATTCGCGGGCCGCGGTGCCGCGGAGTCGGGGACCGCGGGACTTGGCGGCAAGGCGTCGTAGGTCTGCCACTGGGCGGTAAGCAGATCGGCGCGGAAGCGGACGTAGTCGTCGGAGACCTGCGGTTGCCCGATCAGGGCCTCCAGCCGCCCGCGCACGGTCGCCGCATTCATGTGGGCGTCGGGAGCGGTTGATTCAGACGTCATCGGGTTCCCTCGGGCACGCCGCAGGCTTCCGGCGCCAGCCGGTCGAGCGAACGCGGAAATCGCATTGTCCTCGTCGTGGACCCACTCCGGGCGCTGACGCGACCCTCCCCCAACCGCTCCTCGCCACGGCGAGTCGCCGTGGCGACCTGAGAGGGAGGGGAGGGCGGGTTTCCCGGCGGACAGGCGGGGAGGGCGAGCCTCCCGGCGAGCCGCAGCTCGGCGGTCCCGGCGCGCCCGGGCTCGGCAGGAGCCTCGCCCTCCCGTGCCGCCAGATCGCCCGTGCCCACTTAGAACCCGACCAGCAGCTCGTACGAGCGGCCGATGGCTTTGGCCTCGTCCGGGGTGATGTTCGACCCCGGCTTGGCGATCATCTCGCGGATGATCTGCATGCGCTCCTCGGGCGACTTGATCGCCAGCGCGCGGAGCTTGTCGGCGCCGTGGCACTGCGTGCAGCGCAGCAGCGTGAGCGAGCTGTGAATCCGGGCCAGCTCGTCCTCGCTGAAGCGCGTGTCGGGCAGCGCGCTCATGTGGGCCAGCGCCTGCTCGATCTGCCCGCGCGTGTTGTGCGGGCCGGCGAACCGCCGCTCGGTGTGGCAGCTCGTGCACTTGTCCTCGTGGAAGAAGGCCAGCCGCGGGGCGGCCACGTTGACGAGGTCCTGTTTGCTGGCCAGGACGGCCCGCAGCTCGCGGACCTCCTTGCGCGTGTCGCGGACCAGCCCGCACAGGAAGATCATCAGCAGGGCGCTGAGCAACGTCGTAAAGACCGTCACGAAGCGGTATCGATTGTCCATCGCGGGTCTCCAATCGCGGCGGGCCGGCGCCTAACGGTGCGCCGTCGACGACGACTCGTCCACGTAGACCGGGAAGTTGCGGCAGATGTAGATGTAAACCAGCACGCCCAGCGAGACGATGCCGGCCGAAATCCCGATCTCCATCCAGTGCGGGTAGTACGTCTTGGCGTACTCCGACGTAATCCCGATCACTGACACGTTCAGCCGGTTCAGCAGCAGCCCGATGATCACCAGGATGCTCGACCAGAACAGCCACGGGCCGGACGTGGCGAACTCGGGCGTCAGCAGGATCGCCAGCGGAATCAGCAGCCCGATCACGACCTCCGCCCAGAAGGCGATCGACTGCGGCGTCACGTCCAGCAGCTCCATGCCGACGCCGCGGAACACCAGGTCCAGCCCGCGCAGGGCCAGGTAGAACAGGATGGCCCAGGCCAGCAGGTTGCCGACGTCCTTGAGCAGGTGCAGCTCGATCCGCCGGCCGAACAGCCGGGCGCTGAGGGTCGATTCGACGATGACCATCGCCAGGCCGGCCGCGACGGCGGAGACGAAGAAGTGGACGGGCAACAGCGGGGAGTACCAGATCGCGTTGAGCTTGTGCGGGACGATCAGGAACAGCGTCCCCAGCGAGCTCTGGTGCAACGTCGAGAAGATGATCCCCGCCATCATCAGCATCGTCGGCATCCGCGGATTGCGGTGAATGAAGCCCAGGTCCACGCCGAGCTGGAACGCCACCAGCACCGCCGCGATGGCGATGATCCACGCCGGAATCTGCACCAGGGCGATCGTGAACAGCACCAGCAGCGCGATGGCGATCCAGGGCGAGACGTTGCGCCAGATGCGCTGGAGCCGCTCCCAGCGGAACCGCTCAAACACGACCGGCAGGAACTCCAGGAACAGAATGGTGGTGTAGAGCATCACGCACCAGCCGACCTCGAACATCGGCGACTCGTGGTGCCACATGACCATCATGTGCCAGATGGTCCACGGCCGCCCCAGGTCGACCAGCAGCGCGCTGATGAACAGCAAGTACCCCAGGAACGCGGTCAGGATCGTCGGCCGCACCAGCGGGTGATACTTCTCCCCGCCGAACATGTGCATCAACCCGGCCACGACGAACCCGCCCGCGGCCAGCGCGATGCCGGTCAGCACGTCGAAACCGATCCAGAAACCCCACGGGTAGCCCTGGTTCAGGTTGCTGACCGAACCGATCCCCGTGGCGAAACGATACAGGGCCAGGATGATCCCGCCGACGGCCAGCAGGGCCAGGATGCCGCTGCCGAGCCCGGACTTGGCTTTGGTCTCAATGGCCATGGTGTGCTCCTACTGGCGGTCGCCGGCGCCGTCGACGGGCTGGCGCTCCAAGCGGGTCCGCAGGTGGTAGCCTAGTCCCAGGATGGCGGCCAGGCCGAACATGACGAACGGAATGCCCTTCATCGCCGGCTCGGTGTGCGCGACCATCGGGCTGGTGGGCACCTTCTTGGTGATGTAGCCGAGCTGCTCGAACGGCACGCTCGAAATGTGCAGCACGCACGTCCCGCCCGCCTCGTGCAGCCCGTAGATGTTGTGGACGTAGCCGTTGGGATTGTTGGCGATCCGCTGCTGGGCCTCGCGGACCATCGCGTCGCGCTCGCCGAACGTGATCGCCCCGGTCGGGCACGCCTTGGCACACGCGGGAATCTCGCCGCGCGCCTGCCGATGCGCGCACATGGTGCACTTGGTGATGTACGGGTTCCACGAGTCGAACTCAAACCGCGGGACCACGAAGGGGCAGGCCAACATGCAGTAGCGACAGCCGATGCACTTGTCCTTGTGGTACACGACGGGGCCGGTGGGCAACTTCTCCAACGCTTGCACCGGGCAGGCCGAGATGCAGCCCGGGACCTGGCAGTGCATGCACTGCCGCTTGCCGAACACCCACTCGAACCGCCCGTTCACCAGCACCTCGTTGTACGTCACCAGGCACCAGGTGTCCTTGCTCAGGTCGCGGGGGTTCTGGTACCCCGGCCCGGCGAAGAACTCGGTCTTCTCGGCCTCCCGCTTGTACTCGTGCTTGCACGCCACCTGGCAGCCCCGGCAGCCCATGCACCGCGGCAGGTCGATCAGCAGGGCGTTCATCGCCATCACACCACCTCCTCTTTCTCCACCCGGCAGAGGAAGGCCTTGTATTCGGGGATCATCGTGTTCGCGTCGCCGACGTGCGGCGTCAGGACGTTGGCGCTGTCCCCCGTGGCGAGGCCGGCGTAGCCCCAGTGCCACGGGATGCCGATCTGGTCCACCAGCTTGCCGGCGACGAAGAACGGCTCAAACCGCCGCGTGACCAGCGCCCGCGCCCGCATCGTCCCGCGCTTCGTGCTGACGCGCACCCAGTCGCCGGTGCGGATGCCCTTGCGTTGCGCCAGGTCGGCCGACAGCTCGACGAACACGTCCGGCATCAGCTCGACCAGCCAGGAGGCATTCCGCGTCATCGCGCCGGCCTGCCAATGCTCGCACACGCGAAACGTCGTGGCCACGATCGGGAACTCGCGCGGGTCCCCGATCAGGTCCGGTTCCCAAATCCTGATGACCGGGTTGACCTGCTGCGGTGACAGCAGGTTGGCCACGGGGCTTTCGAGCGGCTCGTAATGCTCTGGGAACGGCCCGTCCGTCAACGCCGTCGCGAACAGACAGGCCACGCCTTCCGGCCGCATCAGGAACGGATTGCGGGAGGCCGGGTTCGGCGTGCCGTCGGGGTTGTTGAGCGGCGGCCAGCCGCCGTCGGGGACATCGCCCTCCCAGGCGCCCTTGCCGTCGGCCAGCGCCGGGTTCCACCGAATGACCCAGCGGTGCGGCGACCAGGGCTGCCCCTGGTGATCGACGGAGGCGCGGTTGTAGATGATGCGGCGATTCAGCGGCCAGCACCACGCCCAGTCGGGCTCCAGGCCGCGGCAGCGGCCCTCCGGCACTTTGGCCGGGTCCTCCTTGAAGCGCTTGGCCAGCCGGTTGATCGTCTTGCGGCCGCGCACTTCCGTAATGTGCGGCCCCTCGCCCAGCTCGGGCCCCTTGCCGTCGGCGTAATCCGCGTAGGAACCGCAGAAGATCCAGCAGCCGGAACACGTGCTGCCGTCATCGGCGAGCTTGGTGAAGTTGAGGACCTGACGCCCCTTCTGCTCGCCCTCCATGTAGTAGCCGCTGATCTCGGCGGCGACGTACTGAATGTCCGGCTCGCCGTGGTCGTCCACGTTGTAATCCCACGTCAGGTGCCGGATCGGCTCCGGGAACGTGCCGCCCGCCTCGTACAGGGCCTTCAGCTCCTGGACCAAGCGCGTAATGACCCACGCGTCACTGCGGGCCTCGCCGGGCGGCTTGGCCGCCGGATACCGCCACTGCGCCCAGCGGCTGCTGTTGATCACGCTGCCTTCCTTCTCCATGGAACCGGCCGCGGGCAGCAGGAACACCTCGGTCTGGATCTTGCCCGGGTCCACGCCCGGCCGTTTCCAGAACGTCGCCGTGTCCGTCTCGAACAAGTCGACGCACACCAGCCAGTCCAGGCGGGCCAGGGCCTCGCGTTCCTTATTCGAGTTGGGGCCGCCGACGGCGGGGTTCTGCCCGAAGCACAGCAGGCCCTTGATGGTGCCGGCGTAGATGGCCTCGAACAGCGCGATGAACGAGCGGTCGCCGCTGGGCTTGGGCAGGTACCCGTAAGCGAAGTCGTTGTCCTTGGTGGCGTGGTCACCCCACCAGGCCTTCAGCAGGCTGACCACATACTTCGGGGTGTTCTGCCACCAGTTGCCGCTGCGGGGATCGTTGCTCTTGGGAGTGTTCTTCTCCAAATAGGCGGCCAGCGTCTGCAACGGCGGCGTGGGCACTTTCAGGTAACCCGGCAGGATGTGGAACAGCAGCCCCATGTCCGTCGAGCCCTGGACGTTGGACTCGCCGCGCAGGGCGTTCACCCCGCCGCCGGCCATCCCAATGTTGCCTAGCAGAAGCTGGAGGATGGCGTAGGTGCGGATGTTCTGGGTGCCGTGGGTGTGCTGGGTGGTGCCCATCGCGTAGAGCCACGTGGCCACGCGATCGGGGGCCCAGGTCGAGGTGAAGACGTCGCAGATCTTCTCGTAGGCTTCGCGCGGGGCGCCGGTGATACTGCACACCGTGTCCATGTCGTAGCGCGCGAAGTGCTTCTTGAGAAGCTGGAACACGCAGCGCGGGTGCTCCAGCGTCATGTCCCGCGCCGGCACGCCCTGCTCGTCCAGCTCGTACGCCCACTTCGACGCGTCGTAGGTCCGCTTGGCCGGGTCGTACCCGGCAAACAGGCCGGCGTCGAAATCGAACCCGGGATTCACCAGGAACGTCGCGTTGGTGTAGTGCCGGACGTACTCGCGGTTCACCCGGTCTTTCTGCAAGGCGTAGTTGATCATCCCGCCCACGAACGCGATGTCCGTCCCCGACCGCATCTTGCAGTAGTGGTCGGCGAAGGCCGTGGTCCGCGTATAGCGCGGGTCGCACGACAAGACGACCGCGCCGTTCGCCTTGGCCCGCTCGATCCACCGCGACGCGATCGGGTGGTTCTCCACCGCGTTGGAGCCGCAGATCATGACCACGTCGGCGTGGGCCATGTCGCTCCAGTGATTCGTCATGGCCCCGCGACCAAAGGTGGCGGCCAAACTGGCCACCGTCGAGCTATGTCATATCCGGGCCTGGTGTTCCAACCACACCAGGCCGGCACCTCGCATCGCTTTGGAGAGCAGGTAGCACTCTTCCGTGTCCAACGCCGCCCCCCCCAGGCACGCGATCCCCTCCGTGCGGTTCACCGTCTGGCCCCCCTCCTGGCCGACCCACGTCTCGTCGCGGGTCTTCTTGAACCGCTCGGCGATCATCTTCAGCGCCCGGTCCCAGGGCAGCTCCTCCCACGCCTTGGCCCCCGGCTTGCGGTACCGCACCGTCCGCAGCCGGCGGTCATTGTGGTGAATCTGGTAGAGCGCCGCCCCCTTGCTGCACACGGCGCCCTCGTTGATCGGGTGGTCGGGGTCACCCTCAATACCGACGACCCGCCCGTCGGCCACCTCGACGATCTGCCCGCACCCGACGCCGCAGAAGGGACAGATCGTCGTGACCACCTTCCCGCGTCGCGGCGCGCCCTGGGAGGCGTAGGCGCGCGGGGGGCGCAAGTTGAGCCCCAGAAAACTCAGCAACGTGCCGGTGCCGGCGGCGCCGGTAGTTGCCAGGAATGCCCGCCGACTCAGTTGCATCACTGCTCTCCTTGCCTGGGCCGCGGCACGCGACCAACGCGCCGCTCAGCGGAACTTTCCCACACGAACCGGCGTGCACACGCCGATTCGAGCAAGCCATCTAGAACGTCCGCTCTATGGCACGCGACGGATCGACGCTGTCGGGATCGATCAACGTCGTGTGCAACGGTCGGCTCAGTCGCCGACCCGCGATTGCCCGTAGCCCAAGAGAAGATGTGCTGCGTGAGTCATATTGAGCCGCCGCCGGCTCGAACGCTCCGGCGACACTGTCCACTAACGTACCTCATTATCGGAATAGATTCAAGGCTCTAATGGCGACCATCCGAACGTCGCGCGAAAGCCAGCGACGACTGCGCCCGGCGCCCGCGTGGCGGGTTCGGTTGATGACGCCCCTGCGGTCGATCGCCGTGGCGTCGGCGGGAACAGAACTTCCGTTGGCACGAAACTAATTAAGCAGGTATTTTTGTTCAAGCGCATGTACGTCTGTTTGGACGTGGCCGGCAGGTCGCGGCACGTCGCTGGGGTTTGACCGCGGATTCTGGCAAGCGACGATCAGCGAGTCCGCGCGTGGACACCAGCGAGCGTGCCCAGGCACCAACCGGGCCCTGGGTAGCCCCGTAGGGGCGTTTGAGTGTAGCCCCGGGCGGCAGCCCGGGGCCACGGCGTGATCCCCGCAGGGGAGCCCCCGCTGGGGGCGACTGAACTCGCAATCGCCCGCTACGCGGGCTCCGGGGTGAACAACACCGCGCGGATCCCCCGGCTCGCGCCCGGGGCTGCACTCACTCGCCCGCTGGACTCTTTGATTGCCACCCCGATGGGCTCCTGGCTGCTGCCACAGAATCCGGTCACGCCCCACAGTTGAAGACGGGCTACACCGGCAGGTCCGTATCGGCCGCGGCAACGTCCTCCCCCGGCGTGGTCAGCGGCAGGATGACCGTGAAGGCACTCCCCCGCCCGACTTCGCTTTCGACCTGAAGTTCCCCGCCGTGGGCCTGAACGATCCGGCACACGACGGCCAAGCCGAGGCCGGTGCCCTTTCCGGGGGCCTTGGTCGTGAAGAACGGGTCGAAGATCGCTTCGCGCAGGTGGTCCGGGATGCCGCAGCCCGTGTCGCGGACGCGGGCGAAGATGGCCCCGCGCTGCGGATCGTGCCCCGTCTGGACCGTCAGCGTGCCGTGTTCGCCCATCGCATCGACCGCGTTCATGACGAGGTTCATGAAGACCTGCTGCATCTGCGACTCGTCGATGACCGCCGGCGGCAGGTCCGGCGCCAGCTCGCGCACCACCGTGATGTTCTGGAAGCTGGCCTGCTTCTCCAGCAGCGCCAGGGTCCGACTGAGCACGCCGTTCAGGTCGTGCGAGACCATGCGCACCTCACGCCGGCGCGAGAACTCCAGCAGCTCCTGCACGATCCGCCGACACCGATCGGCCTGCCGCACGATCTCGTCCACGTCGCCGCGGAGCGGGCTGTCCGCCGGCAACGCCTCCTGCACCAGCGTGGCGAACGTCAGAATCCCGCCCAACGGGTTGTTGATCTCGTGGGCCACGCCGGCGGCGAGCTGTCCCAGGGCCGCCAGCCGCTGGTGGCGGTCCATGGCGGCCTGCGTGCGGGCAAGCTGCTCGGTGCGCTCCTGGACCTTCTCCTCCAGCGCTTCGGTCCACTGCTGGGCATACTGCTCCAGCAGGCTGTAACGCTCCACGTCGGCCGCCTGAATCCGGTCCAACATCGCGTTGAATGAGCGGGCCAGATCGTCCAGCTCGCTGTGGCCCCCCGCGCGCACCCGCCGGCTCAGGTCACCGGCCGCAACGGCCGCGGAGATGGCGACCATGTCCTCCAGCGGCCGCGTCAGCCCGCGCGTCAACACATACGTCACCACCACGATCAGGACCAGACACGCCGCCGCGATGCCGCCGAACGTCAGCGCGATCTGGTCGCGGACGGCGGTGACGGGCCGCTGGAGGGCCCCGACGCCGAGCATGCCGACCCGTCGGCCGTGCAGGTTGGTGATGGGTTCGTAGGCGGTGATGTAGTAGTCGTTGACCACGAAGCCGCGGTCGCGCCACGTCTCCCCGCGCAGAATGACCGCGTCGTAAACGCGGCGATCGATGCGCGTGCCCACCGCCCGCCGCCCGTCGGCGGAGACGGCGTTGGTGCTGACGCGCACGTCTTCGAGGAAGATCGTCGCCGAGCCGGCGTACCGGCCGCCCGTCGTCAGTGCGGGAAACAACGTCTCCTCGATCTGGTCCACGACGCGGTGCGAACCCGTCGCCCGCACGTCGGTTTCCGGGGCGTTGAGCAGCCGGCCCCCGTAAACCACCCCGATCGTCCGCCCCTGGTCGTCATGAACGGGCGCCGCCGCCACGAGTACCAAACCGCCCGTCAGCCGCCCGGGCGCCTGACCCGGTGCCGGAATCAACTCGATCGCCGCCCGATCCGGCAACTCCGTGTTCTCCGCGCCGAGCACGCGAAGCGGCACGGCCTCGGTCCCCGCGGCGGGCTGGCCGCGCAGGGCCTGAACGACGGCGGCCAGCTCCACGCGGTCGCCGGCGCGCGGCGGCGCCGCCGCGCGGAACACCGCGTCGCCGCGCGCGTCGGCGATGGAGAGGAAGTCGAGCCCGCGGCTGGTCCGGAGGCTGCCGAGATACTCGCGGTAGGCCGGGGTCGTCGGATCACGCAGCAGCTCGATGACGCGGCGGCTGGTCACCAGGATGTCCACACACTGGCGGATGGTGTCGATGTGGGCCTGATAGATGCTGCGGGCGGCGGACAGGTCGTGATCGACCTGAAGGCGGGTCTGCTCCAGCAGCGCCGTCCCGGCGATGTGCAGGCCGATCAGCGCGGTGGACACCCCGCCCGCGATCAGGATCAGCGAATAGCTGACCACGATCCGCCAGCGGAGCGAGTACGTCCAACGCGGCAGGTACATCCGCACTCCATCAGCCGACGGCGCTACGGCGCGGCCCGCGGCAGCGTGACGGTAAACGTCGAGCCCTGCCCGGGCGCACTGGCCAGGGCCACCTGCCCGCCCAGCTCCTCGGCGATCTTCTTGCAGATCGGCAGCCCCATGCCCGTGCCGCTGATGCCGGCGGTGGTCTCGTCCTTGACGCGGTAGAACTCCTCGAACACGTGCGGCTGGTGCTGCGGCGCGATACCGATCCCCGTGTCCCGGACCGCGACGCGCACCGCCCGGTCGTCCGCGTCGCCGGCCACAAACACTTGCCCGCCCGCCGGCGTGTACTTGATCGCGTTCGACACCAGGTTCATCAGCAACATGCGCAGCGCGGCCCGGTCGGCCCGCACCGCCGGCAGGTCCGCCGGCACCTCGTTGTGCAGCTCGATCCGCTTTTCGGCGGCGGCGGTCTGAAGCCCGTCCAGCACGTCCCGCACGACCTCCGGCCACGCCACCGCGACCCGCTCCGTCGCCAACTGCCCGCCCTCGACCTTCGAGAGCGTCAGCCAATCCCCGATGATCGCCAGCATCTCGCCGATCTTCGCCCGGCACCGCTCGATCCACTGCTTCTGCGTCGCCGTCGCCGCGTCGCCCATTTGGTGCCGCAGCACGTCCAGGTATTGCCCGACGGCGGCCAGCGGCGACTGGAGCTGGTGCGAGACGAACGTGACGAACTTGCGCGCCTGGGCCTCCTTCTCCCGCCGCAGCCGCGCCGCCTCCCGCGTCAGGTGCCAGCGCTCGACCGCGCGGGCCATGATGGCCCGCAGCTCTTCGGCGGTGAACGGCTTGGGGATGAAGTCGTACGCGCCGCCCTTCATCGCCTCCACCGCCGTCCCCACCGTCGCGAACCCGGTGATGACGATGACGACAATTTCCGGGTCGATCTCCCGGACCCGGCCAATCACCTCCAGGCCGCCCATGCCGGGCATCTTCAGGTCGACGATGACCACCCCCGGCCGCACCTGCTCGACGCGCTGCAAGCCGCTGGCGCCGTCGGGGCAGGTCTCCACCGTGTAGCCCACCCGCTCGAGCGCCGCCTGGCACGCCCGGCGCATCGTCGGATCGTCATCAATGACGATGATCGGCGGGCTGACCGAGGGGGACGGGTTCATGGGACGTGACTCCCCGCGCGACCCGCCGCGAACCGCCGCGCGGCTACGACCCCAACATGCGTTTGACGCAAGCGAGGAACTTGGGGATGTCCAATGGCTTGGTCATGTAGGCATCGGGGGTGATGAGGGGCATCTCCTCGGCCATCGGGAAACGACTGGCCGGGTCGTCGCGCACCGAGGAGACCATGACGATCGGGGTTTCCTCACCCCCGTCGCCGCCGCCCCGCAGCGCCTGGACGACGGAGTACCCCTCGACGGGGCTCTCCATCATGATGTCCACGACGATCAGGTCGTAGCGGGTCGCGCGGGCGGCCTCGACGCCTTCGCGTCCGGTCCTGGCCTCGAAGACCTCGTACCCCTCTCCCTCCAGCAGGGCCCGGGTGGAGGCGCGATAATCCTCGTCGTCGTCGATAATCAGGATTCGGGTCTTGTCCGCCATCCGCCTGCACTCCCGTAGCGACCTGCCTCCACCCGCGGGGCAAGCCTACCGGCCGCGCCGGGAGCGGTCAACCCGCGGCCGGCGACGCCCGCCCCGAATGTCCCCGTGACGCCCGCGGCACCCCACACCGGCACGGCCCCTGGCTTGGCACGCCGCGTGCATACGACCTTCGGGCGCGGTAGGATATCCGTCATTCAGCGGAGACGACATCGTGTTCACATCACCGGCGGAAGCACTCAAGTTCATTAAAGACAACCAGATACAGATGGTTGATCTAAAAATCGTCGGCCTGGCCGGGCAGTGGATGCACATGACCATCCCGGCGCGCCAATTCACTCAAAAGCACTTCGAGGAAGGCGTCGGGTACGACGGCTCCTCCGGGTCCGGCTTCACCCGCGTCGAGAGCGGCGACGTGAACGCCCTGCCGCAGCCCGACACCGGCTTCGTGGACCCGTTCTGGGAGCAGCCCACCCTCAGCTTCCTGTGCGACACGGTCACCGCCGACACCCGCCAGCCCTTCCCCAACGACCCGCGGACGATCGCCCGGCGGACCGTCGAGTACGTGAAGTCCACGGGCGTCGCGGACGAGGCGTGGATGGGCCCGGAGTTCGAGTTCCACATCCTGGACCGCATCGACGTGATGAACGAGCCCTACCGCACGGGCGTGGCGATCCAGTGCGCCGAGACCGACTCGGACGGGCAGACGACGCCGATCCCGCACAAGGGCGGCTACCTGCGGACGCCGCCGAGCGAGCAGCTTCACGACCTGCGGTCCGAAGTCGCGTTGACGTTGGAGCAAATGGGGATTCCGGTCCGCTATCACCACCATGAGGTGGGGGCGCCCGGGCAGTGCGAGGTCGAAGTCCACCTCAAGCCATTGCTGCGGGCCGCGGACCAGGCCCTGATCATCAAGTACGTCATCAAGAACGTCGCCCGCAAGCGGGGCAAGATCGCCACGTTCATGCCCAAGCCGGTCTTCGGCGAGGCGGGCAACGGGATGCACGTTCACCAGTGCCTGACCAAGGGCGGGCGGCCGCTGTTTTACGACGAGCGCCATAAGAACTACGCCAACCTCAGCGACCTGGCCCTGCACTACACCGCGGGCCTGCTGGACCACGGCCGGGCCCTCACCGGCCTGACCAACCCGTCCACCAACTCCTTCAAGCGACTGGTGGAGGGCTACGAGGCCCCGGTCAACCTGTTCTTCTCGCTGGCCAACCGCTCCGCCGCCATCCGCGTGCCGCGCTACGCTGTCGCGCCGGGAGACAAGCGCGTCGAGTACCGGCCGCCGGACTTCACCTGCAACATCTATCTCGCGCTGGCCGGCATGGTGCTGGCGGGGCTGGACGGGATTCAGCGGAAGCTGGATCCGGGGCAGCACAACATGGGCCCGTTCGACGTGGACATCGCCAAGCAGAGTGCGGAGTTCCGGGAGAAGATCGCCGCCGTCCCGCGCTCGCTGCACGATGCCCTCGATGCGCTGCTGACGGACCACGCCTTCCTGCTCAAAGGCGAGGTCTTCAGCGCGGCTTTCATCCGGGATTGGGTGGACGCGAAACGCGAGAAAGATGCCCGGGCCGTCGCCCTGCGGCCGCATCCCTACGAATACGAGCTGCACTTGGACTGCTAACCGGCGGGCGGGACGCGGCGGCAGTGGCGGCGGCGGGGACCCACCCGTAGCATTGGGGGCCGGGAGCCGCCCGGGCCCGGTGCCGGGCCGGGCTTCCCCAACCGGCCGAACCCGTGGATCCGACCGGAGACCACCAATGCCCCGACGACGACTTGCCGACCCAGGATGGCTCGCCGCCGCCCTGCTGCCCATCGTCGCGGCCGGCGGCCCCGCCGGGGCCGCCGACCAGGCGCAGACCCAGCCCACCACGCAGCCGAGCAGTCAGCCCGCGGCCCACTGGCACTACCGGCTGACGCTGGCACCCCCCGCCGAGAAGCGCGTCGAGATCGTCGCCAGCCTCACGGGGCTCGACCCCGTGCCGGCGGAACTCGTCCTGACGATGAACACCGACTACGCCTACGCCCGGCCGCCGGAGCCGTTGCTCACCGGGCCGCCGACGGTGCGGGCGGGCGGCCGCGAGCTGAAGGTGGCTCGGCGTGAGCCGTACACGTGGGTCGTGGCAACGGAGGGGCAGGCGGACCTCGTGCTGTGCTACGGCGTGCCGCTGACGCACCGGGACTTGGAATCGGTGCGCGCGGCCCGCGACGAGTTCGAGTTCCCGTTTGTCGCCGACGACCACGCGCTGCTCGGGACCGGTCCGCTCATCATCTATCCGCGCGACGTGCGGGCGACCGCGATCAGCGTCAAGGTCGCCGCCCCCGACGGGTGGGAGGCGCAGGCCCCCTGGCCGCTCGCGCCGGAAATGCAGTTTGTGGTGCCGAGCGCGGCCTCGTTGAGCAACGACCTCATCGCGGTCGGCCGGTGGAATAAGCACGAAATCCGGGTCAACGGGTTCCTCGGGACCGTCCTGTTTGCGCCGGGTCAGGAAGCCATCGAGGCGGACGTCGTCAAGCCGATCGCCGCGATCGTCGAACACGAGCTGGCCCTGTTCGGCCGGCCGCCGACGGGCCGCTACCTGTTCGTCTTCGGGCCGCCGATGACGGGGGGCACGGGCGGCTCGCCGAAGACCCACTCGATGGTCCTGGCGGTGGACCCGCGGCTGGCGTCCGGGGGGACGGCCCGCCTCGGCCACCTCATCGCGCACGAGTTCTATCACACCTGGGCGACCGCGCAGGCCGCGATGGCCGACGAGGTGCGCTTCATCAACGAGGGCTTCACGGACTACTACGCTTACCTCGTCTGTGCCCGCCTCGGCCTGACGACCTGGGAAGAATTCGCCGCGACGCTCGGCGACAAGATGCAGCGCGCGACCTACAACGCCCAGTTCGGCAAGCTGTCGCTCGTCGAGGCCGGCGGCCCGCTGTTCTTCGCCGACCCCGCGGCGCGCGACCTCGTGTACGACGGCGGGCTGATCGTGGCCGCCTGGCTCGACCGCGCGATCCGCACCGCCGGCCGCGGCCGTTCGCTGGACGACTTCATGCGGGCGCTGCTCAACGATCCCCGCTGGGACCCTGAGCAGCGCGGCCCCACCGTCCAGGACTTCGCGGCCCTACTGCCGAAGTTCATCCATGAGAACACCGCCCGCCAGATCGTCGCCGCCGTGCGCGGGCCCTACCAGCTCAACCCGGTCGCGGCCCTGTACCCGGTCGGGGTGTTCATCCACCGCGACGTGGATGACCCGAACCTGATGAACCAGGTCCACCTGGAGGGCACGCGCATCGCTTACATCGAACCCAACGGGTTTGCCTACCGCTACGGCCTGCGCGAAGGGGACGAGCTTTTGGAAGTGGCCGGGACACCCGTCGCCACCGCCGAGGAGGTCTTCGCGGCGTGGCGGGGCCGGCTGACCGAACCCCTGCGCGTGCGGCTGCGGCGGGCGGGTCAGGAAATCGAGATCGAGCGGCTACTCCCCGTGATTACCGCGTTTCGCGTGCCGGTCGAGCCGTGGCGGGCCCACAAGGACTGATGCCGCCGGCGGCCGCACCGGCCTGACGGAGCTGTTAGCATGAGTGTCCGCAACCTGGACGCGTTGTTCAAACCCACCTCGGTCGCTGTCCTCGGCGCTTCCAACACCCCCGGCAGCGTCGGGGCCGTCATGATGCGCAACCTGCTGCGGGCGGGCTTCAACGGCCCGATCATGCCGGTGAACCCGAAGTACCCCGCCGTCGCGGGCGTGCTGACCTACCGCGACGTGGCCAGCCTGCCGATCGCCCCCGACCTGGCCATCATCTGCACCCCGCCGCGCACCGTGCCGGAGCTGATCCGGCAGCTTGGCGAGCGGGGCACGCGGGCCGCCGCCGTCATCACCGCCGGCATGTCCGAGCAGCAACACGCGGAGGGGCGGGCCATCCAGGATGCGATGCTGGCGGCGGCCCGGCCGCACCTGCTGCGGATTCTGGGGCCCAACTGCGTGGGTCTGCTCGTGCCGGGCCTGGGGCTCAACGCGACCTTCGCCCACACGGAGATCGAGCCCGGCTCACTCGCCTTCGTGTCGCAGTCCGGCGCGTTCTGCACGGCGACACTCGACTGGGCCAAGGCCCGCGGCATCGGGTTCTCGCACTTCATCTCGCTGGGCAACACCGCGGACGTGGACTTCGGCGACGTGCTGGACTATCTCGCCAGCGAACCCGAGACCACCGCCATCCTGCTATACATGGAGTCGATCGGCGCCGATGAGGCGCGGAAGTTCATGTCGGCGGCCCGCTCCGCGTCGCGCAACAAGCCCGTGCTGGCGATCAAGGCCGGGCGGTTCCAGGAGGGCGCCCGCGCCGCGGCCTCGCACACCGGCGCCCTGGCCGGCTCGGACAACGTCTATGACGCCGCCCTGCGTCGCGCCGGTATCCTCCGCGTCTACGACCTCGACGAGCTGTTCGACGCGGTCGAGACCCTGGCCCGTTCCCAGCCCCTGCGCGGCGAACGCCTCGCCATTCTCAGCAACGGCGGTGGCCCAGGCGTCATCGCCACGGATGCCCTCATCGCCCAGGGCGGCCAGCTCGCGGAGCTCTCCGCCGCGACCATTGAGCGCCTAAGCGAGATCCTCTCGGGTACCTGGTCCCGGGCGAACCCGATTGACATGATTGGCGACGCGGACGCCGAGACTTACGCCAAGGCCCTGCGCATCCTGCTCGAAGACCCGGGCACCGACGCAATCCTCGTGCTCAATGCCCCCCAGGCGATCGCGCCGCCGGTCGCCGCCGCCCGCGCCATCGTGGACATCGTGCGGCAGGCGGACATCCCCGTGCTGACTAGTTGGCTCGGGGGCGAGACCGCCGGCCGGGCCCGCCGGATATTCGCCGAAGCCGACGTGCCGACCTACGACACCCCCGAGCAGGCGGTGCGCGCCTTCATGCACATGGTCCGCTACCGGCGTAACCAGGAAATCCTGTCGCAAGTTCCCCCGTCGGCACCCACGGATTTCACCACGATGCCGGGGGCTGCCCGCGCGGTGATCGAGACCGTGCTGGAAGACGAGCGGGAACTGCTGACGGAACCTGAGGCTAAGCAAGTGCTGGCTGCCTATGGCATTCCCGTCGTCGAGACGCGGGTCGCCCGGACGCCGGCGGACGCGGCCGGCATGGCGGCCGAGATCGGCTGCCCGGTGGCCCTGAAGATCCTCTCCCCCGACATCACGCACAAGTCCGATGTCGGTGGCGTGGTTCTGGGCCTGCGCACCCCCGAAGACGTGCGCTCCGCCGCCCGTACCATGCAGGCCCGCATCGCCAAGAACTTCCCCGAGGCCCAGATCACTGGCTTCACGGTGCAGAAAATGGCTCACCGCCCGCAGGCGCATGAGCTCATCGTTGGCATGACCACCGACGCCATTTTCGGGCCGGTGATCCTCTTCGGCCGCGGCGGCACCGCAGTCGAAGTGCTGGTGGACCGCGCGGTGGCCCTCCCGCCGTTGAACATGAGCTTGGCGCGCCACCTGATCACCCAGACCCAGGTGTACAAGCTCCTCCGCGGCTACCGCGACCGCCCCGCCGCTGATCTCGACGCGATCTGCTTGGCGCTGATCCAGGTCTCGCAACTCGTCGTCGATCGTCCGGAAATTATCGAACTCGACATCAACCCACTGTTTGCTGACAGCCAGGGTGTCCTTGCCCTCGACGCGCGCATCAAGGTCGCCCCCGCCGGTAGCCAAGCCGGCCCCCAGCGCCTCGCCATCCGGCCGTACCCCCGCGAACTGGAGGAAGTCATCCGACTTAAGGATGGGCGCGAGGTGCTCGTCCGGCCCATCCGCCCCGAAGACGGTCCCGCCCACAAGAACTTCGTCGGACGCCTCACCCGGGAAGACCTGCGCTTCCGCTTCCTTGGCGTCATCCGTGACATCCCACCTTCTGAGATGGCCCGGCTCACACAAATCGACTACGACCGCGAGATGGCCTTCATCGCCATCGCCCCCAACGAGCGTGGCGAGGACGAAACCCTCGCCGTCGTACGCTCCGTCACCAACCCCGACAATGCCAAGGCTGACTTTGCCATCATGGTCCGCTCAGACTTCAAGCGTGGCGGTCTCGGTATGGCCCTCATGCAAAAGATGATCCGCTACTGCACCAGTCGTGGCACCCAGGAAATTGTCGGCGAGGTGCTGGCTGACAACCAAGCCATGCTGAACCTGACCCGGAAACTCGGCTTCACCGTCCGCGCCCTGCCCGACACAGACCGGTGCGAGGTACGCCTCAAGCTCAACTGAATGCGCATTCGCAACCACATTAGCCCAAGAGGGCAAGGCTCCTGCCGAGCCGCAGGTCTTGGGCACCAAGCAGTTCAGTCCAAGATCCAATAGCCTGCGCCCGCTTCACGTGTGGCTATATGATATGAGTACGTGGGGTTAGAGTAATTAACTTAAGTTCCTAATCTGCCCTGTCAAGTCTGTCACTTGGACTTGGCTGGCTGTAAATCTCGCAAATCCAAAGGGTCGTGTCCTGACCGGCTTGTTCGTGCTTGTTATGCTTCTGTCCAGGTGGGTCGTCTATTGCGGCGTTAAAGGCTCCGCGAACTGGTTGCGGTGGCAACGGCGCCATTTCGGGAGCGCGACCGGCTATGAGGTCGGTGGCTTGGCTGACAGCTTGGCTGTCAAATGTGTTAGGGACTTGGCCAACTCGTGGCTGCTGGCTTGTTCTGTTGCGATGCAGCGCTCAGCGTGAAGGACGGTGGAATGGTCCCGGCCGCCGAAGTGGATGCCGATTTCTTCCAGGCTCATCGTCGTGAGCTGGCGTGCCAAGTACATGGCTACCTGCCGCGGATAGCTGATGGAGCGGGTTCGTTTGCGGCTGAGCAAATCCTGAACGCGCACGCCGAAGTGATCAGACACCACGTCGAGGATGTCACCGATGCGCAAAGCGCGCACGGGAGCGGTCCCATAGCTGGTCAGCACCGCCCGGGCAGTCTCTGCACTGAGAGGCTTACCCTCAAGCTGAACGGCTGTGATGAGCTTCGTAAGGGCCCCTTCCAATAGGCGAATGTTAGGCTGCCCATTCTCCGCGATGACGTCGATTACGTCATCCGGGATGTCCACGCCGCGAAGTCGGGCTTTCTTGTGCAGGATCGCTTGGCGGGTTTCACGGTTAGGTGGGTCGATCTGGACCACTAAGCCCCAGTTAAACCGGCTGACCAGGCGGTCCTCCAGCGTCGGTATCTCGCTGGGCGGTGAGTCGGCTGAGAGGATGATCTGTCGCCCACTGTGGTAGAGCGTGTTAAACGTGTGGAATATCTCTTCCTGGCTGAACTCCCGGTTGGCCAGGAACTGTACATCGTCCACGACGAGTAGATCAGCCTGTCGCGCGCGCTCCCGGAAAGCCTGGAGCTGCCCGGTGGCGATGGCCTGCACAAGGTCGTTGACGAAGGTCTCACACGTTACATACACGGCAGTTCGGCCGTTCTGCGCGCGGACAACCTCAGCGCACGTCGCCTGAAGCAAGTGCGTCTTGCCCAATCCCGACGCGCCGTGGACAAATAGCGGGTTGTAGAGCGTGCCGAGCTGCCCCGCGACGGCGACGCACGCAGCCTGTGCCAGTCGGTTGGACGGGCCGACGACGAACTCCTCAAACGTGTAATCCACGCTCAGCGGCATAGACGTCAGCACGGGTGTGGGGGACACGAGCGTTGCCGACTGGCTGTCCGCCGGCGCGTGACTGAACCGCACCGCCAGCAGCCGCCCCGTCAGCCGCATGGCCGCCCGTACGAACAAGTCGCGGCAGGTCTGCTGAAGGTAGTGGGCCTGGGCGGCATCGGGTGTGTGTACTACCAGTTGGCCGCCGACCGGCTGCGCCGGTGGGAGCGCGGCGAACCACGACCGGTACAGGTCCGGTTCGTCTTCGCGCACGACCTCCAATAGGCGCTGCCAGTCGAACAGCGGCTCGGTCGGCATATGGCAAGGCCCCGGGGTAACGCCCGCAGCCGACCCTCGGGCCTAGTCGGCCGCGATCTCCGTCTCTTCTTCGCCCACCGGTCCACCTGCCGGGGATGCGGGCCACCGGAACAGCTCGCGCAAGACGCCGGTGGCGTAGCAGCCGCGCGGCAGGACAAACCTCAACTCAAGATAGGGACCGGCCTCGTCGGCGCCAAGCGTGACTCGGGCGTCCTCCAGCGGAAAGCGGAGCGGGCGGCGGCTGCCCTTGACGCGCAGGTGGTTCTGCCGAAACGACATAGGCGTTAGGCCCTCGCCGGTGAGGATGCTGATCTCGAGGTCGGCGGGCTGGCCCGTCGGCTCGGTCATGCGATAGCCGAACAGCGGCCCGGTGGAACTGATCTCGAAGGCGTCGGCCCGCGGCTGCTCGTGGTCGGCGTCTTCGACGCGAAAGACCGCCCCGGAAGCGTGTCGCCAAGCAAGATCCCCCACCATCAGCCGGTCCAGCCCCGTTGGCATTCGGGCAGCGACAACCAGGTTAAACAGGTGGGACTGGTAGGCCGACACGAAGAAGCTCCGCGTGCTCCTGTCGATCGTGCCCCACGCCTTGCGCTTGTTGCCGCCCGTGCGGTCGAGTGTTCGCAGCACCCGGCGTTCGGTGTGGAACAGCGTCGGCCATTGTCGGCCGGCTTGGGCGTAACGCCCCTGCTCATAGAGGATGCGCGCCCGGCGCAGAGGGCCGGTGTCCTGGTCGGTCGGTCGGCCGAGAATGAGATCCAGGGCCTCATCGGGGTGACCTTGCACGATGGCCTTGCCGACGGCCCACGTGTCGCCGCGGTAGCCGAAGCGTTGGAGACCAAAGTAGTTCGGCACGCCGGTGTGCGTAAGGCGCGCGAGGGCATCCTGAATGTCGGCCAGGCGGTCCGTCGCGGTTTGGCGGACCCGGATCGTGAAGGCGTTGCCCTTCAGGTGGCCGAGGCGGAGCTTGTTGTGGTGGCGGGTGACCTCCAGCACGCGCAGCCGGGGGATTTGCAGGCCGCTGACGCGCTCCGGGTCCACATGCTCGACGGACATCCACTGCCGCGTGACGGCCCGGGCGTCCTTCAGGCCGGCGAAACCGATGTCGTGGCGGGGGACGTTCAGCGCGCGGGCGATATCATGGACGGCCTGTTGCGTGCTCAGGCCGGTCTTCTCGACCAGGAAGAACGTGTGGGTGCCCTGGCCGTCGAACGGGTACAGGGGCAGCTCTTCGACCACGAAGTCGGCGTAGTCGGCCTTGATGAGGCCCGGCAGGGGGTCGAAGTCGGCCAGTTGGCGCGGCAGGTCGTTCACGGTGCGGCTCCCTGCCCGCTGGTACCCGCCCCACCGGCTCCTGGGGCGCCGGCCCGCGCGGCCCATTCGTCGCGGGGCAGGGCGAACTGGATCATGTCGCGGTAGGCCCCGCGTTTCCAGTAGCGGGCAGGGATGCGTCCGACCTCCTCGTATCCGCAGGCCCGCAACATACGCACCGAGCGCTCGTTCCCGGCGAACGCCTCCGACAAGATCAGTCGCAGCCCCAGGTCCGCGAACGCATAGCGCGTGAGCGTCGCGAAGGCGTCGGTCCCGAACCCCCGCGACCACAGGGGGACGCGGCCGATGAAGAGGCCGGCGTGGCCGACGCCGTGGCGATAGTCGAGGTCGTGCAGCCCGCAGATGCCGATGTGCTCTTCCTCTTCGGTCAGGGTCTCGATGGCCCAGGTGATGACGGGGGGCTGGGGGTCGGTCCTGGAGACGCGGTCGAAGAACTCCTGCTCGGCCAGGCGCGTGAGCGGGAAGTCGCCGATGAGCGTCCACTCGGTGACCTGGGGGTCGTTGAGCCAGCGCACGCAGTTGTCGAAGTGCCGCTCGCGGTCGAGCGGCACGAGGCGGACCCTCTTTCCTTCGCGGCCGAACGCCATCGGGGTTCTCCGAGCACCCGGCAGCAGGTTGGCACTGCGGGCCTTGCGGCATTGTGCCGCAAGCGGGGGGCAAAACAAGCCAGGACGACTGGCTATCGGGAAGACCTGCTGAATGGGCATTCAGGATCGTGGAACGCCAACCGGGAGGGCGAGCCTCCCGGCGAGCCGTCGGCTCGGCAGGACGGTAGGGTCGCCGCAGGAGACAGCCTCGCCCTCCCATGTCGCACAACCGTGAATACCCATTTAGAGCCTATCCCATAACTCCTGCGGCTCGGAGCGTAAT
>CAYWYJ010000055.1:0-22948 GCA_964462635.1 uncultured Planctomycetales bacterium
CCTCCAGCCAGTACTTGCCGGCGGCCAGCACCGGAACCAGAAACACCACCTGCGACGGCATGTTCTTCTGGATCGTCGTCACCTTCGTCGCGGCCCCCGTGCTCACCGCCACGCAGTACACCCCCTCGTCCGCCTCCGCCGGGTCGTACTTCAGCCGGCTGCCGGTGAGCTGGCCGATGTTCTCCGGCGTCAGCAGGTTGTTGATCGTGTCGGTGGCCACGTCGCGCAGCTCCAGCAGCAGCGGCGCGGGTTGGATCGCATCGTCCTTGATCACGCGGGCGTTCTCGCGCACGCCCTTGCGGACGCGGCGGCCCACGCGGGCCGCGACGTCCACGCGGTGCCGCTTGGGGTCGTACCCGTCGGCCGCCCCGTCGAAGATGCCACGCACCCGCGGGAACAACTCGACCAGCCCGCCGAAGTTCACCCGCTGCCCGTCGAGCAGCAGGGCCTCCGCCGCGGCAATCGCGTCTTCCAGGACCGCCAGGATGTCGGTGCGCGTGACGGTCGAGCCGCGTTCGAGCATGCGGCGGACGATGTCCTCCAGCCCGGCCGAGCCGGTGAGCTGGACGACGCCGGCGTGGGCGTCGGGCCGGCTGCTGAGCTTGTTGCGGAACAGGGCGTAGTGAATGGCCACGGTGACTCCTCCGGTCCAAGGCCCCCTCCGAACAGGCGGCAACCCGCGCCGCCCATCCCCACCCATGAATAGCACACGTTCCGCCCCGCGGCGCCCCGGGCTCTCCCGCATGGCGAACACTGTCGCCCTCGCGCGAACTCTGTCGCCCTCGCTGTTCCCTGTTCCCCGTTCCCTGTTCCCCGCTCCCTGTTCCCTATTCGGGGTTCCCTTTTCCCCTTTCCCACGTTCCCACCTGGCACGTTCCCACACCGCCGCAGGCGGCTGTTCCCTGTTCCCCGTTCCCTACTCGCTACTCAGAACTCCGTTTTTCCTCCGCGCTCTCTGCGCTCTTGGCGCCTTTGCGGTTGCCTTCCCTGGCCTACTCAGCCTGCGTCCCCAGCCGACCGGCCCTGAGTCCCCAGCCTACCCGGTCGCAGCGCCCACAGGGACAGCGGCCGGCCCAGCCGCAGGTGCAGAACAGAACCCCCCACGCAAGTGGCGGGCCGTGTGACCCCGCACTGGCGTGCGGGGTTCTGATAGGCAACAGACCCCGTCACGCAAGTGGCGGGCCGCTTGCCCCGCACTGGCGTGCGGGGTTCTGACACGCGCCCCCATATGCTGCTCACGTTGACGGCTGGCGTCGGTGCCGCGGCCGTGGCCGCCGGCGGCGCGTATTTCGCGCCGCACTTCGTCCGGCTGGCGCAGACGCGTCGCTTGCGCGCCACCTGTGCCCGCCGGCGGGCGCTGGTGCTCACCTATGACGACGGCCCCGGCCCCGAGCTGACGCCGCGCGTCCTGGCGCTATTGGCCGAGTTCGGCGCCCGGGCGACGTTCTTTCTGCTGGGTCGGCGGGTCGCGGAGCACCCGGAGGTCGTGGACCAGGTCGCCGCTGCCGGGCACGAGCTCGGCTGCCACGGCTACAGTCACCGTCATGCCTGGCGCTCGTGGCCGTGGGAGCCGGCCGCCGACGTGCGGCGCGGCTACCGCGCCATCGCGCGCTGGGCGGCCGCCGATGCCCCGTATCGGCCGCCCTGCGGCAAGCTGGTGCTGCCCGTGTGGTGGGTGCTCCGGCGGCGGCGGGCCCCGCTGGGGTGGTGGACGGTCGATTCCGGCGACACGCACGCCACGCTGCCCGACCCGCGGGCCGTGGTCGCGGCCGTCCGCCGCGCCGCCGGCGGCGTGGTGCTGCTGCACGACTTCGACCGCGACCCCGCGACCCGCGCCGCCCGCCACGCGCACGTGCTCGCCACGACCGCCGGTCTGCTCGAACTGGCTCACACGGAGGACCTCCACGTATGCTCGCTCGGTCAGCTCCAACCCCGCCCGACGCCGGCAGCACCGCACCCCCGCCCCGCACCGTGCCACCGCGTCGACACAGCTTGAAACGCACGCACCGGCCGCCGCGTGTGGTGGCCATCTCCTCCGGCGGCGGGCACTGGGTGCAGCTCCTGCGACTGCGGCCCGCATTCGCGGGCTGCCAGGTGACGTACGTCACCGTCGACCGGGCCTACGCCGCGGACGTGCCGGGCGAGCGGGTCCGCACGATCGTCGACGCGACCCGCTGGGACAAGCTCAAGCTCGCCCGCATGGCCCTGCAAGTAGCCTGGATTCTGCTTCGCGCGCGGCCGGATGTGATCGTCTCGACCGGTGCCGCGCCGGGCTACTTCGCCATTCGCCTGGGCAAGCTGCTGGGAGCGCGGACGATCTGGCTGGACAGCGTCGCCAACGTGGAGCAGCTTTCCATGACCGGCCGGCTGGTCGGCCGCTTCGCCGACCTGTGGCTGACGCAGTGGCCGCACCTGGCCCAACCCGACGGCCCCCGCTTCCTCGGCGGCACGCTTTAGCCCGTGCGTTCCACCAACCACAGAGACACAAAGTGGAGACGCGATCCCAGAACCCCTCTCCTTCTCAGGGAGGGGTTGGGGGAGGGTCGAGACATAGCTCACCACAGAGGCACAGAGACGCAGAGAGAGAAAGACTTCTTCAGAACGTGACGCGCCGGCGAGCGCCGGGATTCCCACATACCCACGGCGACGCGGGCGGCGCTCCTTCGCTAGTACACTAGCCATTCGCTATTCATGCCCCGTCCCCTTGACCCCTGGGGGCCTGTTGCCACATTCTGTGTTCCGTATTCCGTGCGCTACTCCCTCTTGTAGTGTTTCTTCTCTGCGCCTCTGTGTCTCTGTGGTGAGCTCGGACTCATGATTTTTCTGACCGTCGGCGCCCAAATGCCTTTTGATCGCCTCGTCCGGGCGGTCGACGCCTGGGCTGCGCGCGGCGGCAACGGCGGCGTCTTCGCCCAGATCGGCCGCGGCGGTTATCGTCCGGCGCACCTGCGTTACGTGGAGCTCCTCGATCCGCGCGCGTTTCGGGCCGCGCTCGCCGGAGCCACGGCGGTTATCTCGCACGCGGGCATGGGCACGATCATCAATGCCCTGGAGCTCGGCAAGCCGATTCTCGTGATGCCGCGGCGCGGCGACCTGGCCGAGACGCGGAACGACCACCAGCTTGCGACGGCGCAGCGCTTCCGCGAGCTCACCCTGGTCGAGGTGGCGCTGGACGAGGCCGAGCTGCCCAGCCGGCTCGATCAGCTCGGCCGGTGGCCCCGCCCCGCACTGAACGGCACGTGCATCTGCGGTCAGGCATTGGGCCGCTGCCCCCACGCGACGGCAGCCTGTGCCACGCCGCGCCCCGGCACCGCCTGCCCGCATCTGCTCGCGTCCCTGCGCGATTTTGCCGCCACCGGCGCGATGCCTGTCTCGCCCCAGCATCCGCTACCATAACACCTCTCCCCCGCGGGGAGAGGGCAGGGTGAGGGGCCCAATGTAGTTCGCTATTCGGAATTCTGTCTGCCTTCTCTGCGTCCTTGGCGCTCTTGGCGTCTTTGCGGTTGCCTTCGTCCCCTCGGCCCCTGCTTTCACTCGCTATTCGCTATTCATCCCTCGATCCCTCAGTCCCTTCTGCCGGTTCCCCGTTCCCGGTTCCCTGTTCCCCATGATTTCCGTCATCATCCCCGCCCATAACGAAGAAACCGTAATCGCCCGCGGGCTGCGGGCCATCGTCGCGGGCGCCGCGTCGGGCGAGCTCGAGGTGATTGTCGCCTGCAACGGCTGCACCGACCGCACGGCGGACATTGCCCGCCGCTTCGGCCCGCCCGTGCGCGTGATTGAGATCAATTTGGCTTCCAAGGTTGCGGCGTTGAACGCCGCCGACGAGCTGGCCACCGGTTTTCCACGCTTCTACGTCGACGCCGATGTCGTGCTCGACCTGGCGTCCATCCGCGCCATGGCGCGGGTGTTGGAACGGGGCGACGCGCTCCTGGCCGCCCCGGCCCTGCGCATGGACCTGTCGCACACGACCTGGCCGGTGCGCGCCTATTACCGCGTGTGGACGAGCCTCCCCTACAACCAGGTGATGGTCGGCACGGGCGCGTATGGCCTGTCCCTTGCCGGCCGGGCGCGGTTTGGCCGCTTTCCCGAACTCATCGCCGACGACGGCTTCGTGCGCTTCAGCTTCAGCCCCACCGAGCGCGTCCGGGTCGATGACGCGTTCTCCTGGGTCGACCCGCCGCGGTCGCTGTCGGGCTTGATCCGGATCAAGACCCGTACGCGCCTCGGCTTCCACCAGCACCGGCGCACCCGGCGCGATCGTCGCGTCGGCGACCGCAAGCGGGCGCTCGAATTGCTGCGCGTGTTTCTCGCTCGCCCTGGCCTATGGCCGGCGCTCCCCTGCTATGTGGCCATCACCCTCATCATTCGTCTTCGTGCCCTATGGCAATTCCGGGCAACGGCGACCGCGCGCTGGGAACGGGACGACAGTCGGCGGGCTGCGACGCTTCAGTACTGACCCCGATACGCCTCCCACATCTCCGCCGCAAACGCCGAAAGATAGGCAGTGGCCCGCGGAGCGTACGGTCCATTCGGTGCCGTCAGCTCGAAATAGCGATCCTGGTAATCGAAGAACGCATCATGATCCCAAGCCGTCTTCAATCCAGCTATACGGGCTACCAAAACATGGCCCATGAGTGCGTTGCCATTGATGGAGCGATAGGGAGAGTACCAACTTGGATCATCCATATTCGGGTAGTCTCCGAAGTGTCGAATGCCCCACTCTGGCGTACCGACCATGTCGGCCTCGTATCCGCGTATTTCGTACCGAGTAGTCGCATCCGGTACGGTATCCCACGGCGCAACCGTCGCCACCTTGGTCATGATGTCATAGCCCGTCGCCACACGCACTTGACCCGCGCCCGTACCGCCCACAAGGTAAATCCGATGGTCCTGAACGTACGACGGGTAATCCGACGGGTGCGCGGCGGCCAAAGTGACGGTGGTATCCGTGCCGCCCCGCGCACCTCCGGAGTACGTACACTTCAGTACTCGGCCGACATCAGTGGCATCCACGAACCAAGTCTGCGCGTCTTCGGCAAACGTGTCGCCAGATGCGGGATAATCCGCACCAATCGCCAACATGTTCTCATCGTCGAGCACGAGCCCGGCGAACAGGATCGGCAGCTTGCGACCCGGTCCATGCCCCCCGTTAGCGCGCCAGCGAGTTCCCGTACGCGCCGCCCCATGCAGGTCGATTCCGTACTGCACGTAGCGAACTAGGAGCGTGAGTTTCTGCTCTGGCGTGTCGTCCAGGCAAAGCCTCAGCGCAGCGTCACCGCTTTCCTTGCACATCGTCGCGCCGTACCAGGGCATGGCCTCGCTCGGGTGAAGGAACTCGACCGGTGAATACGTGCCAATCTGGTCAAGTCGAAACTTCTCGAACTTCGCCTCCACACTGGCCAGCGTCGGCGTCGACGCTACCGGCGCAAGCGAAGGCAGTCGCCCCCACTGGATGGCACCCGTTTGATGGAGCGCCTTGTCATCGCCGTAGGCAGAAGGGCGGAAGGCATCTGCAGGTGGAGCCGTGCCAAGACACGTCAGCACGCATGCAACCTTGAGCACAGGCCGCGGCTTGCCGTTGACAACGGGTGGGCAGCCTGGCTCGCCTTCCACCCAACTTATGGAAGACACAAGTGATTGGTTCGCTGCCAGAGCCAGCGGAAGAGATAACGCCACGTTCACAACACTGCTGTAGCTGCTGGCTTCCCGGCTGTCGTAGCCCTGCGCGGCCACCGTCGGATTCATCTGCGAGCCGTCGAGCTCGTGCTCCGGGTCGTTCCGATGCGGCCGCGTGATGTCAGTTACGAGCACGCTCCCCTCCGGCGTGTCCGGGCACACCCACCAGTCGCCATTGACGAACTGCCCCACGCGGTACGGCTTGTCAAACGTCCACGTAATTCCGTACTGCGACACGTGGTCCGCCCATTGCACATTCAACGGCGTCGCCGTGTAGTTCTGGTCCGGCTGGTCGGCGGTCACACTGGCATACTCGCGGTTCTCCGGGTCGAACGTGTACCCCGCCTTCGTCGGCGTCACCGTGCCGCTCCAGCCGACCGGCACACTCGCCACGTAATACCCCTCACTGTCGGACTTCGGATCGTCCGGCAGACCCGCCAGCACGACGTCGCCGACGCCCGCCCCGCCGTTCTCCGCGACCCGGCCCGAGATCAGCGGCAGCGCCGGGTCCGTCACCGTCAGCTCCACCGCCCGCGTCGTCGTCCCGACGTCATTGGTCCGGTTCGTGAACGTCAGCGTGTCGCGATGCACGCCGGCGCCGAGGGCCGCAGGACTGGCCTTGATGACAGCCGTCACCTGAGCCGACTTCCCGCCCGCCAGCGACCCCGCGCTGGGCGAGACCGCCAGCCACCCCTGCCCAGTGCTCGCCGACCATTCCAGCGCCTGCTGACCGGCGTTCCGCAACGTGTACGCCATCTGCCCCGGCGAGAACGACCCGCCGACCGCGCCGACGCTCGTGAAACTCGCATTCGGCGTCACCGCCAGCGCCGCCCGCGCGACCACCGCCACACGCACCTTGTCCTGCCCGGTGGCCTGCTGGTCGTCCGTCACCGTCAGCGTGATCTCGTGCTGCCCGACCGCCAGAGAGACCTGCGACGTGGCCTGCTTCCCCTGGGCCACGATCCCGTCACCCTCCGGCCCGGTCGCCACCGACCAGCGATACCACACAATCTGGCCATCGGGGTCATGGCTGCCGCGACCGTCCAGGAGCACGCTCGCGACGCCGTCGCCGTTAACGTCCACCACGACCTGGTCCGGCCCCGCGTTCGCCGCCGGCGGCCGGTTCTCGGCCACCGCCGGACCATCGACCGTGACCACCATCTGGTCGCCGCGCAGCGTCAGCGCCCCGACCACCAACGCCAGGGTCACCGTGTACCGGCCCGGTCGCTCGTACACCCGCACGACGTTCGGCCCCTGCCCCGCCGTACCATCCCCGAAGTCCCAATGATACTGCACGTCGACGGGCACATGCAGCGCCCCCGCCATCGTAGTCACGCCGAATTGCACCCTCAAGGGTGCGACGCCCCGCGCGGCGGCCGGCGAGCACGCGATCTCCACCGGCGGCAAGACGGCGACGGCCAACTCGACGCGGCCCGATCCGCCCCGCTCGTCCAGCACGGTCAACTCGACCGCGTACAGCCCCGGCTCCGTGAAGGTGTGGAACAGCTCCGCCGCGTCGCCCGTCTGCCCGTCGTCGAAGTCCCAGGCATACTCCGCGATCCGGCCCGCCGCCGCGCGACTACCCACGGCGCTGAAGCGCACCGTCAGCGGGGCGAAGCCCACCGTCGCCGACGCTTGAATCTCGGCCACCGGCCCGCCCGCGGCGGTGTCGCCCGACACGGTCGTCCCGCCGCCCGCGCCGCCGCCGTTACCGGACCCCGACCCGCCGCCAGCGGGCCCGTCGACGTCCAGCACGCCGGAGGGCACGTCCGGGTTTCCACCGCACCCGGCCAGTAGTAGAACCACTATATAGGCCCAAAGATTCGTCCGCCCCGCGGAGACGGTGGTGGTACGCATGGCGTCTACCTCGCTCAGACGAAGCTTCCGGTCCCCTACCTAACTACTACGCTGGGAAATCTTGGGCGACTGGGCAAGCTGCGGCAAGTGGATTCGTGGACAAAATCTTACTTCGTTTACCGCTCCCGGTCCGAAAACCGGCCGGGCGGGAGGCAACCGCCGAGACGAAAGGCAACCGCCAAGGCGCCAAGAGCGCAGAGGACGCGGAGAGAGGCGGAATTGTGAGCCGTACCGGCCGGGCTCTGTCCGGCCGTCGGCGAGCATCGGCGTCCCGCCGGTCCCGTCACGAAGAAAGGCAACCGCCGAGACAAGGCAACCGCCAAGGCGCCAAGAGCGCGGCAAGAAACGGAGTCCTGAGTGGCGAGTAGCGAGGAGCGAGTGCAGGCAGGGGCAAAGGGGCCCAGGGGAGTGTGGGCGTCCCGCCCGCCGTATCCTGGGGAGCGTGGGCGCCCCGCCCGCCGTATCCTGGGGAGCGTGGGCGCCCCGCCCGCCGTAGCGGCTCGCCACAGCGAGTCGCCTTTGGCGACCGGGCTCCGTACCGGCCGTCCGATCCGAGCGGCGACCGTGAGGGAGCGGATGTAGCGGCCGCGCCTCGTACCGGCCCTGAATTGGATCTGCCGGGCGACGGCTCGTCGGGCGTTCAAAGTAGCGGCCGACCCCCCGCAGGCCGCTCACCGGCCATTGGCCGGTGCCGCACCGGCGTGCGAGCGCCGTTCTCCGGGGGCTACCCGTCGCGCTCCGTTTCCTGCCTGACCGGCCGGTGGGCGGTGCGGGCATCTTGCCCGCTCCAGTCCTCACCGGCCTTTGGTCGGAGGTACACTGGGCTGCGGATCCACCTGTCTGCCCTGGTTCCCGCCGCGCTCCCGTTCCCCTTTCCCTGTTCCCGGTTCCCTTTTCCGCTGTTCGCTTAATCCCTCAATCTCCTAATCCCTCAGTCCCTTTCTCCCGTTCCCTGTTCCCCGTTCCCTGTTCCCTATTTCCGGCCCCCGTTCCCCGTTCCCACATGGCACGTGTCCTCGTCTCCACTTGCTACTCGCTACTCGCTATTCGCCATTCCCCTGCCCTCGCCTCGCCCGCCCAATATGCTTCCACTACAAGGAACGACAGAGGAACCACTACATCGCCGCCGTCCGTTGTAACGTTTCCACATACTTCTCGCCGCCCGTCGCCAGACTTACCCAGCGCACCAACACCAAGGAACCCCTGTGTATCCTGAAGCATATGGGAATACCTTTCCCCTGCTCTGGCAATCAGTTACGTCCGCATGAAATCCTCGCATTTACTGGACAACCCGCTGTTCGCGTGGCATACTATAGCTAGACACTCGTCAGCGATGGAGTCGTCGGAGGTATTGCGCATCATCATGGCGAAGGGAAAGATCGCCATCACGCTTGTCACCATGCTGGCCTGTGCGGCGGCGTGGGCCGATGTCGTGCCCGCCGCCCGCGTCGGGCACTTCGCCTCCGCGGCGCCGTTTGCAGTCGCCGTCGTTGAAAACGCGCCGGCACCGGCCGCGGCAACAAGGGGTGTGCCAGCGACAGCCGCAGTCGTAGCATGCACTCCGACCGACTCCCGCCTGGGCGACATCAATTGGTTGCTGGGATCGGCAACGGGCAGCCTCGGTGGCACGGGCCACAGCAGCCTGTGTGGCACCGGCCAATGGCCGGTGCAGCCGGCGCTACCCACGGAGCAAGCGGGCGGGTCTGCTGCCGCCAGCGTCACCGACCTTCCCCCCGCCCCCAGCAGCCTGGCGCTGGTGCTCAGCGCGCTGGCGAGCTTCGGCGCGTACCAGGGCATCCGCTCGCTGAAACGGCTGCACCTGGGCGCCTTGCCCGACTGGTACCACGCCGACGCCGTCCAGATCGGCCATGTCACGCCGCTCCAGCTCGAGTTCGACTACTCCGCGCTGCCGGTCTGCGCGTTCGGGTCACCCAGCGATCTTCGACCGCACGTCTCGTACCGCATTCCACGCGAGCCTCGCTCGCGCTTACCCCGCGAACCCGAACTCGTCGTTTCAGGTCCACGCGCTCCCCCCGTGGGTGCCTGATTTCGCAGCATGAATCCGCGCATCAGAACTGCGCTGCGCGGCCTGAAAGCGCAGTGAATTGACAGCCCAAGGGAGACGCAACGTGAACTTCAAGACTATATTGATCGTGGCGGTGTTGGCAACGACCAGCACCGCTCTGGCGGACTGGAAGCACGGCACCGGCATCGACGGGGGCATCGCCGACTGGTCGCGTGTGGCGGGCTGCTACGATGGACGCGGTGGCGAGTTCACCCTCCACGACCATTACCTCGGCGGCAACCAGTGGCAGACGGGCAGCCTCAAACTGAGCAACGCAGCCTATGCTTCGACAACCAGCGGGAAGGCCGGCAGGCCGGAATCCTTCCAGACGTTCTGCGTTGAGACGGGCGAGTTCATCAACGAGCCCATGAAGGTCTGGGCCAGCACGCAGAACGCTGCTCTCACGGGGCCGGGCACACATGCTTGGGAGGGCGGCGCCCCCGCGCTCGGTGACGACTTGGACAGCAAGACCGCGTATCTCTACATGCGATTCGCCAAGGGCACCCTGCCGGGCTACAACTATGGATCAGGCGGTTATGCGAGCCTAACCCGCTGGCAGACGGCCGCTGCGCTGCAAAGGCTGATCTGGAACCTCGAACAGGAGGACACCGGCTACACGTTCACTCAGAAGTTCATGGACATCACACTGAACGACGATCAGCGCACACTCATCAACACTTGGCTCACATTAGCGCAGGGAGCTAGCGGCCGGTACAACGTCTTCGTTCTGCAAACCGGCTACAACAGTGTACCGCAGCAGTACCAAGACCAGCTCTGGCTGTGCATCCCCGCCCCCGCGGCGGCGATGCTCGGCGCGATCGGCCTCGGCCTGGTCGGCTGGGTCAAGCGGCGCTTGTCTTGACGTGATTTCGGACGGCGTGCGGCGGCTGGCGCTGGCCGGCCGCCACCGCCGAACCTGAGCATAGGAGGAATGAACCATGAGACCGTTGCAGCTCTTCGCGCTCGGCATGGCGCTTGCCCTCCTGGCGACGCCGGGGCTCGCGGGCTTCTCAACCGTTAAAGGCAGTGGCGAAACCAATCACCTTGCCATTTGGACCCACATCTTCGGCACGTCCGCAACCGGCGCCAACTGGGGTGGTGCCACGTACAGCGGCGGCGGCTACACGGCATGGCGGGTGAACGACTTCGACGATATCGGTGGCCCTGGCAGCAACCTCCCGTTCTGCTGCCCATTCGCCGAAGCGCCCCCGCTACCGTACACTGACCAGTGGTGGGCCGACGGCTGGGGCACGGCCCGCGCGAAGGCCGTCTTCGCCGGCCACAGCCATGACTTCGGCCTCAAGAACGCCGGCGGAACCAACTGGATATTCACGAACATAGCCGGTCAGCAGAGCTTCTTGAACGCGCCCTTCAGCGGGCCGTTCTCGACTGGGTCCCTGTTCGAGTGGCTGCACAAGGATAGGAACACGAACCTCGTGGTCTCTTCCGTTGAAGCCAACAACGCGGACACGAAGGACCACATGCTGACCTACTACGTGAAGGGATTCGCCTATCCCACCTGGGTCCTGTTCTGGGAAGACCTGGCGTCATCCGGTTGGGACCAGGACTACAACGACTTGGTCGTGATGATCCAGTGCATTCCCGCCCCCGCCGCGGCGATGCTCGGCGTGATCGGCCTCGGAGTGGTCGGCTGGGTCAAGCGGCGGTTGTCCTAAGACAAGGCAACCACAGAGGCACAGAGGCGCAGAGAACAGAGAGGTCATTTACGCCAGAATTGGCTGCGAGGCTCTCGGGGAGGCCCGACAGATGCGACCCTCCCCCAACCCCTCCCTGCAAGGGTGGGGGATCAGAGAATGGCTTCGCGCGCCCTCTCTGTGTCTCGGTGCCTCTGTGGTGAACGATCGGCGGCTGTCCTAGTACAAACAAAGGCAACCACAGAGGCGCAGAGAAGAGAGAGGTCATTAACGCCAGAAGTGGCTGGAAGGCTTTCGGGGAGGCCCGATGGATGCGACCCTCCCCCAACCCCTCCCTGCAAGGGAGGGGGATCAAAGAATGGCTTTGCGCGCCCTCTCTGTGTCTCGGTGCCTCTGTGGTGAACATGGGCTGTACGATCGGAAAGTGAGAGTACACCTATGCGAATAACATCCGTGGCGTCGACGGTCGCCCTGGCGGCGCTCGTCATCACGCCCATAACCCAGGGCGGCATCCAGCCCGTCGGCGATCCGATCGCCGGCCATAGCTGGGGCCAACGCTTCGTCTACGAAACCGGCGGCGCCGGCGCGGTCAATGTGCTGGCCGTGCAGATTACGTACGGCGGACCGTTCGAGTCGCCGACGCTGCGCGACTTCGACGCGCCGGGTTGGCGGCTCGTGCGCGAGTCCGGCGGAAAGCCGCCGAGCTTCGCCGTCGGCGCCGGCCACACCAACCCGGTTGACCGGCTCGGTTTCGAAGTCTGGTTCGAGTCGGAGCCCGATGACCCCGTGTCGTTCGTGTTCGCCGCCTGGCGGCCGGGCGAAGTCCGGTCGCTCGAGGCGTTCCGGCTGAGCTGGGCCGGCGAGCTTCAGTCAGCGTGGGATTGCGTGTGGATGGTCGATGAGGAGCCCCCTTTCGACAACCCGCTGGTCCCCGCCCCCGCGGCCGTTGTTCTCGGCGGCGTCGGCCTAAGTGTCGTCGGCTGGTTCAAACGCCGGCTGTCGTGAGAGGATAACCACAGAGGCACAGAGGCGAAGAGGTCGGATTAGATCATAGCAACACACTATGTCCTCTCTCTGTGTCCCGGTGTCTCTGTGGTGAACGATCGGCGACTGTCCTGAGACAAAGGCAACCGCCGGGCACAGAAGCGCAGGGATTGGAACGGGTCATTCGGGCTGACCGAAAGCTAGCCCAAAACCCGGAACATACGCAAGCGAGAACGCTGTTTCTGACGGGAAATCGGACCCTCCCTTGACCCATCCCCGAGAGGGAGGGGCCGGGGGAGGGTCGCGGTGACCGCATTTGCCAACCACGGCCGGTGCGGAGCCCGGTCACCAAAGGCGACTCGCTGTGGCGAGCCGCTACGGCGGGCGCAACGTCCGCACTTCCCTGGCCCACCCGGCCCCTTGACCCCTGGGCCCCTTTCTCCACTCGCTCCTCGCTATTCGCCACTGAGCGTTCTCCACGACCTTAGCGCTCTTGGCGCCTTTGCGGTTGCCTCGTCTCGGCGGTTGCCTCTGACTTCGTCCCAAAGGAACGCTCCCGATGTCTACCCCACCCCGCCCGTCCACGCGTCGCACGCTGCGGATTCTCGTCCTCACGACCCTCGTCGGCGTCCTCGCCCTCGGCGGCCTCTACGGCGGGTGGAAGGCCCGCAAGGCGCTCACGGTCCGCCGGGCGCTGGCCGCGGGGTTGGCGGCCTACGAGGAGCGCGACTGGGAAGCCGCCCGACTGAACCTCGGCCGGTACATCTCGGTCCACCCGGACGAGGCCGATCTGCTGGCCAAGTATGCCTACGCGCAGCTCGCCATCCGTCCGGTCAAGCCGGAGAACTTCGTCCAGGCGCTGGGGGCCTATCGCGGGGTGCTGCGGGTGCGGCCGGACGACGACGAGGCGTTCCGGCGGCTGGCCCTGCTGTACGAGACGACGGGGAACTTCGGCGAGCTGGGCCACATCGCGACCCGCCGCCTGGAGGTCCGCCAGGACGACCCGGCGGCGATCATCGCTCAGGCCAAGGACCTGATCTTCCGTGAGAAGCGCGACGCCGCCCGGGCCGCGCTGGAGGGTCTGGTTACGCAACTGACCGTCGGGCAGGGGTCGTGCGACGAGTTCGTCGAGGCGTGCGGGCTGCTGGCCGGGCTGACCGCGGCGCCGGGCGGCCCCACCGCGGCGTTCGAGTGGCTGGATCGGGCCGTCGAACGCTGCCCGGACTCCGGCCTGGCGCTGGTGCAGCGAGCGGCCCGCCGGCAGGTGCTGGCGGCTTCCCAACCGGCCGACGCCGCGGCGCATACCACCGCCGCCCGCGACGACCTGGAGCGGGCGGAGCGGCTGGCCGCGCTCGATCCGCCGGTGCGGCTGATGTTGAGCGAGCAGTGGATGACGCTGCGGGAGTTCGACCGGGCCGCGACCCAGTTGCAGGCGGCGAAGCAGGCCGATTGGGCCGCGTTAGAGCGCTATTTCATTGATCCGGCGGACTGGACAGCGGCAGTGTTCATCCAGGAGGCAAAGCTCGCGCTGCTGACCGACGAAGTCGCCGCCGGGGTCGCCCTGGCGAACAAGACCCTCGCGGAACTGGAGGGCCGCCCGCAGCGGGCGGTGGTCCTGCCACTCGCCGTCGAGCTGTATGTCGCCGGCGGCCGCAGTGCCGACGCGCGGCTGTGTCTGGAAGACTACGTGGAAGCGCTCAAGCTGCGGGGCCGGCTGGCGGCGGGCGATGAGCAACTGGCCTGGCTGCACGCGGTCATCGCCCGGGCGGAGAACAAGCCCTACGAGGTCATCGAGCAGCTCGCGCCCGTCGCCGGTCAGCCGGGCGCCCGCCCGATGATCCGCGCGCTACTGGCCGAGGCGTACACGCAGACCGGGCAGGCGGCCCGCGCGGCCCAACTCTTCGATCGAACGCCGGTGGACGCCACGGCGAACCCCGAGCTGGCCCGGCTGGCCGCCCGGGCGCAGATGGCCCGCGGGGCCTGGAGCGACGCCCTGGGGACGCTCCGGGCCCTGGAGAACGTCCGGCCCGACGATCCGGACACCGCCGTCCTGCGCCTGGCGGCCCAGCTCGGCATCGCGTACGAGCAGGGTGAGCCGGCGGCCGACGCGCTGGCTGAATTGACGCGCGAGCTGACCACGCTGCGCGCCGCCCACCCGGACCACCCGACGGCGCGGCTGCTGCTGGCCACAATCGCCGAACGCCGGGAGGGGTGGGAGGCGGCCGCGGCGGAATTGAAGGCCGCGATTGACCAGTGCGGCGAGACACTGGGGCTGTACCGCGCTTTGGCGCGGCTCTACGCGAGCCACGGCCGCGAGGAGGAGGCCCAGGGCACACTGGAGGAGGCGTGCGAGCTCTACACGGAGCGCGCCGTCGCGTGGCTGGACCTGAGCGAGCTCCTGGTGGACCGGCAGCAGGTGGATGCCGCCCGCGAGACGCTCAAACGCGGACTGCAGTCCGTCGCGGACGGCCCGGGACAGACCGAACTCCGCCGGCGGTTGGGGCTGCTGGACCTGTTGCAGGGTGACCGGGTAGGCGGAATCGCGGCGCTGCGGGAACTGGCGGCGGCGGACCCGCAAGACCTGCCGACCCGCGCCCTGCTGCTGGAGCTGCCCGAAATCACGGCGGACGAAGCCGTCGCCACGGCGCTGGTCGAGGAGATCAAACGCACCGAGGGGTCCAACGGCGTGACGTGGCGTCTGCACGAGGCGCGGCGGTGGCTGGGGCAGCGTGATTGGCGGGCGCGGCGCGCGGCGATCGAGGCGCACCTCAAGTACTGCCTGGACGCCGACCCCGGCCTCACGGCGCCCGTGCTACTGTTGGGACGCCTGTACGAAGACCTCGGCGACTGGGCCGCGGCGGAGTCCACGTACCGGACCGCCCTCAGCCGCGCGGGCTCGGTCGACGTGGCCGATCGGCTGCTGGCGCTGCTGGGCCGCCAGCGACGGTTCGCCGAAGGACGCGACCTGTTGCAGCGGATGCGGCAACTGCTCAGTGCGCCGGCGCTGAGTGCCCGGCGGCTGGCGTTGGACCTCGGCGAGCAGCGGTACGACAGCGCCCTGCGCGAGCTCCAGGCCCGCACCGCCGGCGCCGACCGCGACCCGCTCGACCTCGTGCGGCTGGCGTGGGTGAGCTATGCCCAGGACCGCAACGCGGCGGCGGCGTTGCGCTACCTGGACCAGGCCGCGGACGCCGGGGCGGCCGCGGTCGAAGTGGCGCGCGTGCGGACGTCGATTCTGCAAGACCAGGGCCGCGCGGCGGAAGTCGAGGCCGTGCTCGACGAGCTGGTCGAGCGGCAACCGTCGCCCGAGGCGTTCCTGCTGCGGGCCGCGTATCGCAGCAGCGCCGGCCAGAAGGAACTGGCGGAGCAGGACTACGCCGCGCTGGCGAGCGTCGCCCAGAACGACTACGGCGTGGCGGTGCTCGGCGAGTTCTACGCGCAGTCCAGCCGGTTGGACCGGGCGATCGAGGAGTGGGAGGCGGGGCTGCGGGCGTATCCCGGCTCGCTGACGCTCCGCCGCGGGCTGGCCAAGGCGTACTTGACGCGCGGCGGGGCCGGCGACCGCGAGCGGGCGGATGAGCTGCTGGCGGCGTTGGAGCAGGCGCTGCCGGACGATACCGATCTGATGTGGGTGCGGGCCGTGGAGGCGGTGCAGCTCGACACGCCGGAGTCGCTGGCCCGGGCGCGTGAGCTCCTGAAGCAAGCTGTCCAGGGGGCCGCGACGCGGGCGGAGGTCTACCAGGGCCTGTGCGAGCTGGCGCTGCGGATGGGGGAGGCCGCGACCGCGCGCGATCTCGCGGTGCGCGGGCTGCAAGTCCATCCCCGCACGACCGGCCTCCTGCTGGCCCAGGCGCGGGCCGAGCTGCTGCGCGGGAACCTCGACGCGGCGCGCGATCCGGCGCGGGCGGCCCGCGCAGCCGATCCCCAAAACGTCGGCGCCCTGGAAGTCCTGCTCGAAATCGCGACGCGGCAACAGGACCACCCGGCCTTGCGCGCGGGCCTGGCCCAGCTCGAGGAGCTCATCGCCGCCCAGCCGGCCGACGACTATCTGCGAGTCTTGCGCGCGCAGACCCACGTGGCACTCGGCGCCCCGGACGCAGCGCGGCAGGCGCTGGCCGCGTTCTGTGCGACGGAAACGGGGCGGACCAGCCTTCCGGCGCTGCTCGCACTGCAAGACCTGCACCGGCTGGCGGCCGACTACGCCGCCGCCCAACAAACGCTCGACGCGGCGGCGGCGCTGGAACCGGGGCATCCCGGCGTGATGCACAGCCGCGTCCTGCTCCTGGCCGCTCAGGGGCTGTTTGACGACCTCGCGGCGCTCGTGCAGAGCACCGAGGTCAAACCGGAGGAGGCCGACCTGCTGGTGTCAGCGGCCACCGCACTGGGCGCGTCGCCCCCGCACGTCAGCGCTGCTATCGCCCTCTGCCAGCGGGCACGCGCTCTCGCCCCGCGAAACATGAACGCCCTGCTGGCGCTGGGCGACCTGGAGTATCAGCGCGGCAACGCCACGGCCGCGCAACAGGCCTATCACGCCGTCCTCGCGCTCCAGCCGAACCAGCCCGTCGCCTTGAACAACCTGGCGTGGGTCCTGGCGGAAGCCGGCACCGAGCTCGAACAAGCCCTCGCGGCGGCACGGCAGGCCGTGGCCGCGCAGCCGACCGACGCCAACTACCGCGACACGCTCGCCTTCGTGCTCAAACGGCTGGGCCGTCTGGAAGACGCCCGGACCGAATACCGCCGCAGCGCCGACCTCACGGCTCCCGCGTCGGCACCCCGCGCCCGCGTGCTGCTGCGGTTGGCGCAGGTCTGCGCCGAACTGGCGGACTGGCCGGCCGTCCAACAATGTCTCAAGGAGGCCCTGGTGGTCCACAGCGAGCAGCCGATCTTCGCGGCCGAAGAGCGGGCCGAGATCGACCGCTTGCTCGCCACCGCGCAACAACGCTGACGGGCTGTCGCGGTCGGCGGTGGACTTACCAGCCCGTCGCGAGAAAGGGCCCGCGCCGCTTGAGTCAGCCGCTTGAGCCAGCAGCTAAATGGATACTCACGGTCGTGCAGCACGGGAGGGCGAGGCTGTCTCCTGCGGCGACCCTGCCGGCCTGCCGAGCCGCGGCTCGCCGGGAGGCTCGCGCTCCCGGTTGGCGCCCCATGATCCTGAATACCTATTTGGAGTCAGTAGCTTGAGTCAGTAGCGCCGGACCTCCGAGTCCGGCGTTCTTGAAACCGCCAGTGCGGTGGCCCTGGAGGCGGAGATCCAGCGCTGCCGTCTCTCAACGAGCTAACACGCTTCGCACCGGGAGAGGACCATGCCACTCGTGAGTGGAGTCGTCGTTCGGAGCCTCGGACCATGTTCCTCGCCGAACGAGAGTCATCCTGCGCGTCCTGCCGTGCGGCCCCTCCCCAGGGGGTGGCCGCTCTGGCTGACAGCGCTCGCGCTCGCCGGCTGCGCGGCCGAACAGCGCATCAGCGTCGCGGAGCTGGAGGACCTCGAACGGGAAGCGGCGCACGTGCCGCCCATTCCCGTCGAACACCGGTCCCTGGCGCTGGCCGAGCTGCGCCCCTACACCGTGGGCCCCGGCGACGTGCTGTCCATCCGAATGTACGGTCTGGCCGAGGAACGCTACGCCCCGACGACGCTCGAGCTCCGCGTCCAGGACGACGGCCACATCCTCATGCCCGTGGTCGGCCCGGTGAAACTGGCCGGACTGAACCTCAAGCAGGTCGAGCAGGCGCTCCTCGCCGCCCACAAGCCCGGCGTCGTCAAGGACCTCTCCGTCTACGTCCAGCTCGTGGAGCCGGAATCGACGACCGTCCTCGTGCTCGGCTCCGTCGCCACCCCCGGCCTCGTCAAGCTCAGGAATAACGAACGCAACGTCGTGTACGCCCTCGCGGCCGCCGGCGGCTTCGGCTCGACCGCGACGGCCGGCGGCTTCAGTTCCGCCAACTCCGGTCGCGTTCACGTCCGGCCCATACGGCCCGAGCGCGAGCCCATCATCTACAACCTCAACGACGCCAACGACGTGCGCCTCGCCCTGCTCGCCGAACCGCTCGAGTCCGGCGACATGGTCATCGTCGAGCCGGCCGAATCGAACGCCGTCTATGTCACCGGCCTCGTCAACGCCCCCGGCTCCGTGCCCGTGCCGGTCAACGGCAGCCTGTCGCTGGTGCGCACGATCGCAGCGGCGGGCGGCGTCCGCGACTTCCTCGACCCGCCGGAGGCCACGCTCTGGCGCCGCCTGCCCGACGGCCAGCAGGTGCGTGTCAAGGTCGAACTCGCCGACGTGCTCGCGGGGCGCCGGCCCGACTTCGCCCTGCGGGCCGGCGATGTGCTCGACGTCCCGCACACGCCCGAAACCCGCTTCCGCGAGTGGTTCGCCGCGAACATCCGCATCGGTCCGTTCGGCGTGACCGCCGTGTATGACCCCGTCGCCGATTACCGGGCGCGCGTGCTCCGCGGCGACCGCGACGACAGCGGCACAATCCGCCGCACACTCATGTATCGCCTCGGCACGGGCATTCCCGAGTTGCTGATCCCGACGGTGCCCGAGCCCACCCCGTGATGTGGGAGGTTGTTCTCATGCAACGTGTGTGCCTGCTCAGTTTGGCTCTGCTGGCCCTCGCCCAGATCGGGGGCTGCCCCTACTTCGCCGAGGGCACGGTGCCCGCGGCCCGTGTGACGACGACGCTGGGCGAGTTCGTCATCGAGCTCGACGCTGACAAGGCCCCGGCCAGCGTCGCCAATTTCGCGCAGTACGTCGACGATGATTTCTACGACGGCACCCTGTTTCACCGGGTCGTGGCCGGGTCGCTCGTACACGGCGGCGGCTACTTCCGTGGCCCAGTGCTCAAGGAAACCCGCGCGCCGATCGCCGGCGAGGCCGACAACGGCCTGCGCAACGTCCGCGGTTCGGTGGCGATGGCCCGCACCGACGACCCCGACTCGGCCACGTCGCAGTTCTACGTCAACTTGAAGGACAATCCCGACCTCGACGCCGGCGACGGCAAACCCGGCTACACCGTCTTCGGCCGCGTCGTCGAGGGCCTGGAGGTCGTGGACGCGATCGGCACCGCGGCCACGGGCGAGCGGCAGGGCCTGTCCGACGTGCCCGTGGAAGATATCGTGATCCGCCGTGTGCAGCGCACACGCCGGACCGTCGACCACCAGTCCGTGCCGGCGGCACGCGTGATCACGTCGCGGGGCGAGTTCGTGATGGCGCTGGACCCCGACAAAGCCCCGACCACCGTCGCAAACTTCCTGCAATACGTGGACGACGGCTTCTACGCCGGCACGTTGTTTCATCGGGTCGTCGCCGACTTCGTGATCCAGGGCGGCGGGTACACGCTCGGGCTGGTCGAAAAGCAGGCCGGGATGCCGGTAGCAAACGAGTCGGCCAACGGATTGAAGAACGTGCGGGGTGCCGTCGCGCTCTACTACGCCGACGATCCGGATTCGGCCACGTCGCAATTCGTCATCCACGTCGCCGACCACCCCGAGCTCGACGCGACGGAGGACGCCCCGGGTCTGACGGTCTTCGGCCGCGTCGTGGAAGGGATGGACGTGGTCGACCGCATCGCCGCGGTGCCGACCGCGGCGCAGGGCGACCTGCCCAACGTGCCGGTCGAAGATGTGGCCATCCAGGATGTCGAGCTCTTCGACCGTGCCACAGGACGCATGATGGTCACCCCCGAAGGCGAGGCCTATTTCCGGGACCGCAACTACCGTACGCTGGTTTTCATGCGGCAGACCCTGATCGAGGCCCTGGGGCTACTCGCCTCGCGCGACTGATTCAGAGCACGCCGCGCAAGTGAGCGACCCCGCGCGGCGTGCCGGCCGGCGCTTTCCTTTTCGGCAATCGTTGCACGATTGCGCACGGTCATTGGGGCGCGAGCGTACGCCGTCGCCGGGTCGGGGCGAGCGCCGACTGTCCCCCGGACAGGGGACAGAGAGTCACCGTCGCCCCGTCGGACGTTCCCGCTTGCTCGTGGCCCTCGCGGCTGGTATTCTGGATATGGATGGAGGCACGGTGCCCCCCTCGGATCGTGGGCCGACCCGAGCGCAGGGCCAATTTGGGAGGAGGAGATTATGCTCTACTATCGTGCGGCGGTAACCGCGGTACTGGGGGTTGTACTTCTGGCTTGGCCAGGAGCCGTGGCACAGGAGCGACTGCTGGCGGTCGACACGTCCGGCAGCCAGTTGCTCGAACTCGACCCCCTGACAGGGCAAGCGACATTGATCGCGGCCGTCCAGGGCGGCGGCACCATCGGGGCCTTGGCGTACGATCCCGTCTCGGACACGCTATACGCGTCGTCCACCTCGCTCGATGAGCTGTACACCATCGACTACAAGTCCGGCCTGGCGAAGCTGGTCGGGCCGTACAACCTGGCGGGCATCAACCCCGTCATGCACGGCCTGGAGTACCACCTGCCCAGCGGGCAACTCTACGGCATCGACTACACGTCCAAGGGCCTCTGCGGCGTCGACAAGATCACCGGGCAGGCGACCCTCATCGGGACAACCCCGCTGACCGGCTTCGGCAGCATCGCCTGGGACGCCTCGCTGGGCGTGATGTTCGGCGGCGACTCGACCACCGACAGCCTGTGGCGGATCGACCTCGGCACCGGCGTCGGTACCCTGGTCGGCCCGTTCAACGCGCCCAGCGCGGGCTCGCTCGGCACCGGCATGGCCTGGAGCCCGACCTACGGGCTGTACGCCGTGAACAACGCCGGCACCGACTCGCTGTGGAAGATTGACACGCAGACCGGACAGGCAACCCTGATCGCGAACCTCACGACCAGCAACGTGATCAGCATCGCCTTTGTCCCTGAGCCGGCGTCCGTGTGCCTGCTGGCGGGTCTGCTGGGCTTGGCGCGCCGTCGCTAGCGAAACAGGCGGCACGCCAACTCGAACGACGTCACTGGGCGGTGGCACCGCGTGCCACCGCCCGGTTTGTTGTTGGTCGATACTGTGCCACCTATCGCGGGGTCCACCATTCGGCGCCGCACGCGGGGACGGTGAGCCTCCCAGCGAGCCGCGGCTCGGCAGGAGCCTCGCCCTCCCGCGCCGCACCTTCGCGCTCGGTTGCTTAGCGAAACACCGGCGGCGGCCCCACTCGAACGACGTCACTGGGCGGTGGCACGTCGTGTCACCGCCCAGTTTGTTGTTGCTCGGTAACGTACCCCGTCACGATTCGCGGCGTGCGCCGCGCTCCATCCCGGAAGATCCAGCCGTGCGCGCGCCCGAAGCGTGCTCCGTGCGGTGGACAACCTGTGGATGAAATGTCAGGTAACGAATTAACAAAGTTCTGCCGGCAACTGCGAATGGGCGCTGCTCACGACCAGGCCGGAGTTTACATTCTATCGGACGTTACTTCTGTACTGAATGCGCATGTCAATAACATCGTGTTCTGGTGAGTTTCGTTGACGACTGCCCAAGGTCGTGCTATATTTCTGTTGCGACGTGAGGTCGCGAGACGCTCGGCACCTCAGGCGTTCCCGGGCGGCTCCGGTAGAGCGAGGCCGACTGCCTAAAGATTGTCGGATGTCGGCAGTGATGCACGACGCGGCATGAGGTGAACTCATAGCCCGGGCAGCGCGTCGCTCGAACGGTCGGGAACGTGCCGGTGCAAGAACCCTGTAAGGGTTGCTCCGCTGCTCCGCTCGGCTCGCCGCGCGGACCGTGGGGCCAAGCAGAGGCTGATCGACACTCCGAGACGCCGGCGGCCGTTGATTGCGAGGTCGGCTGCCGCAAAGCGTGTGGGAGGAGTCCGGGTGAAGGCCCGGGCCAGGCTTCTGCCGGGATGCCCTAGGAGGGTGAAGCCCAAGGGAGCATCCGGCGCTTTACGGGCTAATCCCCCGTCGGGCGCGAGGGACTCCCGAAAGGGTCAAAGCCCGGAAACCGCGGCCTGTTGGGCCGGCCCAGCCCGATCCGTCGGGACGGGAATACCGACAGGTTAAACGGTAGGCGGGTTCATCCGTAGGCGAAAGCCGCGGATACCTTTCGGGAGGAGAAAGCTCCGAAGGGCGAATCCCAGGAGCGCTGCCGGTGTGAAACAAAACCGGCACGGGCTCGGCGGGCGTAAACCGCCAAGAGGGTAGCCAAACCCTGAAGGCGGACCGTAGCGGGCCGAGGCAAAGCCCGCGGCAGTGGATCGCCGAGTCCTGATGTGCTGAAGGGAACGAAAGCCCATGAGAGGAGTCGGCCGGCTTCGGCGGGCTGACTAGGTCGCAACGGTCTGGTCTCTGGAGGAAGGCGAAACTCGACGAGAGGGTGCGGTCGGTTGCTTAACGTGATCGGCGCGGCCCGGCGAAGGAAAACCACAAAGCCGAGGAAACGGCCAACGGCAAAGTGGGATCGCATAACCGATACGTGCGGTACTTCGGCGGGCCCAGAACTCTGGACGAGTAGCTAATTCCGAGAGGCTGACACGGGACTTGCTCCCGTGCTCAACGGTGCGACTGAAGACTCTGAAGGGCCCCACGAGCAGTCCTGCCCCTCACGTCGCTTTTTCTTTGGTTCTTAGGGGGCTGCGGGGGTCCGGTCTGCTTCGTCCAAATCACCGTGCGCGAACATGCGGCGCGGGAGGCCGAGGCTCCCGACGAGCTGCGGCTCGCCGCGAGGTTCGCCCTCCCCACATGCGCGGGCGGATCGCGCGCTGTCATTTGACTCATACGAGTCGCCGCGCACCCGCTCGCTTCGTCGCTGACGACTGGC
>CAYWYJ010000056.1:0-22851 GCA_964462635.1 uncultured Planctomycetales bacterium
CGGCGACCCTGCCGGCCTGCCGAGCCGCGGCTCGCCGGGAGGCTCGCCCTCCCGGCGGACGTCTTGTGATCCCGAATACCCATCTAGCACGCGCCGCCGGTCGCCACAACGTCGCCGGCGGTCGAACCTTTTTCCGCGACCACCGGGTTCCACAACGTCCCGATCCCCTCGATCTCCACCTCGATCCGGTCGCCGGGCCGCAGAAACACGGGCGGCTGGCGCGCGAACCCCACGCCCTCGGGCGTGCCGGTGAGGATCACGGTGCCCGGACGCAGCGTGAACTGGTGCGACAGGTAGCTCACCAGTTGCCGGCACGAGAACACCATCTCACTTGTGCGGGCTGCCTGCATCACGCGGCCGTTCAGCCGGCTACGGATGGCCACGTCCCGCACGTCCAGCTCGTCGGCAGTGACCAGCCACGGCCCCAGCGGACAAAAGGTGTCAAACCCCTTCGCCCGCGCCCACTGCTTGTCGGCACGCTGGCAGTCCCGGGCGGACACGTCGTTGGCACACGTGTAACCCAGGATGTAGTCCTCCGCCGCCGACTCCGGCACACGCCGCGCGGGTCGCCCGATCACGATCGCCAACTCGGCCTCGAAATCCACCTCGTTGGGGGCGGCGGCGGGCAGCACGATCGGCTGCCCGGGGGCCAGCAGCGACGTGGTGGGCTTCAAGAACACGAGCGGCCGCTCGGGCGGCGCGGACCCCATCTCCGTCGCGTGGGCCGTGTAGTTCCGGCCGATGGCCAGAATGTTGGGAGGCTCGACCGGGGGGAGGAAGGCCGCCACCGCCATGCGGTCGGCGGCGAAGCTGAGCGTTCCGAACAGCTCGCCGATCAACGGCTCGGCGGCGTCGGGCGCGACCAGCCGCCCGATTCGCGTCCGGCCGTCCTGTCCCGCGAACCGCACGAGTTTCATGTTGCGTCCTGTACCCCGTGCGTGTCGGACAGCCACCGGAGCGTGCCGCTCGTCCGGGCGGCCCGCCGCCGGAAACCTGCCAAACGGGCATTCAGGGTCATGGGACGCCGGCCGGGAGGCTCGCCCTCCCATGTTGCACGACTGTAAACAGTCGTTTAGTAAAACACGGTCACGATGAGGTGCGGATCAACGTGTTTGCCCTCGACCACGCCGATGGTGGACGTGGCGAACTTGATCTCGATGTCATCGCTGCTGTCGGCCCACTCGTTGATCTGCTCGTTCATGTACGCGATCGGGCCGTCGGCCAGCTTGCAATGGAAGGTCCGGCAGCGCGTCGCGTTCGGCGAACCCCTCAGCAGCGGGCGCCGCATTTGCTGCTCGCGAATCTCGCCCACGCCGGGCATTCCCGTGGGCGCCCCGCCGATGGCGCGAATGGCCGTCGGCTTGCGCTCGTAGGCGATGGGGGCGTCCGTGAGCAAATCGGCACCGGCCTCGCCCAGGTCCACGATTGCCACGGGCGCCGGGGTCGCGGCGACGCCGGCGGCCGACGCCGAGCGCTTCTCCCGCAGGCAGTACGGGCACAGCAGCCGGCCCTGCCATTGCTCGGCCACCTGCCGCTCCAGGTGCTCGGGGTAGATGGTGGCCCCGCACTCCTCGCAATTCTGGAAAGTCGGTTCTTCGCCGGCCATGTCACTACTCCTTTCGCCGGCCCCGCAGCCGCCTCCTGCGTCGGACGCCCGCCGCCGGGTTCCAGGGCCGCTGGCGTGGGCCGCGAGCGCTTGGTTCCCCGCGGCGACATGACCAGCCGTGGTCCCGGTCGCCCTGTCCTGCGCTGTAGCCCGCGCGCCATCCGAGATGCCATCTGCATTCTAGCCCCGCCGACGCCCCGGCGCCAAGCTTGACCCCTGACCCGCCGCTCCACGGCCCCGGTGGCGGAATCGCCGGGCGGTCACGGGGCACCCATGACGGCTTCCAGTAAGTTGCCACCGATCACCGTCGCCCGCTCCCCGCGCAAGCGCACGACCACGCACGCCGGCTGCTTGATCCAACCGGCGCGCTCGTCCGGAAACGGGCGAAAGACGACGGCCAGGTCCTGCGGCAGCATCCACGCGGCGACGGCGGGGAACTCGGACTGCAATTCGGCCCGCGTCGCGACGAAGACCTGATCGAGCGTGAGGTGGGCGAGGTCCACCGGCGACCGCGCCGCGACCAGACGGGACAAATCCTTGACCGTAACAGGTTTTGCGGGCCGCTCCGGCAACGGCCCCGCCAAAGGCAGCGACTGGTAACCCACCACGTCGATGAGGTTGCCGGCCGCCGTCCCGTCCGCACGACCAATGGCCAGGGCCAGCTCCAGCCCGGCCAGGAGTGCCCGATCGCTCCGCGTGCGGTCCTTGGACGCGGTCCGGGTGAGCCGCCGGCGGGCGGCGGCGAGCGTTTCCACCGCCGGTCGCGTCGCCGGCAGTGACACCGGCGGCGGCTGCCCCGCGGCCGCCGCGCAGCAAAACGCGACGACCAGCCACGCCGACCGTCGCGCCGCACCATTCCGAGAGCGAACTTCAGGCATGAATCTCGGCGATCTGCACCTTCAACATGGCCTGCCGGTGGCCCCAGCGTTTCATGTAGCCGTTGCGCCGCGAGAACTTCACGCCGCGGACCTTCGGGGTCTTCAGCTCCTCCAGCACGGTCCCGGTGACGGTGGCGCCGTCCACCCAGGGCGTGCCGATGCGGCTGCCGGATCCCTCGCCAATCATGAGCACCTTGTCGAAGGTGATTTGGGACTGGCCCTCGGGCCGGTCGCGGGTCTCGACCAACACCACGTCGCCCGGAGCCACCTTGTACTGCTTGCCGCCGTCGTCAAAGATCGCGTACACGGTCCGTTCCTCTTCTTGGTTCAGCCGCCTGGCCCGTGCGCCGGCGAGCCCCGTAGTATAGGGCGGGTGCTCGCCCGACACAACCGCTGGTCGAGCCGCTGTCGAATTGGGTGCAAGAACGGTGGGCGCGCGGCGGCGACCGTGTCCCACTGCGCGACGCAAAAGGGGGACCACTCCTGAACCCACGACGTGACGGCCGTCGCATGGGTCGCGCAGGCGACCGTATCGGGGCATTGCCGTGATCGCGTGCGGAGGCCGGCTCTTGCCGACGCCAGCCCCACGTAAATGCCGGCGTTCTGCCGCAGGGGCGTGTGGCTGTCACTTTGGCAGGTAGCCCGCCGCGGACCCTCGCGCCGCCGAACCGGCGTAAGATGCCGCCGTAGACGATCTTACGTGCAAATCCGCGTCGCCGGTGCCTTGGTACCAGGCTTGCCGGTTGGCCCCCTGGACACGCTGCGCCCAAGGCTGGGCGGCGGCACCTCACTCACATGGAGAAGGCGATGTCCTCCAAAATCATCGGTATCGACCTCGGAACGACGAACTCGGTGGTGGCCGTCATGGAAGGCGGTCAGCCGAAGGTGCTCATCAACGATTCCGGATCGCGGCTCACGCCGTCCGTGGTAGCGTTCACCGACAAGGGCGAGCGGCTGGTCGGCCAGCGCGCCAAGAATCAACAGGTGACCAATCCCAAGAATACCGTCTTTTCAATCAAGCGCTTCATGGGCCGGCGTCACCGCGAGGTCTCCAACGAGGAGAAGATGGTGCCCTACACCGTCGTCGGCGGGCAGGATGAGCTTGTCCGCGTCAAGGTCGGCGACAAGGAATACGCCCCGCCCGAAATCTCCGCCATGATCCTCCGCGACCTCAAGGCCACCGCCGAACGCTACCTCGGCGAGAAGGTTGAGCGCGCGGTCATCACCGTGCCGGCGTATTTCAACGACTCACAGCGCCAAGCCACCAAGGAAGCCGGGCAGATCGCCGGCCTGAAGGTCGAGCGCATTATCAACGAGCCCACCGCCGCCGCGCTGGCCTACGGGATGGAAAAGAAAGCCAACGAAAAGATCGCGGTCTTTGACCTCGGCGGCGGCACGTTCGACATCTCGATTCTCGACGTCGGCGAGAACGTCTTCGAGGTGCTGAGCACCAACGGCGACACGCACCTGGGCGGCGACGATTACGATGAGGAGCTCATCAACTACGTCGCCGAGGAGTTCCGCCGGAAGGAAGGCATCGACCTGCGCAAGGACCCGATGGCCCTCCAGCGGCTCAAGGAGGCGTGCGAGCGGGCGAAGTGCGAACTGTCCGGCAGCCTGGAGACGACGATCAACCTGCCGTACATCACGGCCGACGCCGGCGGCCCGAAGCACCTGCAAATGACGATCACGCGGGCCAAGTTCGAGCAGCTCACCGACCGCCTGACCGACCGCTGCCGCGGCCCGGTCATGCAGGCCCTCAAGGACGCCAAGCTCGGCCCGAAGGACATCGACGAGGTCGTCCTGGTCGGCGGCTCGACGCGCATGCCCCGCGTCCAGCAGCTCGTCAAGGAGATCTTCGGCAAGGAGCCGAACAAGAGCGTCAACCCGGACGAGGTCGTTGCCGTCGGCGCCGCGATCCAGGGGGCCGTCCTCTCGGGCGAGAAGTCCGACATCGTCCTGCTCGACGTGACGCCGCTGTCGCTGGGCGTCGAGACGCTCGGCGGCGTGATGACCGTGCTGATCCCACGGAATACGACGATCCCCACGAGCAAGAAGGAGATTTTCTCGACCGCGTCGGACAGCCAGCCCGCGGTCGATATCCACGTGCTCCAGGGCGAGCGGAAGATGGCCGGCGACAACCGCACACTGGGGCGGTTCCAGCTCACCGGCATTCCGCCGGCGCCGCGCGGCATCCCGCAAATCGAGGTGACGTTCGACATCGACGCGAACGGCATCCTGAACGTGTCGGCCAAGGACCTCGGCACGGGCAAGGAGCAGTCGATCGAGATCAAGTCGTCGTCCGGGCTCAACGACGACGACATCCAGCGGATGGTGCAGGACGCCGAGGCGCACGCGGCGGAGGACGAGGCCAAGAAGAAGGTCATCGACATCCGCAACCAGGCGGACCAGCTCGCGTACGCCACCGAGAAGTCGCTGAAGGAGCACGGCGACAAGGTGGACGCGGCGATGCGGGCGGAGATCGAGCGGGCGATCAACCACCTCAAGGACGTCCAGAAGGGCGACGACGTGTCGGTGATCCAGAAGGCGATGGACGACCTGACCGCCAAGTCGCACAAGCTCGCGGAGGAAATCTACAAGGCCGCCGGTCCGAAGTCGGCGGCGGCGGGCGCCGGCGGCCCGTTCGGCGGCCCCGGCGGCGGCCCGGGCCCCGAAGTCCACGTCGGCGACGCCCCCAAACCCGGCGGCAAAGACGACGATGTGATCGACGCGGAGTTTGAAGTGAAGAAGTAGGGCCGGCCTCCGTGCCGGTCGGCATTCCGTAGCGCCGGACCTCCGAGTCCGGCGAGTCGGCACGGGCCTCCGCGCCGGCCCTGGGGAGTGCGGCGCGTCTCGCCCGCGGGTTGCGCCGGGCCGGGAGTCCGGCGTCTCGCGGCCGACGGCCCGTCAGCCATGAATCCGTACCGCGACCGTGAGGGAGGGGAAGGACGAGAGGGGCACCCGCGTTCCAGGGGTTGCACCCCTGGCTATTGGCGGTCGTCCTTTCAGGGCGGCGAGAGCCGGTGACCCCCGTCAGATCCTGAGGTTGCCTCCCGGGCTGCACCCCGTCGCCGCCCCGGGCCGCGGGGCCTGGCGCGGCACGCGACATCGCCCTTGGGGGTTGTAGTGAGGCGGGCTTCAGCCCCGGAGACGCGCCCGGGGGCGCGGGCCGGCGGCGCCGCCCGTGTCGGCAGTCTCACAGGGCTCGCGAGGTCCCCGTGTCGTGCTGAATGAGTGTTCACAGTCGTGCAACATGGGAGGGCGAGGCTGTCTCCTGCGGCGACCCTGCCGGCCTGCCGAGCCGCGGCTCGCCGCGAGGCTCGCCCTCCCCGCTGGCGTTTCATGATCCTGAATGCCAATTCAGCAGCCCGCCGCAAGAGTCGCGCCGGCCCTCCGCGACCCGCGTGGAACGTCGAGAACGCCTCGAGACCTCACGTCCGCCGGGGGGGACGGACGCCACGGCGCGATTGCGGCGGACTGCTACGGCCACGTCGGCAACGGCGGCATCGTCACCGTCGCTTCAGAGACCCGCACCCGTACACCGGCCGCCTCGACCGACACGATGACCTTAAGGGCCTTGAGACCCCGCCCGGGACTTGCGCCCACCAGGATCTCGGGGTCCGCCCCGGCATGCTTCAAACCGCGCCGGAAGCTGCACCATGCTCTGTACGGGTTGCTTCGCAGGTGGGCCAGTTGCTGAGGGTCTTCCCATTCGTCGGCGAAGTCGAGGATGTTGTCCTCAGTGATTATCACTTCCCCTGGGCAGGCGTGCCCGACACGCCGCGCGGCGGCCAAGATGGTCAAGTTGAAGAACGCCGTGCTGGGCGGGCACGCGTGCCAGCCTCGCCCGCGCCAGCGATTGATTCGGCGCCGACATCGGTCGGCGAGGTCGTCCCAAACGTCGGTCAATCGGTCACGCATCGCGGCCATGCGGTTTGCCCGGTGGACGGTCGTCCGAATGGCAACAGGCCATCTGACCTGAACATTGTACAACCGCTCCGCGGAGGCGTGCACGAGGATGCGGCAGCGTTCCAGGGGCTGCCCCCGTGGCTGTTGACGGTCGCCCTTTCAGGGCGGCGAGAGCCGGAGACCCGCGTCAGGTCCGGGGAGGCCGCTCGCTGTTGGTTCTCTGGGGTCTGGCGCGCGCCGGAGCGCGCGGGGTCGTCCGTGGGCCGACATCGCGAATCGCGTTTTCGCCCCAACGAGGCGCGGCCTAGTAGCCGGAGGCACGGGCCGGCGTGGGCGGCCGAGCCCCCGGAACGCGGGCCGCCCTGAAGCTATCCCTGAACCCCCCTCCTTCTCAGGTCGCCACAGGCGACTCGCTGGGGCGAGGAGGGGTTGGGGGAGGGTTGGAATCCTCGGCACGAACCGCTGTCTCGATTCTCTAATCCATGTAGATCCAGTTTTCGGGATAGGTTCCTCACTCTCTTCGCCCCCCCGGGGCGCCGAAACCATGCACCGGCCGTTGGCCCGTGCCACACAGGCCCGCGCCCACAACGGTCATCGGCCGGGGCCACACGGGCCGGCGCCGGGCGCGCGGCGAGGTCGCCGAGCCTGGGCGCGACAGTCGTCAAGCTTGACGGTATCTAAGATTGAACTTATTCTACGGCACGATGCCGAGCCTGATGGCCACGCTGCGGTCGCGGGGGATCCAGCCGACCCCCCAGCGGTTGGCGGTCGCGGAGTACGTGCTGAAGACGACGACGCACCCGTCGGCGGAGGAGGTGTGGCAGCAGGTCCGCCGACGCTGTCCCACCCTCTCGCGGGCGACGGTGTACAATACGCTCAACGTGCTGGCCGAGAAGGGGTTGATCCGGCCCCAGGTGCTCAAGGAGGGCACCGTGGTCTTCGACCCGCGGACGGACCGGCACCATCATTTCATCGACGTGGAGACCGGGCGCGTGTACGACGTGCCCTGGAGCGCGATGCGGGTCTCGGGCCAGGAGAAGCTGCGGGACTTTGACGTGCGGGAGTACCAGGTGGTGCTGCGCGGCCGCCGGCGCCGCCGGTAGGTCCGCGGCCCCCGCCGGGACCGGGCTTGACGCCGATTTGGACATAGTCTAAAAATAGACGCTGTTGAACAGGACCCCCCGGACCCCGAAGGAGCAGCCCATGGAGAAGAAACAACTGACCACGTCGGCCGGCATCCCGGTCGGCGACAACCAGAACAGCCTGACCGCCGGCCCGCGCGGCCCCCTGCTCGTGCAGGATTGGCAACTATTTGAGAAGCACGCCCATTTTAACCGCGAGCGCATCCCCGAGCGCGTCGTCCACGCCAAAGGCTCCGGCGCCTACGGCACGTTCACGGTCACGGGCGACATCACCAGGTACACCAAGGCCAGCATCTTCGCGAAGATCGGCAAGAAAACCGAGTGCTTCTTCCGCTTTTCGACCGTGGCCGGTGAACGCGGCGCCGCCGACGCGGAACGCGACGTCCGCGGCTTCGCCATGAAGTACTACACCGACGAGGGCAACTGGGACCTGGTCGGCAACAACACGCCGGTGTTCTTCGTCCGCGACCCGTACAAGTTCCCCGACTTCATCCACACGCAGAAGCGTGACCCGGCGACGAACCTGCGGTGCAACACGATGCAGTGGGACTTCTGGTCGCTGTCGCCCGAGAGCCTGCACCAGGTCACGATCCTGTTCTCCGACCGCGGCCTGCCCAGGAGCTACCGTCACATGAACGGCTACGGCAGCCACACGTACAGCTTCATCAACGCCAAGAATGAGCGCTTCTGGGTGAAGTTCCATTTCAAGACGATGCAGGGCATCGCCTGCCTGACCGACGCCCAGTCGGCCGAGCTCATCGGCCGCGACCGCGAAAGCCACCAGCGCGACCTGTACGAGTCCATCGCCAAGGGCGACTTCCCCAAGTGGCGGATGATGGTCCAGATCATGCCGGAGAAAGACGCCGAGAAGACGCCCTACAACCCGTTCGACCTGACCAAGGTCTGGCCGCACAAGCATTACCCGCTGATTGAGGTCGGCATCGTCGAGCTGAACCGCAACCCGGAGAACTACTTCGCCGAGGTGGAGCAGTCGGCGTTCTCGCCGGCCAATGTCGTCCCCGGCATCAGCTTCAGCCCGGACAAGATGCTCCAGTTCCGCATCGTGTCCTACGCCGACGCGCACCGCTACCGCCTGGGCGTGAACTACGAGGGCCTGCCCGTGAACAAGCCGCGCTGCCCGGTGGCCACCTACCACCGCGACGGGGCGATGCGGTTCGACGGCAACGGCGGCGGGTCGGTGAACTACGAACCCAACAGCCGCGGCGGCCCGGCCGAAGACCCGCGGTTCAAGGAGCCGCCGCTGCGCATCTCCGGCGACGCGGACCGCTACGACCACCGCCAGGGCAACGACGACTACACGCAGGCGGGCAACCTGTACCGGCTGATGCCCCCCGCGGAGCGTGACCGCTTGCACCACGCCATTGCCAAGGCGATGCAGGGCGTGCCGCAGGAGATCATCGAACGCCAACTCGGCCACTTTGCCAAGGCCGACCCGGCGTATGCGGAAGGTGTACGCAAGGCGCTCGCCCGGTAAGGCCGCCACGCGATGGCGGGCGCCGAAAGGCAACCGCCGAGTCGTCAGCAGCGCCAAGGTCGCCAAGCCTGGGCGGGATCCGGCGCGTCCGTCGGGCCCCCGTCCGCCTTGGGAAGCACGGAGGACAGCCCCACGCTTGCCGCGAATGGCACGTGAACTCGGCCCGCGTTCCGCCGGGGGCGGAGCGCGGGCCGAGATACGTTGGCACAGGATGGAGACCGATGGCCGCCGGGGGTCAGGCCGCCGCCGTGTCGTGTTGGCGGGCCAGCTCGACCAGCCGGTCGAAGGCCGCGGGGTCGGCGATGGCGACCTCGCTGAGCATCTTGCGATTCAGGAAGACGCCGGCCTTCTTCAGACCGTGGATGAACCGGCTGTAGGACAGGCCGCGGGCCTTGCAGGCCGCGGTGACACGGACGACCCACAAGGAACGGAACTCGCGCTTCCGCGCCCGCCGGTCGCGGAAGGCGTACTGGCCGGCCTTGATGTAGGTTTCCTTGGCCGGACGAAAGAGCTTGCTCCGGGTGCCCCGGGCCCCGCTCATGGCCCGCAGGATGCGCCGGTGACGTTTTCGCGTCGCATGACCAGGCCGAACGCGTGGCATGTCTGTTCTCCTAATCCGCGACCAGGGCCCGGCGGACGTTCGCGGCGATCGCGCCGGTCAGGATCCCGGGGCGACGCAGGCGTTGACGCCGACGGCCGGGCTTCCCGCTCATCAGGTGGCCGGCGAACGGCTTCTTGAACCGCGGCTTGCCCTTGGCCGACAACTTGAAGCGCTTGCTCAGCCCCTTGTGCGGTTTCAGCTTACGCTTGGACATCAGGCTCATCCTCTTAGAAAGCCGAGCCCGGTAGTATAGGCGGTCGCCGGCCACGTGGCAAGCCCCCGCGCGGCAGTGGCGAAGGCCATCGAACCCCTGTGCCGTCCGGCGGGCCAGGCGGGACTTGGGGGGCTCCGGGGCCCCGTTCTAGGTTCCCCGCGCCACGCCTCGGGGCCCGAACGCGGCTTGCACGGCCCTGGCGGCGGCGTACACTCCGATCGGTCTCATCGCCACGCCGATGACGCCAGCAAGGAGCGAGCCATGGCCTTCACGCTGCCGGAACTGCCCTACCCCAGGAACGCCCTCGAGCCCCATCTCAGCGCCGAAACGCTGGAGTTCCACCACGGCAAGCACCACAACGCCTACGTCACCAACCTCAACAAACTCACCGAAGGCCGGACGGACGCGAGCAAGCCGCTGGAGGAGATCATCCGCTCGGCGACCGGCGGCGTCTTCAACAACGCCGCCCAGGTCTGGAACCACACCTTCTACTGGCAGTGCCTCAAGCCGAAGGGCGGCGGGGTGCCGACGGGCCGGCTCGCGGAGCTGCTAAAACGCGACTTCGGCTCGGTTGACCAGTTCAAGGCGCAGTTCCGCGACGCCGCCACGACGCTGTTCGGTTCCGGCTGGGCCTGGTTGGTCGTGGAGGGTAGCCAGCTCAAGATCACGCAGACGGGCAACGCCGACCTGCCGCTGAAGCACGGGCAGACCGCGCTGCTGACGATCGACGTGTGGGAGCACGCGTACTACATCGACTACCGCAACGCGCGGCCGAAGTACGTCGAGGCGGTCGTTGAGCACCTGCTGAACTGGGACTTCGCCGCCGCCAACCTCGCCAGGAGCGGCTGACAGAACCCACCACGCCAGCGGTGGGATGCTGGGGCCCGCACCGGCGTGCGGGGTTCTGATAGGCGTCTGACAGCCGCTGACCGGGCCTACGACGCCAGTGGCGGGATGCCCGGCCCCGCTACCGAATCACCCGCCCCAACCCTAGCGCCCGCCGTAGGTCCGCGATCTGTCCGGCGTGAAATCCACAATGAAACACGAGCCGCACCACGAGCGCGTGCAGCGGGATTTCCGTCCCGACCCAGGGGACGGTCTGCTGAAGCTGTTTCGGCTTGGCGGCCCGCACAGCCGCCGCCAGCCGGTCGCAAGCCGCCTCGAAGATGGCGCGGCCGCGCGCCAGCGTCGGGTACGCGGACGCCTCCACGCTCGGTTTCGAGTCGAACGCGATGGCCTCCGTGTCGTACTGCTGCGCATTGCCGCCGTGGCCGTCACCGGTCACGAAATCGCTCGCCGGCAGCGGCCGGCCGTCCAGCCGCTCGGCGGCCCGGTTCAGGTACAGGGCGGCGTGTCCCAGTGTCCAGATGACGTGATTCGGCAGGTGATCGGCGGTGCGTGTGCGGTCGGCCTCGGTGAAATCCGCCAGAAACCGCCCCAGCAGCGTCTTGAGGGCCACAACGCCTTCGCCCAGCGTCTCCGATGCGGTCAACATGCGTGCGTTCTCCGGGGGTTGAACCGTAAACAAGCTTGTTTCGACGCACAGAGTACGCCAGAATGGGGTCGTCGTCGATTTCTGAGGCAAACTCGGTCACGCGAGGGACGCTTATGCGCTGGTCATGCGGAAAGCACGCGGCCGTGACGGCCGCGCTGGCACTCGTGGCGTGGGGAACAACGCTGGCCTTCGGGCAGGCCGCCGACGCGGACCCCGGAGCGTTCGTGGACGAGACCGTCTACTACGACTACGTGGACGAGACCGGGCAGCTCGCCGGCGGACGACTGCTGCTGCGCGTGCCGCGACCCGATCCGAGCCGGGTCCTGCCGGCGGCGGTCGAGACGCTGTGGCTGACCGACGGGCCGGTCGCCAACCGGATCGACCTGGTCGCCGTCGGCGATGGGTACTTGGCCGGCGAGCTCGGCACCTACGCCCAGCACGTCAACTCGTCGCTCTCCACGATGTTCGCCCAGGAGCCCTTCAAGACCTACGCCAACTACTTCAACCTGCACCGCGTCGACGTGATCTCCAAGGAGTCCGGCGTCGATCACGACCCGACCTACCCCCTCTATCGTGACACGGCGATGGACATGGAGTTCTGGTGCGGGGGGACCGAGCGGCTCTTGTGCGTCAACGTGTCCAAGGCGTACTCGTATGCCTACAACGCCCCGGACGTGAACATGGTGCTCGCGGTGGCGAACTCCACCAAGTACGGCGGCGCGGGCTACAGCGGCAACAATCTGGCGACGGTCTCGGGGGGCAACGGCTCGGCCCCGGAGATCGCGCTGCACGAATTCGGCCACAGCCTGGGCAAGCTCGCTGACGAGTACTGGTACACCGGCGAGACCTACAGCGGCCCGGAGCCGTCGCCACGGAACGTCTCAATCCTGACCGCCGCCCAGATGCAGCAAACCGGGACGAAATGGGCCCCGTGGTTGGGCGAGAACAACGCCGCCTATGACGGACTCGTCAGCACGTACGAAGGGGCGTACTACTGCCAGTACGGCATCTACCGCCCGACGAATAACTCGAAGATGCGATCGTTGGGCCGGCCGTTCAATCTGCCCGGTGTCGAGGGACTCGTGATCGAGATCTACAAGATCGTCCGCCCGATCGACGACGCGACGCCCCCCGGCACGCTCCACGGCACCGAGATCGTGTACGTCAAGCCGGTGGAGCCGATCGGCCACGCCCTCGACGTGCAATGGCTGCTCAACGGGCAGCCGATCGGCGGCGCGACGCAGACGACGCTCGACCTCAAGACCCTGCACTTGGTCCCGGGTCAGTACACGCTGACCGTGCGGGTGATTGACAACACCTGGTTCGTCCGCGACGTGAGCGCCCGCAACACCTGGCTGACGCAGACCCGTGAGTGGCCGCTGCACGTCACGGGTTTGCTCGGCGATCTCAACTGCGACGGCGTCGTCGATTTCGGCGACATCAACCCCTTTGTGCTCGCGATCAGCAACGCCGCCGGATACCAGCAGAAGTACCCGAACTGCAACATCCTCAGCGGCGACATCAACCGGGACGGCCGCGTCGACTTCGGGGACATCAATCCGTTTGTCGCACTGCTGGCGGGGCCGTAGCTGCTGGCGCAGGGCCGTAGTCGCCGGCGCGAGGCCCGGGCCGCCGGCGCGAGGTGGCGGCGGTATCATCTCAGCGCGGCCGGCGGCCGCCACCGAATGTAGCGGCTCGCCACAGCGAGTCGCCTTTGGCGACCGAGCTCCGTACCGGCCGTTGGCCGCCGGAGAATCTCGCCGCGGAGCATTCGGTCGTTTGCAGTACGGAGCGGACCCGCGCCGCGCAGCGTGCTCTCTGATTGAACCGGGCGCCGGTCTACCGGAGGCAGGCATGTCGGATTCGGACGCTACCGTCGCCGACCTGCGGCAGCAGGTCGCGCAGTTCGTCGCGGACCGCCGTTGGGAGGGGTACCACGACCCCAAGAACCTGGCGATGTCGATCGCCATCGAGGCGGCCGAACTGATGGAGCACTTCCAGTGGCTCCGCAGCGACGAGCTGGCGGCCTATCTGAGCACCCCCCCACGACGAGCGGCGGTCGTCGAAGAGCTGGCGGACGTGGCCTGCTACGTCCTGGCGTTGACCAACGTGCTCGGCGTGGACCTCTCCGCCGCCCTACGGGACAAGCTTGCCAAGAACGCGGCCAAGTACCCGGTCGAGCAGTTCCGCGGGCGCTACTTCAAGCCGGAGGCGTGAGCGTTTCGCGCCCCGCCGGCCTTCCAGCCGTCGTGCCGACAACTCCGTCCGGCTCGGCGCGGCGGCCGGCGCTGGGTGTTTCTGCGCCTAGACCGCCGCGGCGGGCGGAAGCTGGGGCCGCGCCCCCGGCACGTGAAGGCGGCCCCGCCGGCCCAGGCCGAGCTCAAAAGAAACTTCCCCAACTCGTGGCGGAAGCGCGAAATGTGCCCCGCGAGCGCCCACGCGACAGACCGCCGGCCCCTTGTCTACACGTCCCAGCCGCGCAGGGCGTCGTAGTTGGCCTGGTAGGTGGCGTTGTTCGGGAACAGCCGCAGGGCTTCCTTGAAGGACAGCACCGCCTTCTTGTAGTCCTTCTCCTCGCGGTAATACACCCCGCGCACGTTGTAAGCGTCCGCGAGCTTCTGCCTGGTGGCCGTGTTCGACGTGTCGATGGCGTACGCCTCGCGGTACTGCACGATCGCGTCGTCGTAGTTCAGGTTGTACAGCCGCCAGTCGGCGTAGGCCACGAAGGCGTTGATCGTGTTGTTCTTGTACGTCTCATTCTTGTTGAACAGGTCGTAGGCCCGGCGGTAGGACTGGGCGGCGGCCAGGTAGTCGCCCTCCGCGACGAGTTGGTCGCCGATGGCGTCACGCGTCTCGGCGAGTTTCTCCTTGTAGTCCGTGTTCTGCTGACTAAGGTCGTAGGCGATCTGGTACGCCAGGGCCTCACCGCCGATCTCCGCCCCCGAGGCGACACGTTTGCGCTCCAGCGTACGCCCGACGGCATATGCCCCGCGCGCCCCACGCAGCCGCAGCGTCTTGTCGCCCCCAAACTGGATCAGGTCGGCCGCCTTGCGGTAGCTGGTCAGGGCCGCGTCCGCGCGGCCAAGCCGCGCGAGCTGCTCGGCGCGGGCGATGTGCCCCTCGGCCACGGCCTGCTTGGTCTCGTAGCCGGTCGGGTCAAGCTCGCGGGCCCGTTGGAAGTGCCCCTGGGCGGTGTTGACGTCGTTCCGACGCAGGGCCTCCCGTCCGAGACCCACATACGCCGCCGCCAGATCACGCTGAAAGGCGACATCCCCTTCCCCCAGCTTGCTGGCCTCGGTGAGCGTCGCGACGGCGTCCTCATACCGTCCCTGGCCCAACTGGGCCTTGCCCAGAAGCTGGCGCACGAAAGCCGACTCGGGGATCTCCGCGGCCAACTCGGCCAGCCGGGCCTCGATCTGCGGCAGCTCGTTCGCCGTGGCCAGGCGGACGGCGGTACCGTATTGCATCAGGCCGTTGCCCGCGTCGCCCTGATCGAGCATGGCCTCCGCCAGCGCCACGCGGGCCGTCACGTTGTCCGGGCTGCGCTGGGTGAGCGAGATCAGGATGCGGACGCTTTCCTCCCGGCTCTTCGGATCGCGGGCCATCGCCTGCGCCTGGCGCAGCACGGACTCGTCGTCCCCTTGCAGGATGCGCGCGTTCTGCGCGTCCTTGTCATACCCGACGGCGGGGTCCATCGCGTGCGCTTTGAGGAAGAGCTGCTCGGCCTCCGCGAACTTCCCCTCGGACAGGTCGGCGTAGCCCAACGCATGCACCGCCGCCGCGTTCGTCTTGTTCTGGGCCAGCAGGTCGTTCATGAGCTGGCGGGCGGCGGCGTAGTTGCCCTCGTCAACATACGTGAGCGCCTGCTCGACCGCCTTCGCTTCCGCCTCCTGCTGCTCCGGCGGCAGGATGACGGCATCGGCCGCTGAGACTGTCGACGGGTTCAGGACGGCCTCCAAGTTGAATTGCCACACCCCCGAGGCGCCCAGCGTGGTGTAGTCGCGGAACCCCACGACCGTGGGCGCACTCTCGTTGATCGAGACCTGGGCCGGCGGGCCGAAGGTCAACGACGTGGCGGTGGTCGCCTTGCCCCCCAGCGACGTGGTGCGCGCGCCGCCGGCGCCCCCCAAGCCCAGGATGGTGAAACTTGTGCCAACGTCCATCCGTCTGCCTCCGGTGTGGACAGACCGGTTCTCACCAGGAAGCATTCCAATGGAACGGCGGGGTCGTCAACTTGACTTGTTTTCGCCGCCGGAGACGCGGGAGGGCGAGATTCCCGGACCATTGGGGGACGCGGCCGTGGGTGCCGGCGTGCGTCCGGGAATGTCCGGGCCCGCGGCTGGCGCGCGGGCGGATAACACGGCCCGATACGGTCCAATCAGACCGGCTCGCCGCACTCGGGACAGCGCGGCTCGCGGAGTCCGCGAAGGATGTAGCCGCAGCGGCGGCAGCGGGTCTCGCGGTCGCGGCGGTCGCCGAGCCACACCAGGAACCAGCCGTAGCAGGCGACCGCGGTCAGCGTAATGGCGCAGGCGAGGTAGGCGGCCGGGACGGTGTAGCGGGCGCGGGCTTGCAACACGGTGAAGACCCAGGCCGCGGCGGCGGCCAACCCGAGCGCCGCCGTGATGACCCGATTCGCGGTCCGCATGGACGTCTCCGCGAGCGCGCCCGGTCCCGTCCGGGCCCGGACTGCGCAGGGGCCGCCGGGGTCGGGCGCCAGCGCCGGACCATACCCGCCCCGTGGCCGGCTGGGAATGGCGGCGCGCCCGGCCCCGGACACCCGATGGCCCACGCAACCCCAAGTCAGCGTGCGTGAATCCGCGCCGCAGGTCGTACGGCAAGGCTCCGCCTTGCCGCGGGCGCAAGGCAGAGCCTTGCGGTACGGCGCGACATTTCGCACGCTGATGTGGTGACGCCGCGCGCGATCAAAGCGCAAGCTCTATAATCTCGGGACCATCGTAAGTTGTGTTGCTCGCGCGGTGCCGCGCGGTCGAACAGCACGCGGCGGGCCGTCGTCCGACGCCCGTGGCACTCCGGTCGCGCCAGGCCAATGGAAGCTACTCATGACGCAGCCCCTCGACATCCTCTTCACCATGCCCCACCCGGACGACGTCGAAATCACCTGCGGCGGCACGATCGCCAAGCTCGTGAAGCTCGGCTACCGCGTGGGCGTCGTCCACATGACCAACGGCGAGCCGACCCCGCGCGGAACGCCGGAAACCCGCGCCCGCGAATCGGCCGATGCGGCCCGCCTCCTGGGCGTCGAGCACATCGTCACGCTGGACCTGCCGAACCGCGAGCTGATGGACGGGCCGGCGGCCCGCTACGCGGTGGCGACGGCGTTTCGGCGGTTCCGCCCGAAGGTCGTCGTCGGGATGGCGGGGCGGACGCCCGGGGCCTCGCCGGACCATTGGCAGGGGCAACTGATCCTCGAAGGGGCCCGCTTCTACTCGCAGCTCACGAAGTGGGACGACCGTTTCGCCGGCACGCCGCCGCACCGCATCGACTGGCTGTGGTACCGGCCGGTGGCGATCTCGGCGGAGCTGCACACCTTCCCGGCCACGTTCGTGGTGGATATCAGCGACGTGTACGAGCAGAAGGTGGCGGCGATCTCGTGCTACAAGTCGCAGTTTGATGAGCAGCGGCTGGCCCGCCTGTTGCACCGCGTGCGGGCCATCGACGCGGCCGAGGGCTCGCGGTGCGGGTTCGAGTACGGCGAGCTGTTCGCCCTGCCGCACGCCGTGCCGATGAGCGACCCGCTCGCCCACTTTCGCGGCGTCTCGCCGTGGGTCCCGCCGACCTATCCGCCGCGCAACGGCTGAGGCCGGAGCGGGGGCGTCATCCGGGCCGGCGGATGCCGAGCTTCTTCATGCGCGATTCGAGGGTGGTCGGTCTGAGGCCGAGCAACGCCGCCGCGCCTTTGTCGCCGCTGACGCGCCACCCGGCGCGCTCCAGGGTCTTGAGGATGTGTCGGCGTTCGAGGTCGCACAGCGCGACCGGCGAGCCGTCGCCGGCGCCGCCGTCCGTCGGTCGGATCGGGACGGCGGGCCACTCGCCGAGTTCCAACATGCCCCCGCGGCTGAGGATCACGGCCCGCTCGATGACGTTTTGGAGTTCTCTCACGTTGCCGGGCCAGGTGTGACGGCGTAGGGCGTCCATCATGTCCGCCGGGATGGACTCGATGCGTTTGCCCATCTTCTTCCCGCACGTCAACGCGAAGTGACGGGCCAGCAGCGCAATGTCATCCAGGCGGTCCCGCAGCGGCGGCACGTGGATCGGAAAAACGTGCAGCCGGTAGAAAAGGTCTTCCCGGAAACGACCTTCGGCGACCGCCTTTTCCAGCGGCCGATTCGTCGCGGCGAGCACCCGGACATCGACCCGGCGGGTCTCCACGCCGCCGACACGCTCGAACTCCCCCTCCTGAAGCACCCGCAGCAGCTTGGCCTGGAGTTCTGGCGGCAGGTCACCGATCTCGTCCAGGAAGATCGTGCCGCCGTGGGCGAGTTCGAAGCGGCCGATCTTGCGGGCCAGGGCGCCGGTGAAGGCGCCTTTCTCGTGGCCGAACAGCTCGCTCTCGACCAAGCCGCCCGGCAGGGCCGCGCAGTTCACCTTGACGAGCATGGCCTGCCGCCGGGCGCTGCGGGCATGGATGGCCCGCGCGACGAGTTCCTTACCCGTGCCGGTCTCGCCCGTGATCAGGACGGTGGCGTCGGTGGCGGCGACCTGGTCGATGCTGTCGAAGACCCTGCGGACGGCGTCGGACTCGCCGACCATCTCGTCGGGGCCGAGGCTGGTGCGTACCTCCTCGTGCAGGTACAGGTTCTCGAGTTGCAGCTTGCGGAGTTCCTCCTCGGCCTGCCGGCGCTCGTTGACATCGCGGAGGATGAGCGTCAGCAGCGGCTGGTGGGACTGCTCCACCCGCGAGATCGTCGCCTCGATGGGAAACTCCTCACCGTCGGCCCGGCGGGCCGATAGCCCCCCGGGCACCCACACGTACCGCTTCTTCACCCGGTTCTCGGCGAAGGCCCGTTGGCAGCGGACCAGCACGTCGCGCAAGGCCGGCGTGGCGAACCGATCAAACGGGTGGCCGACGGCCTCGGCCGCGGAGCAGCGGAAGACGTCTTCGGCGGCTGCGTTGAACAACTGGATCGTGCGCTGGGCATCGAGCGCGACGATCGCGTCCATCGCCGATTCGAGGATGCGGGCCACGCGCTCCTCGCTTTCGCGCAGTGCCTGCTCGATCCGCTTCCGCTCCGTGATGTCGCGTGAAATGCCGATCAGCCCGACGACGCGGCCGTCGGCGTCGCGGTAGGGGGTCTTGGTGGAAAGAAAGACACGGGTGCTGCCGGCCACGGGCAGCGTGGCCTCGAACGACCGCGCCTCCCCGGCCTCCATGACCTGGCGATCGTGGGCCCTGATCTGCCGCGCTGTCGCCGCCGGCCAGAGCTCGTCATCCCGGCGGCCCACCACTTCCGGCACGGTGCGGCCGAGGTACCCGGCCCCGGCGGCGTTGATGACGAGGTAGCGGCCCGTGCGGTCCTTGACGAAGACGGCGTCGGTCGTCCCGTCCAGGACGGCCCGCAGCAGGTGCTCGCGCGGCAACGCCGCAGCGCCATTCGACCGCTCGCCGGCCGCGTCAAGGCCCATCGACCCGAACTCCGCTACCGCGCCGACCCGGCCCGGGCCGGCGCCGACCCCGACAGGAGTCTAGGATGGTCGGTGCCCCTCGGCCACGAACACCGCTATGCCTCACGCAATCCGTTCCCGGCCACCGCGGACAGCCGCCGCGGCCGGCAGATGCTCTAAGCCCAGTGTGGACGCTCGTCGGGACGGGTTGGCGCGGCTCGCGCGAGGTACGGCTCCGCCTCCGCCGGCGACAGGCGCGGGTTGGTGTGCCGGATGCCGAGCAGCTCGGTGAGCCGGTCGTAGGCGTCGGTGTTTGGCAGAAGCCCCGCGAACCGCTCGGCGCCCGGCCCGCAGGCGGTCGACAGCACGAGGTCTTCAGTGTGGGCGGTCCCGGTCCAGCCGATGCCCGTGTGGTTTCCGAGCACCCGGCCCAGCGTGCTGAAGAGGCCCGGCTGCGGATGGTCCGGCTCGTCCGGCGTGTCGCTCGCGGCCACGCTCCGGAGTTGTTCGCCCTCCTCGCGCGACAGCTCGACGCCCAACGCCTGCTGCACGAGGTCCGCGACACCGCGCGCCCCCGATTCGCGGGCGACGCCGCGCAGCGCGCGCGACAGCGCCTGGTACGACGTGGTCATGCGGGCCACACGCCGGAAGCACGCCGTGCTGTCCCGGTAGTCGTCCCCCATGCCGTTGAGGCCGGGATTCGCGTTGCCGTGGTCCGAGGTGATGACGACCAGCGTATCGTCCCGTCGGGTGGCAAACGTCAGCACCGTCTCCACGGCGTCATCGAAAGCCAGTTGGTCCCACAGCAGGGCCGCGGCGTCGTTGGCGTGGGCGGCGTGGTCCACGCGCCCGCCCTCGACCTGCAACAGGAACCCGTGCTCCGCGCCGGCAAGAATGGCGAGGGCCGCGGCGGTCATCTCCGCCAGCGTCGGCACACGCTGGGCCGACTCCGCGTTCCGTCGCTGGTCGAGCGCGTACGGCAGGTGCCCGTCGGCAAACAGGCCGAGAACCTTGGGCGGCTGCTGACCGGCCAGCACCTGCTCGCGACGGTCCCAGCACGTGTATCCGGCGGCGACGTACTCGGCCAGCAAATCACGCCGGTCCTTGCGCAGGTCCGCGGCGAAGAACTTCCGGCCCCCGCCGAGCAACACGTCCACCTGGTCCAGGTACTGCGGGGCGATCAGCGGCTGGTCCTCGCGGCTGGCCTGGACGGCCGCGAAGCCGGCGGGCGTCGCGTGGGTGATGGTGGTCGTGGTGACGAGGCCGACGCGCCGGCCGCTGTCGCGCGCCAGGCGGCCGATCGGCACGAGCGCGCGGCCGTCCGGCAGCATGTTGAGCGCCCCGTTGAACACCCGGCTGCCGGTGGCCCACGCGGTGCTCGCGGCGGCGGAGTCGGTGACGAGCGAGTTCAGGGCGTGCGTTTCGAACAGCCCGTGGACCGCGCGGGGGTCGTGCAGCAGGGCGTACCAGCGCGTCCCGCGTCCGCGGACGAGCTGGGAGAACGGCTCGGCCAGCGCGGGCACGCCGAGGCTCATGCCGTCGGCGACCATGAAGACGACGTTCCGGGGCGCCTTCTCGGCAAGCGGCCGCGGCGGGTCGTTCTCGCGATCCTTCGCGTGGGCCGCCGGCCCCGGCCAGCCCAAGGCCAAGCCGCCGGCCAGACCGAGCTCCAGCACCTCCCGGCGAGTGAGCTGATGACGCGGACTCATAGGTGTTGCTCCAACGGGTTGCGTCGCCGCGCTGGGGCGAACCCGCAAAACGCGCCAATTCTATACGCCATATTGCGAACGACACGTGAGGATTCTGATCGGACCGTTTGCGAACCGCCGGTCCGTCGTGGTGACCGGCCCCGACCCGCTGGCGACATACCGCGCCCGCGAGACCACGCCGGCCAGGTCGCGGCCGGCTCGGCGTGCCGGCGGATGGGGCGCCGGCCGCTGCGGTTGTGTCAGCAACTGCGCGAACGGGTTGATGTCGCCGAAGTCGGCCAGGCCGTCCCCGTTGATGTCGGCGTTTAGCAGATGGCAATTAGAGCGGTTTCACTTCACCTCTGGCGCTGGGAGCGCGCACGGTATGTGTTGTCGCAAGGCCAGGAGGTCTTGCGCTGCAGGCGTATGGTCTGGATTGGCGACGACGTGTGTTGGCGGACAGCGACGCCGACCGCGAATCATCGATCGGCCGCGTCTGGCGGCCCTGGTCGAACAGCAGCCCGACGCGACGTTGGCCAAGCTGAGATTGCGGCGGGGGGTGAAGTGCTCGCTTTCGGGGCTGTGGAAGGCGCTGGACCGTCTCCGGCCCACCTTCAAAAAAACGCTGCGGGCCGCCGAACAAGCACGCCCCGACGTGGCTGAACGGCGCGCGCTCTGGCGGGCCCGGCAGGTCGGGCTCGATCCCGAGCGGCTCGTCTTCATCGATGAAACATGGGCGACGACGAACATGACGCGCCTGCGGGGCCGCGCGTGGCGCGGCGCGCGGGTTGTCGACTTCGTGCGCCACGGCCACTGGAAGACGACGACCCTGATCGCGGTACTCGATCGGCACGGGATTCGTTGCTCGATGGAACTGGATGGGGCGGTCAATCAGCTCGCCTTCACGGCGTACGTCGCGCAGGTGCTCACGCCGACATTGCGGCCCGGCGACCTGGTCATTCTCGACAACCTGTCGAGCCACAAAGGGGCGCGCGTGCGGGACCTGGTGCGTGCGGCGCAGGCGGAGCGGGTTTACCTGCCGCCCTACTCACCGAATCTGAACCCCATCGCGCTGGCCTTCAGCAAGATCAAACCAGCGCTGCGTGGCTTGGCCACACGCCCCTTGGACCAACTTTGGAGCGGCATGCAGGGCGTCTTGGACAACGTGACCGCCGCGGAGGCCGCCGGGCTCCTTCAATACTGCGGCTATCCGCTACAAATCAAGTGAAACCGCTCTAGCCGCCGGCGTGCTGCCCGAGCTTCTCCCGCAACCACGCCACGACGTTGGCCTTGTTGACGCGGACCTGCGCCAGCGTGTCGCGGTCGCGGATCGTCACCGTCCCATCCTGAAGCGTCTGCCCGTCCACCGTGACGCAGAACGGCGTGCCGATCTCGTCCTGCCGCCGATACCGCCGACCGATCGCGCCCTTGTCGTCGAAGAACGCGGTCATGTGCCGCTTGGCGTCCTTGTAGATCGCCTCGGCGATGTCGGGCATGCCCTCCTTGTTGACCAGCGGGAAGACGGCGACCTTCATCGGGGCCAGCCGCGGGTGGAACTTCATCACGACGCGAGTCTGCATGACGCCCTTCTCGTCCGGGGCCTGGTCCTCGCAGTATGCCTCGCATAAAAACGCCAGCGCGGCACGGTCCGCGCCCGCGGACGGCTCGATGACGGTGGGCAGGAAGCGATACGGCGGCTTGTTCTTGAGCTCCTTCTCCTCGTCCTTCGTAAGAGGCCGGCCGGAGGCCGACGCTCCCCCCGCGCTGGGCGGGCTGGAAGCCCGCACTCCCCCGTCGGACGTCCGCACTCCCCCGTCGGACGCCCGCACACCCCCGTCGGTGGCCCGCGCGGCCCGGTCGCGCTCCCAGGCCTCGTCGTCGAAGTAGGTGAGATCCTTGCCGCTGAACTTGGCGTGCTGCGTGAGGTCGAAGTTGCCGCGGTGGGCGACGCCTTCGAGCTCCTGGTGCTCGTCGGAGAACGGGAACAGGTACTCGATGTCGGCACACGCCTTCGAGTAGTGCGCCAACTCGTCCTTGCCCTGGTCGCGCAGCCGGAGCTTCGCGCTCTTGAGGCCGAGATTGACGTACCACTGGTAGCGCACGTTCCGCCAGAACTCGTACCATTCCATCGACTTCGCTTCGTGGCAGAAGAACTCGATCTCCATCTGCTCGAACTCGCGCGAGCGGAAGGTGTAGT
>CAYWYJ010000057.1:0-22250 GCA_964462635.1 uncultured Planctomycetales bacterium
GTGGCATGTCCGCAACCGTGGGCGGACACGTGCTGCTCGCGGGGCCCGGCATGGCCGCACAGACGCGGCCATCCCGCCCGGCGCGCCGGGATCGACATGGCGCCCCGCCCGCGCACCCGCGTGCGGGGTCCGGATAAGCGCTCTATGATCGCCCACAATGCCCCACGAGGAACGACATTTCGCTTCCGAACCGGCGCCGCCGCACAGGCCCGCTCGGTCGGCAACCGGCAGCGCGATTCGGGCGCGCTGGGGCGTCGTGGGCGTGGCGGCGGTGCTGGCCGTGCTCACCATCCCACTTGATCGTTGGGTGATCGCCGGACTGACCACCGAGGCGGTGCGCCCGGGGCTCGAACAGGCGATCAGCCTGCTCAAGGGCTTGGCGCCGGCGGGCGTCATTCTGGCGATTCTGAGCGTCTTTCCGAACCGCCGACGGCTGTATGTGGGGTTTCTGGTGCCGCTGCTGGGGCACCTGCCGATACTCCACCTGCTGAAGTGGCTCATCGGGCGGGCGCGGCCGTTGGCCGAGGAAGGGCCCTTGCACTTTGCGCCACTGTCGGCGGCCAAGTACGCCGACGCGTTTCCGTCGGGTCACACGGCGGGGGCCACGGTGTTCGCGCTGCTGTTGGCGATCTACTTCCCGCGCTTGCGTTGGGTGTTCTATGTCTGGCTCGTGCTGATGGGCCTGGAGCGCGTGGTGCTGCGCATGCACTTCCTGTCGGACGTGACCGCGGGATACGCGCTGGGGGCGGCGGTCGTGTACGGCTGCGTGCGTCTGCTGGGGACGAAGTTCTACGAACGCGGCGACGGCGCGCAGAGCGCGTCCAACACCTCCTCTGACCCGTGAGAATTGCCAACAGAACCCACCACGCAAGTGGTGGGGTGCTTGGCCCCGCGCTGGCGTGCGAACCAACCGGCGCCGAAGAATTGCGAAAGCCGAACTAAACGGCACGGACCGGGCACCCGTGCGGATGCCCGGTCCACGCTTGGAGGAGAGGAGGGGGAGTCCGTAACGACCGGCACTCACCGGATTCAGCGCCAGTCGCGCGTATTCAATTATCTCCGCACTCCGGTCAACCGGCGTGCGGTGCTTCTTGTTCCCGCGTAATTGGTTGTGCTGTGCTCAACTCGAAGGACCGAGTCGGCGGGGGAGTCACGAAGCCGTTGGCCTTTCGCACTCCCCGATCACGCCCTGAGTGCTGGCGTGATCTTTGCCAAAAAAAGTGCCCGAGCGGGGGGCCGACAGGCCGGGGGGGAAACCTGTACGTACCGCTCGCCGCTCGGACACATATAGTATAGGCGAAAATTTTCGGTCGGCTAGTGGAAATCTCACCCAATTCAAAAGATTTTTCGACCCGCTAGGTCCGACTTCTGGGAGCGATACCGAACCAGCCCTCCCTTCGCCTCACATGTTATCGGACCATCAACGACACCCGCCGCACTGGCGAACCGAGTTTCTCAATGAACTCAGCCTTGGCAGCCGAGATCCGGGGAACCAGCTGGACCGACCTCCAGTCGTCCGCTGTCGCACCCAGCCCAAGACCGGCTGGCCGGGCTGCAAAGCCCCGCTCGCCGTGAGGCGTCGGGCGGGTTCAGACTGATGCGGCCACCATTACCGTCCGCGGCGGCGCACCAACTGGCCCAGCCCCAGCCCGAGCAGCACGAGGCTGGTCGGCTCCGGGATCGCCGACGACGTGAAGCTCGCCGTCCACGTAAACCCCGTCGGCGTCGTACGCTGGTTGGCGAAGCTGAACGCGAACGCCTCCTCGTACAGCCCGCCCGGCACGCCAGGGCCCGACATCGTGACCGTCTGGCCCGCCAGGTCGCTCGCGCCGAAGCCGAACGGCCCGAAGTACCACGCCGCGTCGAAGTCGATCTGCAACACCAGCGTCTGGCTGGCGTCGTAGAACGTGAGCGTCCCGCCGGACAGCCCCGTCGTCCCGTTCCAAGTGAGCGGGGTCATCTGGAAGGTGGCGTTGGGGTAAATCTGGCTGGTAATGGGCATGACCAGCGTCAAGCCGGGCTTGGTCCACTCTCCGGTGAAGTTGAAGCCGTCCAGCTCGAACAGCGGCTCGGCCCCACTGGGCGACGGGTCCGCGAACGTGGCGATCGTGCCGGCATTCGCGCCGGCCAGAACGCCGAGAGCAAGAGTAATCGCAACCGACCGTAGAAACGTTGAAGCGCGCATCGTCCCCTCCCAAGGAGAACGAGGACACGAATAGAATAGAACGAGGGTGGCCCAACGTGGACACGCCAGCGCACTGCGGCGCCGGTACCCTCACGAGGTTCTAGGCCGCGCCGCCCGCCGAAATCAACTCGACCACGTTCGCCGCCGATGAAGCCCTTGACATCCGTATCGGACCGCGTACCATAGGATCGTAATACGTCGTATTATCCCGCGCGGACCTGCGGGCTGGTCGGAACCGGAAATGGCTGCAAGGCGGCCTTGGCAAGCAGTGCTGACGCTGGGCGTGCTTGGCCCCACGCTGGCGGTGCCAATCTCGATCTGGCACCACCACGCGCCGAACTCCCCCTGTTGCGCTCCGACCCCCCGGCCGACCGCCGCAGCCCGCACGCCGGATGAGTGCTCAGCCGCGCCTCAGCACGAGTGCGCGTTGTGCGTCGTTGGCACACTGACGACCGCGGGTCTTCCGTCGCCGCCGGCGGCGGCTCTGGCCGCTCCCGCGTTGTCGCTCCGCACCCCCCCCGTCGAACGTGTGGCTGTCGAGTCGGACGCCCCGCACTGGGCCCGCGCTCCCCCGCCGACCTTCACCGCGTAGCCGGCACCCGACCCGAGTGGTCGGGCATTCGCCAACCCGGTGGAGGTCAACCCATGCCTGGTGACCGCCCGCGCCGCGCGCCGCCGCGCGGCTTCACGCTCATCGAGTTGCTGGTCGTGGTGGCGATCATCGCCGTCCTGACGGCGGTCCTGCTGCCGGCCCTCGGGCAGGCGCGGCAGCACGCCAAGGCCACGGTCTGCCTGTCCAACCTGCGTTCGTTGGGTCTGGCGGTGCAGCTTTATGCGCAGCACAACCAGGACGCGTTCCCGTCGTTCGGCTACCTGCATGGCGGCGAGTCGAACCCGGCCCAGAGTTGGATCAGCACCCTGGCGGAGTTCTACGCCCGTCGCGGCGGCGAGGTTCTCGGCAGCGGGTCGGAAGCGACGCTCCAAGGCGAGGTCCGCGACATCCGTCGCTGCCCCGGCGACACGAGCCCGTGGTACGGCCAGCCGCGAACCGACGGCCACGGCAAGCCGCTGTGGCGGCAGACCAGCTACGCGAGCAACTACTACCTGGTCGCGGAGGACCCGCGCGCCATCGGCAAGACGCAGACGTTCACCCGCCTGGGGCGCGTCACGCGGCCCACCACGACGATCTGCTTCGTGGAGCTGGCCGAAGACGGGGAGTACGCGACCGCGGACCACGTGCATCCCGAGTTGTGGTTCGCCGGCACGCCCCGACAGATCGCCGGCAAGCAGGTCGCGCTCGCGCGGCACGCCGGCCGGGCGAACTACGTGTTCGTCGATGGCCATGCCGAAGCGTTTCGTTTTGAACAAACGTACTTGATCGATGTGAACGGGAGCGATCCGTTACAGGGTCGGCTCTCGTGGTTCTACAACAAATACGACCCGGAGGTGGCGAAGTAGGCCGCGCACCCGCGGTTGCTCGTGCCGCGCCGGGTCATTCTCTCCGGAGGATTAAGCAAATGATTCGCACCGTGAACTACATGCCAGCTGGGCATTCAGGATCATGGGACGCGAGCCGGGAGGGCGAGCCTCACCGTGAGCCGCGGCTCGGCGGGAGCCTCGCCCTCCCACGCCGGCTCGGCGGGAGCCTCGCCCTCCCAGGTCGCACGACCGTGAATACGAGTTTGGTCGCCGCGCTGATTCTGGGAGGGCTTCCGTTGGCGGCGCGGGCGCAGCCGCACCACCACGACGCGGTCATCGGCCGGTCGTCGTTGATGGTGCTGAAAGCCGAGGTTCCACAGGAGCCCGCGGTCCTCGAGCCGACGGCACCGGGGTCGCCGATTCAAGGCTGGGTCGGCAACATGCCGGGGTTCGAGGCCTTGGAGGAAGATGAGCCCGGCGAGGACTTCTGGAAGCTTGCGCCCGGCGCGTTGATCGAGTTGGAGGTGCTCGGCCTGAGCCACGGCCTGCGGATGTTCGACAACACCTTCAGCGAGCTATCGGTCGGTAGCCGATGGGTGCTCGGCGACCATGAGCTGCACACCCACGGGCTTTGGATCATTGACAAGGCCGCCAACCCTGATCCGCTGCTTAATCCGGCGGGAGGCGTGTTCCTGGTGCGTGACCTCGGCACGACCGGCTACGGTCCGTCGGCGCCGTTTGACCTGACGTTCATTCCCGAGCCCGCGAGCGCGTTGTTGTTGACCCTGGCGGCGCTGGTCCGCCCGCGGCGTCGCGGGTGAAAACCCCGTCCGGCGTCGGCCCCGCAACGGCCACCGGGTCGCGCGGGGCGGCGCCGGGCCCTTTCGACGGAGAATGCTCATGCGCAATCAGACTGCCCTGCGGGTGGCCGTGATGGTGTCGATCGCCGCGACCGCGGCCACGCTCGCCCAACCGCACACCGGCGACCTGTGGCTGGCCGTGTCCGCGGCGGGGCAATTGAAGATCAGTCCGCGGGGGTTCGTGCCGGACGGTTCCCCCGCGTCGGTCGTTGTGCTGGACGAGGTGGCCGGGCCGCTGTTTTTTGGCTGGACCCGCAACAGCCCCGGCTTCGATGACATCGAGACCCCCGACCCGGAGAACAACTGCTACCCGCTGGCGGCGGGAGCCAGCGTCTGGCTGGAAATCGTGGCCATGGACCCGGCGCTCATCGTGTGGGACGTGCAATTGAAGCCCTATTTCAACCCGGGCGAGAGAGTGTACGTCGGGGTCACGCCCGGTCTCCACAGCCACCTCATCTGGCACATCAACTCGAAGTTTCCGAACTTCGAGCAACTGCACGGGCTGAAGGTCCACTGGCGGGCGATGTTCAGGCTGGTGGACACCGGCGGCACCGGCTACGCGGCCTCCGCGCCGTTCCCCATGATCTTTGGCATCACGGAGTGCGTGACCGGCGACGTCAGCGGCGACGGCCGGGTGGATTTCGGCGACATCAACCCCTTCGTGGAGGTGCTCTTGCAGCCCGGACAGGCCACGGTGGAGCAGCGCTGCGCCGCCGACATCAACCTCGACGGCTGGGTTGACTTCGGCGACATCAACCCGTTCGTGGCCCTGCTCACCAACCCGTAAACGGAGGCCGGCGCGGGGCGTCGCTGCCGGGCGACGGCCCGTGCGTCAAGTCCGCAGCGCTGCCCGAAGCCGGCCGGCTACTTTCGGCCGGGTTTCGGCTCGCGCTCATACTTGAACGAGAGGGTGACGCGCGCGCGGTAGGCGACGACCTTGCCGTCCTCGACCTTGAGGTCCAGGTCCTTGACCTCGGCCACCCGCAGGTCATGGACGGTCTTGGCGGCGGTCTCGACCGCGTTGCGGGCGGCGTCTTCCCACGATTTCGGGCTCGTGCCCACCAGTTCGATGACTTTGTACACGCTGTCCGGCATGGCCTGCTCCTTCCTGGTGCCCACGGACCACCGGGGATCATAATCGCCCGAAGCCGGTCAGGACAGACGCCGGCGGCCGCTGGAACCGGCGCGCAAACAACGAGGCCGCCCGACCAACAGGCGGCCTCGTCGATTTCAGAGGTCAGAATGCGTTCGCTCTTGGAACGCCTGTCAGGGCCTCGCACGACAGGCCGAGGCCCAGCGGCCCACCACTTGCGTGGTGGGTTCTGTCGGCCGCTCTCTAGCGGCGACGCAGCAGCGTCACGACGGCCAGCAGGGCCAGCGAAGCGGGCTCCGGGACGACCGAGAAGTTGTCGAACTTGCTCCCGATCGTCGTGGTGCCGTAGCCGCCGATACCGACGCCAAAGCCCAGGTTCGCCGCGATGTTGTTCACGCCAGGGCTGCTGTACGTGAACTCAGGCGTCCCGTTGAAGTCGGTGTCGATGTCCATGTAGATCGTGTCGGTGTTGCCCGGCATGAAGTACGTGGTGATCCGGGCCTCGTTGAACTTCGTCGGTAGCGTGTAGAAGCCGGTCCCACCCGTCCAGGCGCCGAAGCCGGTGGAACTGGTCTTGTGGTACCACCCGATGTGGGTGAAGCCGCCGTAGGGCGACTGCGACTGGATCTTGATGAAGAGCTCGTCGGTAGCCCCGACGCCCGTGCGCAGCGCCGTATACTGCGTGCCGTCTCCGGCGAAGAAGACGTCGATGGAAGCTCTGACCTCGTAGTACGGCAGGGTGTTCGGCGTGCCGACCCAGTCCATCCACTTGTTGCCGCCGTCGCAACGTCCCTGGCCGTTCTGAATGTAGAAGTAGTCACCGCCGACCTCGTTCCAGTTCGGCCCCAGGTCACGGCCGTCCGGGCGATTGAAATCGTCGGCGATCTGCGCGCTGGCCAGGCTCACGGCCAACCCGCACACAAGCAGTCCCAATAGTCTCATTGAGTCCACCTCCTCCAGTTGAACCTCGTATGGGCAGGAACCCCTGGGCCGCGAACACGGCCACAGAGAGAAAAGGGGCTCCTCCAACTCCTCAGACAGCATGGTAACGCGCCGCCGGTCCGCCAGTCAACGTTTTCTTGGGGGCCTTCTGCAGAGAATTGCGGAACCCCCGGGCAAGTGGCTGTCGCCGGGCCCCGCACTGGCGCGCGGGGTTCGGATTTCTACTCCAAGTCATTGTAGAAGGCAGCTTTACGAGACTGAGGTCGGCGCGCCCGCTAGGACCGCAACCGGCAGGTCGAACGCTCGCAGAGAGTGGGCGGGAATTATCGGGCCCATTCGATTTCCGTCCCCAGAGCGGAAGATTGTCCCTGCTAAATACGTATTTAGGATCATGGGGCGCCAACCGGGAGGGCGAGCCTCCCGGCGAGCCGCGGCTCGGCAGGCCGGCAGGGTCGCCGCAGGAGACAGCCTCGCCCTCCCGTCTCGCACGACCGTGAATACCCATTTAGCTGAACCTGTCACGCGAGTGGCTGACCGATGTGCCCCGCACTCGCGTGCGGGTTCCGATGGGCGCTCCACGGCTCCCCGCCGGTTCCGTCGCACCGAGTGGAGCGGTAACATCGTCCACGCCGAGGTGGAACCGCGTATGGCCGAATTGACTTATCGCACGGCGGGCGAGTCGCACGGGCTGACGCTGATCGCCCTGATCGAGGGCCTGCCGGCCGGGCTCACGCTGGACACGGACCTGATCAACGCCGAGCTGCGCCGCCGACAGGGCGGCTTCGGCCGTGGCGAGCGCATGGCGATCGAGCACGACGCGGCGGAGGTGCTCAGCGGCGTGCGACGGGGGCGCACGCTCGGTTCCCCAGTGGTGCTGCAAATCCGCAATCGCGACGTGCGGATCGACACGGCCCCGCCCGTCCACCGCCCGCGGCCCGGCCACGCCGATTTCGCCGGCGCCATGAAATGGCTGACGACCGATTGCCGCGATGTACTGGAGCGGGCATCGGCCCGTGACACGGCGGCGCGCGTGGCGGCGGGGGCGGCGACGAAGTGCTTGCTCCGCGAGTTCGGCGTCGTCTGTGTGGGGCTTGTCGTCGAGATTGCCGGCGTGCGTGCCAACGTTCCCGAAGACGCCGACCCCACTGACCTCGTGCCCCACCGCGACGCCAACGACCTCTACACGCCGGACGCCGATGCGGTCGAACCGATGCGGGCCGCGATTCAGTCGGCGGCGGGCGACGGCGACACCGTCGGCGGCGTGATCGAGGTCCGCGCGTTCGGCCTGCCACCGGGCTTGGGAACGTGTGTGGCGTGGCCGGAGCGGCTCGATGGCCGCCTGATGCAGGTCGTCGCTTCGATCCCCGCCATCAAGGGCGTCGAGATCGGGGCGGGTTTCGAAGCGGCCCGTCGCCGCGGCAGCGAAGTCCACGACGCCCTGTACGGGGATGCGGCCGGGCTGGATGCGAACAGCCCGGGATTCGCCCGACGAACGAACCGCGCCGGCGGGATCGAAGGCGGCATGACCAACGGCATGCCGATCGTGGTCCGCGCGGCGATGAAGCCGATCGCCACGCTGCGGCGCGGCCTGGCCAGCGTCAACCTGGAGACGGGGCAGCCGGAGCGCAGCGATTACGAGCGCAGCGATGTGTGTGCCGTCCCCGCCGCCAGCGTTGTGGCCGAAAACGTTGTCGCCTTTGAGCTGGCGCGGGCGTGGCTGGCGAAGTTTGGCGGCGACACGCTGCACGAGGTCCGCGCGGCATACGAGGCGTACAACGAAGCCCGTCACCGTCTCACCGGCCTCGACTGAGCCACGGCTGTGGGGGCGGCGCTGAGCGGGTCTCAACGACCGCGCGACCCGGGAGGGCGAGGCTGTCTCCTGCGGCGACCCTGCCGGCCTGCCGAGCCACGACACGGGAGGGCGAGGCTGTCTCCTGCGGCGACCCTGCCGGCCTGCCGAGCCGCGGTCCGCCCGCCCGTTCTACGTTCCGCGCCGGGGAATGTCCGTATGGAAGAGCTCCAACTGCTTGGCCGGGCGGGGGGCAGCGGACGACGGCCCGCAGCGCCACGACTGCGCGCCATCGAGCCCCACGCGGGTGGCGGTGGCTTCAAAGAGCCGGCGAATGCCGTCCCAATACGCCCCGTGGGCTTCCATCCGACAACCCAGCCGCGGATCGTTCAGCCGCCCGCCGCGCAGGTCACGAATCCGTGCCTCGATGCGACCCGCCGCCCGCGGCAACGCGGACCGCAGTCGCGTGAGGAACACTTCGGCGACGCTGCCGGGGAGCCTCACCGGCGTGAAGCAGGCGGACGTGGCCCCGCACTCCGCCGCCCGGGTCAGCAGGGCGGGGATGTCGCGGTCGTTGAGGCCCGGGATCACCGGGGCGATCAGGACGCCGACCGGCACGCCCGCCGCCGCAATCCGACGCAGCGCCTCAAACCGGGCGTCGGCGGTCGCGGTCATGGGCTCCAGGAGCCGGGCGACGCGGTCGTCGGCGAAGGTGGCACTGATGAACACTTGCGCCGCGGCCCGGCGGTGCAGTTCCGCCAGCAGGTCGATGTCCCGCGTAACCAGCGCCGACTTCGTGGTCACGCCGACCGGGTTGCCGCGCGCCACGCAGACTTCCAGGCATTGCCGGGTGAGCCGGTAGTGCCGCTCCAACGGCTGGTACGCGTCGGTCACGCCGGACAGCTCGATCCACTCGCGTCGCCAGCGGGGGCGGGCCAGCTCGGCCGCGAGCCGCTCGGCGATGTTGGTCTTGACGATGATCGTGTGGTCGAAGTCCGTCCCGGCCCCGAGATCGAGGTACTCGTGCGTGCGACGGGCATAGCAGTAGGCGCAGCCGTGCTGGCACCCGCGATACGGGTTGACCGACCAGCGATAGGGGATGTCCGGGCTGTCGTTGTGCGTGAGCGCGGAGGCGGCGGGTTCCTCGCGAACCGTCAGCCGGGCGCCCGGCGGCACGGCGTCCCACTCACACCGCGTCGGGGAGAAGGGGCTGGCCGGGTTGTTGATGGACTCCATGACGGGGATGTCCTGTGCGCTACCGGCCGTATGATATTCGGAATGTGTTAGGATTGCAACGGGGCCGCCGTGCTCGCCGCGGATTGCGGGGGCGCCGACCGGCGGGCCGGCGTCACTTCTTGCGCCGCCGGGCGCCGTTGCCGACTTCGATGCTGGTCACCAGCATCATGTCGACGATCTCGAAATCATCCCCGCCGGTAGAGACGATGACCGTGCGGCTACCCTCCGGCGGAATCCAGACGAAATCCGGGTGCGAGACGCGCAACGACCGCCCGTCGCCCATGTGCAGTCGGAACGGCCGGAAGGGTTGTGCCCGCAATGTGTTTCGCAGCCGGTCAATCGTCATGCCGAGTCTCCGCCGCCACCGTATTATACCACTCCCGAGCGGCTACCCGGCCACGTCCGCCACACTCGGGCACGTGCAGAACAAGTGCCGGTCGCCCCAGACGTTGTCGATGCGGGCCACCGGCGGCCAGAACTTGTACTGGCGGACCCAATCGGCGGGGTACGCCCCCTGCTCCCGCGGGTACGGGCGGTCCCACTGCGTCGCGGTGACGACCGCCGCCGTGTGCGGCGCGTGTTTCAGCGGGCTCTCTTCGTACTTGATGCGGCCACTCTCGATGTCGCGGATTTCCTGCCGAATCGCGAGCAGCGCGTCGCACAGCCGGTCGCACTCCGCCCGCGACTCGCTCTCCGTCGGCTCGACCATCAGCGTGCCCGCCACCGGCCAGCTCATCGTCGGCGCGTGGAAGCCGAAGTCCATCAGCCGCTTGGCCACGTCCTCCGGCGTCACGTGCGCGGTCTTCTGAAACTCGCGCAGGTCGACGATGAACTCGTGGGCGACGCGACCGTTGCGGCCGGTGTAGACGAGCGGGTAATGCTCCTTCAGCCGGTGGGCCATGTAATTCGCGTTGAGAATCGCGACCTGCGTGGCCTTCTTCAGCCCCGGCTCACCCATCAGGCGGATGTACATCCACGAGATCGGCAGGATGCTGGGGCTACCGAAGGGGGCCGCGGAGACCGGCGGAATCGCCTGCTCACCGCCGCACGGGACCAGCGGGTGCCCCGGCAGGAACGGGGCGAGGTGCGCCGCGCACGCGATCGGCCCCATGCCGGGACCGCCGCCGCCGTGCGGGATGCAGAAGGTCTTGTGCAGGTTGAGGTGGACGACGTCGGCGCCAATGTCGGCCGGGCGCGTGAGGCCGACCTGGGCGTTCATGTTGGCCCCGTCCATGTAGACCAGGCCGCCATTTTCGTGGACGACGCGGCAGAGGTCCTTGACGTCCTGCTCGAAGACGCCGTGTGTCGAGGGGTAGGTGATCATGATGGCGGCGAGGCGGTCGCGGTGCTGGCCCGCCTTGGCTCGCAGGTCTTCGAGACTGATGTTGCCGTGTTCGTCGCACGCCACGGCGACGACCTCGCAGCCGGCCATGACGGCGCTGGCGGGGTTGGTGCCGTGGGCGGAGACGGGGATCAGGCACACATCGCGGTGCCCGTTGTTGTGGGCTTCGTGGTAGGCGCGAATCACGCGCAGCCCGGTGTACTCGCCCGCGGCACCGGAGTTCGGCTGGAATGACACCGCCGGGAAGCCGGTGATCTCGCCCAGCCACTTTCCGAGCGTTTCCAGAAGTTCTGCGTAGCCCGACCACTGGTCCGCCGGGGCGAAGGGGTGCAGGCGGCCGAACTGTGGCCAACTGATCGGCTGCATCTCGGATGTCGCGTTCAGCTTCATCGTGCAGGAGCCGAGCGGGATCATCGACTGGCACAGCGACAGGTCCCGCGACTCCAGCCGCTTGATGTACCGCAACATCTCGTGCTCGGCGTGGTAGCGGTTGAACACGGGGTGCGTCAGGTAGGCGCTCGTGCGGGCCAGACCCGCCGAGTAGCCCGTGTTCGCCCCGCCGGCCAAGTCCTCGACGCTGAACGTCACCGCGTCCTTGCCGGCAAAGACCTGCCATATCGCCTGCACCTCGGCTTTGGTGCTGCACTCGTCCAGCGACAGACCCAGCGAGCCGTCGCCGTAGTCGCGCAGATTGAACCCCGCCTTGTGGGCCCGGTTCAGCGCCGGTCCGGCCTTCTTCTTGCCGAGCCGCAGCCGCAGCGTATCGAAAAACGGCCCGCTCCCCGGATCAAAGCCGAGCCGCCGCAGCCCTTCGGCACAAATCGCCGTCAGCGCCTGCACGCGCTGGGCAATCCGCCGCAACCCCTGCGGCCCGTGCCAGACGGCGTACATGCTGGCCATGATCGCCAGCAGCACCTGCGCCGTGCAGATGTTGCTGGTGGCCTTCTCGCGGCGGATGTGCTGCTCACGGGTCTGGATCGTAAGGCGGAAGGCGTTGTTCCCCCGCGCGTCCTTCGAGACGCCGATCAGGCGCCCCGGCATCTGCCGCACGTGTTCCTCGCGGGTGGCCATGAACGCCGCGTGCGGGCCGCCGAAGCCCAGCGGCACGCCGAAGCGCTGCGAGTTGCCGACGGCGATGTCGGCGCCGAACTCACCGGGTGGCTTGAGCAGTGTCAGCGCGAGCAGGTCGGTGGCGACAACGACGAAAGCGCCGGCCTGATGAGCGCGTTGCACGATCGCGCTGTAGTCCTCGATCCGGCCGTCCGTGGTCGGGTATTGGAGCAGGACGCCGCAGAGGTCCTGCTTGTCGAAATCGATCTCGTCGACGCGGCCGACGTGGAGGTCGATCTTCAGCGGGCGGGCGCGCCCCTGCACGACCGCGATCGTCTGCGGGTGGCAATCGTCCGCGACGAAGAACCCGTTCCGCTGGCCCTTGGCGATGCGGTGGCACATGGTCATCGCCTCGGCGGCGGCGGTCGCCTCGTCCAGCAGCGACGCGTTGGCCAGCGGCAGCCCCGTCAGGTCGCTCACCATCGTCTGGAAGTTCAGCAACGCCTCCAGCCGGCCCTGCGAAATCTCGGCCTGGTACGGCGTGTACTGCGTGTACCAGCCGGGGTTTTCGAGAATGTTGCGCTGGATGATCGGCGGGACGATCGTGTCGTAATAGCCCAGGCCGATCAGCGACCGCACCACCTGGTTCTTCTCCGCGATGCGGCGCAGCTCCGCCAGGGTGGCGTGCTCACTTCGCGGCGGCCCGAGGGAGAGCGGTCGATCGAGACGGATTGCCGGCGGCACGGTCGCGTCGATCAGGGCGTCGAGCGAGTCGTAGCCCAGCGCGGCGAGCATCTGCCGGATGTCGTCGTCGCTCGGGCCGAGGTGGCGGTGGACGAAGGTGTCAGAAGGCTCCAGGAGCGGTTGCGTCGGAAACTCGTGCGACATTGAACGGGACTCCTCCCGCATGGGGGGTGACGGGTGACAAGTGACAGGTGACAAGTGAAAAGTGAGAAGTGCAAAGGGGCACGTGCAAAGTGCCATACGCACAGTGCCCGTTTGTCAATCCCTCTCCCCTATGGGGGGAGGGTAGGGTGAGGGGAAGAACGCGGTCGCCACGACCCTCCCCCAACCCCTCCCTCAGAGGGAGGGGGGTCTCAGGTCGGCCGCTTTCACCCTCGCCCAACCCCTCCTCGCCACAGCGAGTCGCCTGTGGCTGCCTGAGAAGGAGGGGGGTAGCGGGCCGCCCTCTTGGCACTTGTCACTTTTCACTTGTCACTTGTCACTGTTTTTTCAGTGTTCCGCGATCATCTTCTCATACGCCGGACCGTCCAGCAGCTTCTGGAGCGGGCCGAGGTCGGTGGCGCGAATCTTGAGCATCCAGCCCTCGCCGAGCGGGTCGGTGTTCACCAGTCCCGGCTCATCCGCCAGCCGCTCGTTGACCGCGACGACTTCGCCGGAGACGGCGCAATACAGCTCGCTGGTCGCCTTGACGGACTCGATCTCGCCAAAATGGCTGCCGCCCTCCACCGTGTCGCCGACCGAGGGCAGATCGACGTAGGTGATGTCGGTGAGCTCGTCGGCGGCGAACTGCGTGATGCCGATGGTCACGATGTTTCCATCGGCCTTGAACCACTCGTGGGTCTGGGAGTACCTGCGATCGTTGGGCACCGCCATTGTGCGCTCCTACTGCGGGGTGAAGCTCACGGGCCGGCCGGGGGGCCGGCGCCGGATCATCCATTCTACGGAGCGGTCCCCCCGCCGGGTAGTGGGGCTGTCGGCGTCGCGGCACCGGCTTGCCGCGCCGGAAGCCGGCGGCTTGTCGCGCCGGGGGCCGGCGGATAGAATGCCCACGGCGATGGAGTCCGCCGTTAAGTGACCGTCCTGGTCTGATGACTCCTGCCTGGACGCGTGCAGGCAGGGGTTACGTGTGGGTACCCGGCCCCTGCCGCAAGGCAGGTTTTTTTATTGCCGGACATCGCGGAGTGTGGACCATGACCGAGGCCTTTACCGTTGCCGCCGTGTGGCTGTTTCTGGCCGTCGTCGCCACGGTGCTCGCCAACCACCTGCGGATCTCGATGGCCCTGGTGGAGATTTGCGTGGGGATCGCGGCGGGGACGGTGGCCCACCACTACTGGGGACAGGGCGCGCTGGGGACCGACGCGGATTGGCTGCGTTTTCTGGCGACCGCGGGGGCGGTCATGCTGACCTTCCTGGCCGGGGCGGAGTTGGAGCCGACCACGTTGCGGGCCAAGTGGCGGGAAGTCACGGTGGTGGGGCTGATCGGCTTCGCGGCCCCGTTCCTCGGCTGTGCCGCCGTGGCCCATTACCTCCTGGGTTGGGACGGACGGGCGAGTTGGCTGGCCGGGGTGGCGCTGTCCACCACGTCCATGGCCGTCGTCTACGCCGTCATGTTGGAAACAGGGCTCAACCGCACCGAGTTTGGCAAGGGCATCCTGGGCGCGTGCTTCGTCAACGACCTCGGCACGGTGCTGGCGCTGGGGCTGATCTTCGCGCCGTTCACGCACAGAACCGGCATCTTCCTGGGGGCCGGCATCCTGGCGTTGACCGCGCTGCCAATCATCACCAACTGGATGACGCGGCGTTATGCGTATCGCACCGCCGCCATACGGACCAAGTTGGTGCTGCTCGTGCTGTTCGCGCTGGGGGCCCTGGCGCTGTGGGCCGGCAGCGAGGCGGTCCTGCCGGCGTACGTCGCGGGAATGGTGCTGGCGGAGGCGGCGGCCGCGGACCACCTCTGGATTCGGCGTATGCGCACCTTGACGGTCGGCTTCCTGACGCCGTTCTACTTCATCCGGGCCGGGGCACTGGTGGCGATGCCGGCGATCGTGTCGGCCCCACTGGTATTCCTGCTCCTGCTGGCGGGCAAGGTCGTCTCGAAGATCTTCGGCCTGTACCCGATCGTCGCCCGTTTCCGGCAGGACCGCCGCGAGCGCTGGTACTACACCCTGCTCATGTCCACCGGCCTGACCTTCGGGACGATCTCGGCGTTGTACGGGTTGACGCACAATATCGTGACGCGCGAGCAGTACTCGTTCCTCGTCGGCGTGGTCATCGCCAGCGCCGTCGTCCCGACCCTCATCGCCGGACTGGCCTTCCTGCCGCGGCACCTGCTGCCCGCCCCGGCGAAGGAGCCCGTGGTCGTGCCGGCGGCGGAGCTGGAAGAGGAAACCAACGGTCTCCAGGACGAGTGAAAGGGCGTCCGGCCCCGATCGTCGCCAGGGCCGTGGCCGATTGGCGGCGGCGGCGGTTCAGGAGGGCGAATGGACCGCGTCGGTGGTCGGTTCGGGAACGCTGTCGCCGGTCCGCGGCATGTTGAGGTAGAAGCCGATCCAGCGGGCCAGGTCGGCGATGCGCGCGTCGAACTCGCCGCGGTGCCGCTCCAGCGTCTGCCAGCGGCTGACGACCTGCTGCTCCCGGCCGGTCAGTTCGGCCGTCCGTCGATTCACGGCGCGTTCACGGGCCTCGACTTCCGCGGTGCGGCGTTGCAAGGCCAGGGCGGCTTGCTCCTGGCGGGCGGCCTCGGCTTGTAGCGTCTTGGCCTCGGCCCGCTGCTGGGCGATGATCGCGGCCTCGGCTTCCAACTGCTCGTGCCGGGCCTGCAAGTCCTCCTCTCCTTCCTTGACCTCGTCGCGGCGGGCCTTCAGTTCGGCGGTGAGGTTGCGCAGCGTGCGCTCGCGGGCTTCAAGCTCCTTCTCCCGCCGGGCGATTTCGCGCTCGCGGTCCTGGAAGCGCGCGGTCAATTCGTCCAGGGCGGCCTGGCGGCGATTCAGCTCCGGCAGGCGCGCGGTGATCTCTTCGCCGCGGGCGCGGAGTTCGCCCAATTGCGTATCGAGCTCGCGGGCGCGTTCCTCGATCGCGCGGGCGCGTTCCTCGAGTTCGCGGGCCCGGGCGGTGAGCTCCCCGTCGCGGGCGTCGAGCGTGGCCATCCAGGTCGTCAGTTCGTCGGCCCGCTGCTTCTGGGACACGGCCTGCTGGTCCAGCGCGGCCCGCCGTTCCTCGAGCTGCTGGGCGAAGCGTTCGAGGTCGGCGCTGCCGCGGGTCAGCTCGGCGGCCAGGGTTTCACTCTGCTTGATGCGGGCATCCAGCTCCTGCTGCCGGGCGTCGAGATCGGTGGCCCGCGCGTCCAGCTCCTTCTCGCGGTCGGCGAGGGCTGCCGCCTTCGGTTCGATCTCCTCCCGCAGCTTCCGTAAGGACTCGGCCTTGGACGTCAAGTCGTCGCACAGCCGCTTCCAACGACCGGCACGCGCGGCCGGCGGCCGGGCGGTCTTGCGCAGCGCGGTGCCGGGGGCGTCGGCGGTCAGCACCAGGCCCCCGCCCGCTCCCTGTTCCTGTTTCGCTTCGGTCGTCAGCGAGCTCATGGTCTTCCTCGAGTCCTGACCCGGCCCCTGCGGACGCGGGGCGTCCGCGGCGGGAATCCCAAGGTCCGCTCTGCGTCGGTTCCATCGTCCGATTCGCGCGGGTCGTTAATAGGATTCCGATAGCTCAAGCTGGCGCGTGGCCGAGCGGCCCGGCCCGCGGTTTGAGCTTCCGATAACAGGCCGTTCTCGGCGGAGACCGGCGCCTCGCCGACGCTGCTTTGGCCCGAGAATCCGACGTTTCCCAAGCACTCCCCGAGAGCACCGATCCGAACCCCGCACGCGAGTGCGGGGCCGGGTGGCCACCACCCGCGTCGCGGTCCTTGTGGGCGGCTGTGAGAGGATGGAGGCGGGACGCGCCCGCCGGGCGTTACGGCAGGAGCCAGCGGCGCAGCGGGTCGGCCCAGGGGCCCGCGCCGCGCAGTGCCGGCACGAGCCACGGCGCGACGACGATGTAGGCGATGTGCGCGCCCGTGACCAGGTCGTACGGCACCGACCCGCGCGGCCGGCGCCACGGCTGCAAGCGTCCGCGCCATCCCGGGACCGGCCCGCACGGCGGGGGCGGACGGCCCGCGTCAGGCGCCCGCAGCGCCGCGTAGCCGTAGCTCATGCGCCGCCAGACGGTGAACGCCCCGGAGATCGCCAACTGCCACAACACGGCGGGCACGTGACCGACCGCGCAGCCGATCAGCACGGCGGCGAAGCGCTCGCCGCGCAGCCAATACCCCACCGAACAATCGGGGATCATGTTCTCGGCGCGGGCCTTGACGTAGCTGATGAGCACGGCGTTGCACAGGGCGATGACGGCCAGCAGTTGCAGCGTCAGGTTCGGGACCGGCCGCGTCGCGAAATGCAGCAGGCAGCCGACGAAGATCGCCATGTCGCTGAGACGATCGACCGACGAATCGAGCAGGGCGCCGGCCCGCGAGCCCCGGCCGCCCAGCCGCGCCACCGCGCCGTCGAGCATGTCGCACGCGCCGGCCAGGATCAGGAACAGCCCCGCCAGCGCCGGCCACCAGCCGACCGGCCCGTCGCCGGCGTGGAAATACGGGACCTGCTGCGACGCCCCGCGCGCCAGGCAGTAGCCCGCGGCCAAGGTCAGCCCGCAGCCGGCGATGGTGACGCGGTTGGGGGTCGCCCCCAGGCGGATGAGCCCGCGCGCCACGACATCGCGGGCGGCGGCAATCGCCGATCCGATGGACCAGCTCGCCCCGCGCGCCTCACCCGATTCATGTAGAGCGCGGAACTCGGCCGGGGTGGGCGGCGTCGCCGACGGACCGCGGGCTGCGGATGGTTCGTTCATTGTCTGGCGACGGGGCGCCTCACGACGCGGGCGGCGCGTCGCCGCCCGGCGGCTGGGTCGGCGGAACCTCCGTAGCGGGTGGCGGCGTGGAGGACTCCGCGGTTGCCGGCGCTGCCGACGGCTCGGTCGCCGTCAACGGTGGCTCCTCGGCCGGCTCCTCGTAGTACACCTCGTCGAAGTCCGTCGCGTCCACGTGCCGGCGGAGCAGCAGGTACGCCTGCGTGCTGCCGCAGAAGAAGTAGCTGATGACGAATGCGCCGAGCAGGCCGACCATGAGGTAGCCCCAGATCAGCAGCCCCAACGCCCCGAGCCATTCGGTCCCATCGAGCGGACCGTTGAAGTACGTCCCATTCAGGCGGACGCCGCCGCCCGGCAGCAGCGACAGGTCCGACCAGGCCGGCATCCGCCACAACGCGTCCAGCTTGCCCACGCTGGTCAACCCGCTGCTGCTGATGAGGTTTAGCCCCCACCCGGTGAAGCCGTGCGCCAGCTTCAGCGTGAGCAGCACCACCAGCCGCACGAGAATGAACGACAGGGCCCCGTACACGAGCAGCACCGCCGCGTAGAAGAGGGTGTGCCAGATGCGGGTGGCCACGTAGTTGCACGCCCGGGCCAGCGCGTCGAACCCGTCGGACCCCTCGACCGCGATGGTCGGCCACATCAGGTGGAAGCCCAGCACCAGGGCGAGCAGCGCCAGCGCCGCCGCGAAACCGCCGAGCAGGGCCAGCGGGTAGAACACGCCCGTGAACAGTTCGCCCACGTAGCCGATGGTCCCGATCAACCCGCCCACGAACATCACCACCGCGATCAGCGCCATCAACCCCACCGGCAACACCGGCGCCATGAGGAACCCGCCGTACCGCTGGCAAGCAAACCGCAGCGTTGCCCCCAGGCCCAGACTCTCGTCGCGGGTCACCTGGACCGCCGCACTGCGGCAGAGCGCCCCGCCGAAGAACGCGAAAATGAGCAGGCTCATCACGGCCAGCAGCAGGGCAAACCAGGGTTTCTGGTTGACCAGCCAGCACACGCCGCGGACCGCCGAGTCAATGCTGCCGGCCATCGCGGGCTCGGCGTCAAAGGCCCGCCCGGACCAGCCGAGGCGGCCCGTGCATACGCCGCGAATGGCCGCGCCGAAGCACTGCTGCTCGTATTGCAGCAGCCGAATGAACGGCCCGCGCGGGGTCAGTTCTTCATATTGTTGCAACTGCGCTTGTCGCGCGGTCGCCTTGGTCAGGTCGGCCTGGTGCTGCGCCCGCTGCGCGCGATCGCCGGATGGGCCGGCGGCTGTCAATGTCTCGATCGCCTTCGCGCCGGCGGCGGCCGCCGTCGGGCCACGCCCCGGCTTGCCCGCGAGCATCTGGCGCACCGTGTCGGCGGCCTCCTCGAGCTCCTGGCGGCGTCGATCGCGGTCGTCGCGCGACAGAGACGTGTCACCGGCTAGAGCGGTCCGACCGTTGGCTTCGAGCTGGTCGACCAGCTCGCGCAGCCGCCGCAGCTCCCCGCGAAAGGCGTCGTCCAGCATCAGGTCGCGCAACGTCGCGTTGGCCAGCAGCCGTTTGGCATCGCTGCGGCTGACCGCCAGCCCGGCCTGAAGCGCGGCATTGACCGCCCGCTCGGCGTGGGCATCGCGGGCTTCGACCGCCCACGTTTTGAACACGGCGTGGGGCGACGTGGCGTAGACCTCGATCTCCGTCACGATCCCGCCGTCACGCGGCATCGCCGCCACCCCGCCGCCTTCACCCCAGACGGCGTCGAGGAGGCGACCGCCCACGTAGAGGCACACCAGGGCGGCCAGCGCCAGCACCAGGCGGTTGAACCCCAGCGCCAGGCGCAGCGTGTGGAACAGACGCACGAACGGGAAGGCTTCGGACCAGACGATGCGGCGGATTTCGCACCCGTGATCGGCCATGACCGGCTCCATACCAAGGCAACGAGCTTCAAGAACGTCACCCCGGCCCGTGTCGGCGGGGCGTCAGTCACTCCCCGCGGACGGTGGGGACCGGCCGCCATTATAGGTCGTGACCGGCGGCGGACAACCGGCCGCGCGGCGCTCAGGTGGGCGAGCGCGGGCCGTTGGCCGCCGGGCGGCGGGCAAAGCGTAGGGCCAGGGCCATCGCCGCTCCGACGACCGCCGCCGTGAGGGTCTCCGCCGCGGGCTTCGGTGCCGGCGACAGGGCGAACGCGAACGCGATGGTCAGAGGCAGCAAGGCCCCGAGGTAGGCATCGAAGGCCCAGCTCGCACCGCTGTCCCGCCTCGGTCCCGCCACCAGGGCCAGCACGACCGCCGCCAAGGCCGGCCACATTACCAGCGGCACGGGGCGATGAAGGCCGGCGGCCAGCGCGTCGGCCGGCACGATCGCCGCGACGAGAACGACGCATGCCGCCAGGGCCGCCGCCGCGCCGCCACGCTGCCGGACGTCCCGCGCGAGGGCCGCCCCGTGCAGCAGCATCAAGACCAGCGCGACGGTCAGCGACCACGCGCCGGTCGCCGCGGGCGACGTCCCCCCAACCAGCCAAGCGGCGGCGAGCACTTGCCCTCCAACCGCCAACAGGCTGAGGTTGCGGGCCACGGGGATGAGACGGCCCGTTGTGGTCCAGGGACGCCCATCGCACAGTTGCTGGCTCCAGAACCCGGCCAGCCACTGCAAGAACGCGCCGGCCAGCGCGAAGCCGAGCAGCAGATTAGCCGGACCGTCCGGCAGCCACGCCACCACCGCCAACACGATGGCCTCGGCGATCAGGGTCATCCCAATCGCACCCACCGCATCGGAGCACCACCGATGCGACACCACAAGCGCCGCGTACCCGGCCAGAACCATCCCCGGCGGCGTCGCGGCGCCGGCGGGACACAGCACGCCGCCGGCGCCGACGAGAACACAGACGGCGACCACGGCCCCAAACGCGTAGCGATGGCGCGGTGCAGGGGTGAGCAAGTTCCGCGGGTCGGTCTGCCACGCACGAACCCGGCGGCGCCAGTCGGCCAGCACGACGCCCACGACGAATACCAGGGCTGCCACCCCCAGCGTGAAGACGGCCGCCGGAAGATAGGGACGCCCTGCCGACGGCACTTGGTCATGGAGCAGCCACAGCGGGCCGCCGATGGCGACGGCCAGCGTCGCGCTGCGGGCGAGGTTGTCCCGTCGCCGCAAGTACAGGCCGCCGGCCACGCCGAGCAGGAGCAGCCAGCGCACCAGCAAGCCCGTGAAACTCGCGGGATCGTCGCCCGCCACGGCGGCCGGCAGGACGAGCAAACTGCTGACCGCGGCGGCGTGGGTGGCCAACGCGCGGCGGACAGAAGATTCGCCGCGCTCGATCCACGCCGCGACGATCATCCACACGACGGCCAGACTGACGAACCCCGCACTGAGCAGGGCGGGCCGGACCGCCGGCTCGCCCCAGGCAACGTAATTGGAAAACAGCAGGCCGCTGACCCCGGCGACGAACAACCCCTCGCCCACCCCCGGCGGCCACCGACGGCGACCGACGCCGGCCAGCACCAGCGCGGCCGCGCTGATGATCCAAGCCGCCGTCGTTGCGCCGGCGCCCGGGACCGGAGTGCTCGTCGCCAATAGCCAGTATTCCACCAAGAGACTCCGCGGTACCGGCGGGTGACCGCTGCCCGACCGGCAGCGGGCATGATATAAACAAACCGCCGCCGCGAAACGCGCCGGCCGGCGCATTCGGTAAGATGCGCACCGGGCTGATCTCGGCCGGACGGAGCGCACCGGCGACCGTGTCGCTTGGATCGCCGGGCCGCCGTCGGGAGAGCAAGGATGCCGGCCGCACCGGCAGACAACGTCGCCTTCCGCCGTTTCCTGCGCCGGGTGTGGGAACACGACATCGCGCCGTTGTTGCGGGACCGGCGGGCCGGTCAGCGGCGCAAGTCGGCCCGCGTCGCCGGCAAGATGGCCGCCGCCACGGGCCTGCTGGTGGACGGCGTGTTCGGACTGAAGGGCAAACCGTTCACGCGGTTCATGACCGTCATGGGAGCGAGCCTGGGCGCGCTGCTGCCGGACGTGTGGGACTGGGAGTGGTTGCGGGAGCGGGCCGATGCGGCGGAGCGCGAGGTCGTCGCGGAGCAGGTCCGCGCCCGCGCCGCCGAGCTGCCGGAGGCCGACGCGCTGGAGCTCTTCGACCTGCCGCCCACCGCCCCGCGCGAGGAGCTCAAGCACGCCTGGCGGCAGCTCCTGCAACGCTGGCACCCGGACAAGGCCCCCGATGAGTGTCGTCGGGCGGAATACCAAGTACGATTTCTCGCGTACAAGACCGCGTACGAACGCTTGTGTGCCGCGTACGATGCCGGACGACTCCCGTGGGCGGATCCAAAGCCGCGGCGTTCGGCTTCCCACGGGCAGAGCCCGCCGGCGACGGATCGCAGGCAGTAGAAGCTGTCCGCGAACCCGGACCGGCAGGAGCCTGAGAACCGGGACCGCGGTCCCGGCCGAGAGGACCGACCCTCCCCCAACCCCTCCCTGGAAGGGAGGGGGGTTAGGGGATAGCTTCTGGACAACAATGCGCCCCCAGGCGTGGAGGAGAGCCCTGTGAGTCCTGAGCAACAAGCCGTGGCCGACTTTCATCGCAAGTACGACTTGCCCGTCGCCACCCGGCCGACGATGCCGTCGCCCAAGGACCGGATGCGCCGCGCGCGGCTGATCGTGGGGGAGGCGGCCGAGTTCCTCGAAGCCGCCGACCAGGGCGACTTCGTCGAGATG
>CAYWYJ010000058.1:0-22211 GCA_964462635.1 uncultured Planctomycetales bacterium
CCGCCAGTGGATCGTCTGCGGGTCGGGGACGCGCGGCGAGCCGGGGCCGTCGGACAGCAGCGGCTGCACCTTCTGAAGCTCGTCGATGGCAAACACCACGTCGGGGCCGTCGAGCACAACGGAGCGGATGCCCCACGGGGCCGCCAGCACGCGAATCTCCGCCAGCGTGAGCAGCGTCTCAACGGCCTCCGGCAACGGGCCGAACGCATCGCGCAGGTCGTCGCGCAGCACGTCGATCTCGGCGACGGTGCGGCACGCGGTCAGCCGCTTGTACACCTCCATCCGCTGCCGATCGGCCCGAATGTAGCTGCGCGGGATCGTCGCCGAGAGGCCCAGGTCGAGATTGACCGGCCGCCACGGCTCGGCGGGCTCGTCTTTCAGCCGGCGGACCGCCTGCTCCAGAAGCTGGCAGTACATTTCGTACCCGACGGCCTCGATGTGGCCGGACTGCTCGGGGCCCAGGATGTTGCCGGCGCCGCGAATCTCCAGGTCGCGCATGGCGATCTGAAACCCGGCGCCGAGCTCACTGTAGTGCTCGAACGCCTTCAGCCGCCGGGCCGCGGTGTCGGTCACGGGGTGCTTCGGCGACAGCAGGGCGTACGCGTAGGCGCGGTGTTTGGAGCGGCCGACGCGGCCGCGAAGCTGGTGCAGGTCGGCCAGTCCGAACCGCTCGGCGCGGTCGATGAAGATCGTGTTGGCGGTGGGGATGTCCAGGCCGGATTCGATGATGTTGGTCGAGACGAGCACGTCGGCCTCGCGCCGCAGGAAGCGCAGCATCACGTCCTCGAGCTCGTGGCCGGCCATCTGCCCGTGGCCGACGACGATCCGCGCCTCGGGCACCAGCGCCCGCAGGCGGTTGGCCACCTGGTGGATGTCGCGGACCCAGTTGTGGACGAAGTACACTTGCCCGTCGCGGTTCAGCTCGCGCAGGACCGCCTCGCGGATCATGCGGTCGTCCCACATCCGCACCTGCGTGACGATGGCCCGCCGGTCCGCCGGCGCGGTGGCCAGCGACGAGATGTCGCGGATGCCGAGCATGGCCATGTGCAGCGTGCGGGGGATGGGCGTCGCGGTCATGGTCAGCACCTCGACCGTCGCCCGCAGCCGCTTGAGCCGCTCCTTGGCCTCGACGCCGAAGCGCTGCTCCTCGTCGATGATAACCAAGCCGAGGTCGGCGAAGCGGACGTCGGGCGAGAGCAACCGGTGGGTGCCGATGAGGATGTCCACCTGGCCCTTGCGGGCGCGGGCCACGATGTCCGCCTGCTCTCTTTTCGTGCGAAACCGCGACAAGACCTCGATCGCAAACGGGTAGTCGGCCAGCCGCTCGCGGAAGGTCTCGTAGTGCTGCTCGGCCAGGACCGTCGTCGGCACGAGAATGGCGACCTGCTTGCCGTACTCGACGACCTTGAACGCGGCCCGCATCGCCAGCTCGGTCTTGCCGTAGCCCACGTCGCCGCAGAGCAGCCGGTCCATCGGCCGGGGCTGCGTCAGGTCGCGTTTGATCTCGTCGGCGGCGCGGAGCTGGTCCTCGGTCTCTTCGTAGAGGAAGGCGCCCTCGAACTCGCGCTGCCAGTCGGTGTCGTGCGGGTAGGCGATGCCGGCCTCAAGGGCCCGCTGCGCCTGGAGCGCCAGCATTTCCGCCGCCAGGTCGGTCACCGCCTCGGCGACGCGCTGCTTCGTGCGTTTCCACGCGAGGCCGCCGACCTTGCTCAGCTTCGGCCGCCCGCGAAAGCTCCCGATGTACTTCTGGACGACGTGAATCTGGCTGACCGGGACATGGACGACGGCCTTGTCGGCGAACTCCAGCGCGAGGTACTCGTCCGTCCGCTCGTCGCGCTGGATCGTCTTGAGGCCGAGGAACCGGCCGATGCCGTGCAGGGCGTGGACGACTGAGTCGCCCACTTCCAGATCGAAAAAGCTGTCGATCGGCCGCGCGGGGGCAACCCGACGGAGCGTGCGGCGCTGCCGGTAGCGGCGGAACAGCTCGTGGTGCGGGACGTAAGCCGTCCGCCCCCAGCGGAAGCCGTGGTGCAGGACGCCGACCTCGACGCGGACGCGTTGTAGCGCCGGAGCGGAGCCCGCCGGCCACGGCGGGAGTCGCGCGCCCGAATCCAGTGGCGCCGGAACTCCGAGTCCGGCGTCTCCAGCAGACCCCGCTCCCTGACGGTCGCGGCTCGGACCGGCGGGCGGGACGCCCGCACTCCCCGGGGGATGGTACGAGCCCGGAGCGCCAGCGACGGGTTCTGCGGACGCCGTTGATCCCGGTCCGACGTCCTGCGGACCCCTCGCTGGTGCTCGGGGTTCGTCGGCGGGCCAGACGCCCGCACTCCCCGGTGGGGGAACGTTCGTCGCGAGCAACTCCCGGAATCGCTGCGCCTCCGGCGGGTTGTCGCAGAGCACCACGACGTCCGCTTCGGCCGCCAGCTCTCCCAACGCGCGCAGTGCGTCAGCGGCTCGCGGCTCGAACGGTGGCAGGCTGGTCACGTCGAACCGCACCCGCCGGTCCGTCACCCCGGTGAACCGGTGCAGGTGAAGCTGGGCGAAGTCGTTGGCCCGGCGGAAGACGGCGTCCACGGGGATGATCCCCGCCTGCTCGCCCATCCGCTGCCAGAAGGTGCGGCCGAGTTCCTGGATTTCCGTCGGCTCGTGGAAGGCGATGATCGTCTCCGCCGGCAGGAGGGCCAGGAAGCTCGTCACCGCCGAGGAATCGGCACCGTGCGTGCCAGAAGATGTCAACGCCGGGATGCGGACCGCTTCGAGCACGCGCGACGACCGCTGCGTGCCGGTGTCGAACAGGCGGATGGATTCGACCGCGTCGCCGAAGAACTCGATCCGCACCGGGTCCACGTGGGCGCTGGAGTACACGTCCACAATGCCGCCGCGGCGGGCAAAATCGCCGGGCACCTCAACGGCGTCGCACCGCTGAAAACCGTGCTCACCGAGCCAGCGGGCCAGCGTGTCGGGGTCCAGCGTCTGGCCGACGCGCACCTCGTACGAGCGCGCGGCGATCGCCTCGGCCGATGGCACGGGCTGCATCAGCGCCAGGATGGGGGCGACGAGGCGGGGGGGCGGCGACGCGAACGACAATCCGTGACAGGTGACGGGGGAAAGGTGACAAGTGACAGGTGACAGGTGACAGGGGGCAGGTGACAAGTGGTCGGCGCGATCCGGGGCGGAACCACCGGCATGAGAGTTCCCCCCCCTACCTGCCACTTGGCACCTGTCACCTGTCACTCTCCCGTCTGCCCCCGCCGGCCCGCTGAGCAGTGCCAGGCACAGCCGCAACCGTTCACCCGCCAATTCGTCGTCGGGGCGGGCGTCGCCTGGGAGCGTGTCGAGCGCGGGCAGCAGTTCCGGCGGCGTGCCGAGCGCGGTCTCGATGTCATCGCGGACATCGTCCGCCTCGTCGGCGTGCGCTGTCACGTAGAGCAGCGGGCGGCCGAGTCGCTCGCTTACGAGGGCGGCCAAAATGGGCGCGGAACTTCCCCACAAGCCCTCGGCCGCCACCACCCCCCGTTGTGTTCCCGGCGTCGCGCCGGGGGCGGGGGTCGGCTTCAGCAGCCGGGTCAGCTCGTCCAGTTGTGGATCGGCGCGGATGGTCTCAAACACATCCACTGCGCTGATTCTATCGGATCGGGCGCGGTCCGCGAACCAGCGCAAGAGCAAGGCCCCGACCGCTAGCCCCGGCACGCAAACCGGTGGCGAGCCGTCAGGGCCCGTTACTCCCGCGATTTGCGCGGTCCTACCTGCGGCGCAGCGCCAGGCTGCCCAGCCCCAGAAGCGCCAACGAGGCCGGCTCCGGGATGAAGTACAGGTTGTCGATGGCCGGCGTCGTGCTGGCCACCGGGGAAATCACGAACCGATCGATGGGCACGACCGTCTGCAACACGACTTCCTGATCGTCACCCACGATGGAACCCAGCAGGTTGTTCGACGCGTCGTAGATGTCCAGCCGGTCCGCCCCGCCGGAGATCCCAATCAACGCCCCAATCTCAAAGATCGGGAGCGTGAACCGCCCTTCGATGGTCAACGTCCCGCTGGACGCCAGGATGTTGGGGCGGGTGTGTTGCGGCGGCGTGGTGAACGTGGCCGCGTCGAGAATCTCGTTCTTGTCATTAGTCGGCGGGTCGGGCGTGAACAGGATGCCGACCGTCTGGAACTGCTTGGTGAGCTGTTCCGTTTGCGCGCTGAACAGCGTCGGCGCGGTGATGGGGATGTCGTCCCCAGTGCCCAGAATGCCGTCGGGGCCCGGGTACCACTCGAAGTTGATCATGACGGCCTGGGCCGCGGGTAGTCCGCAGGCCAGCAATGTCAGCACGGCTACCAGGTACTTGCGCATGAAATCTCCTCCTCTTGTGTAATGGCTGGCAGCGACCCCGACGCACCATCTTGCCTGGCCCGACGGCAGTCGCTGCGCGTCTCCTGCTCTCCACCGCGATTCTTGCCCCACGAGGTTGCCATGTCAAGGAGAAACTGAAAAACCCACCCATCGTGGAGGCGACTGCGCCGGTCCGGCGACGTGGCGTGCCTGCTGCCCAGCCGCAATCTGCGGGCTATACGGCCGTGCGGGGTTCGCCGGCGTCCTTGCGGACGGCGAGCTTCCTGCCGAGCCGCGAGCCGTACGGCAAGGCTCCGCCTTGCCGCAATCGCAAGGCAGAGCCTCGCGGTACGGTTGGCGCGACATGGCGAACGCTGATATAGAACCCGCATCATGCCAAGCCGTCTTGTCGATCAAGTTGTCCTCATCACCGGGGCGAGTTCCGGCATCGGAGCGGCCACCGCGCTGGCGTGTGCCCGGGCGGGGATGCACGTGGTCCTCCACGGGCGCCGCGCGGACCGGCTCGCCCAGGTGGCCGACCAGGTGCGCGCCGCCGGCCGCGACGCGGAGACCCTCGTCGGGGACGTGACCGAGCGCGGCCTGGCGTCGCGTCTCCTCGACGCCGCCCAGCACCGCTTCGGCCGCTTCGACGTCGTGTTCGCCAACGCCGGCTACGGCTTCAAGAAACCCGCGCATCTCGTCAGTGACGCCGAGCTGCGCCACATCTTCGACGTGAACTTCTTCGCGGCGTGCGAGCTGCTGACGGAGGCCGCCCGGCGGTTGCTCGCGGCGCAGCGCCCCGGTCATCTGCTCATGTGCTCCAGTGCCGTGGCGAAGTTCACGATGACCAACTTCTCGGCGTACTCCGCGACCAAGGCCGCCCAGAACCACGTTTGCCGCGCCATGCGGATGGAACTGCGGCCGTACGGCATCGAGGTTTCGTCGGTGCATCCGATCACGACGCGCACCGAGTTCTTTGAGCGCTCCGCCGAGCGCGGCGGTCGCCCGGTCGACCCGGCCCGCGTGTTCGACCACGTGCCCCGCTGGCTGCTGCAACGGCCCGAGCAGGTGGCCGACGCGGTGGTGCGCTGCCTGCGGCGCCCGCGGCCGGAGGTGTGGACGAGCTGGGCGGCACGCGTCGCCGCCGGCGTGGTCACCGTCTTCCCGCGGCTCATGGACCGGCTGGGCCGGCGGGGCTAAACGGGTATTCACGGTCGTGCGCCACGGGAGGCCGAGCCTCCCGGCGAGCCGCGGCTCGGCAGGCCGGCAGGGTCGCCGCAGGAGACCGCCTCGCCCTCCCGCCCTGCACGGGCGCACGCAGGTTCGGCGGGGCAATGCCGTGTCAGCGCGGAATCGGAAGCACGCCGCCGGGAAGATCGGGGAATCCGGCATGTCCGCGTGGCGCGTATCGCGCCTTACCAGCCCGTTGAAGAACCGCTCCTGGCCTTTGAGTCTGTAGCGCCGGACCTCCGAGTCCGGCGTTTCTGGGGTCGCCGGTACGGTCGCGCTGGACTCGGAGGTCCAGCGCTACGGTTTCTCAACGGACTGCTACAGCTCGTACTGGCTCCGCTCCTCGTCGCTGAGGATGTCGGCCAAGCGCATGCGCACGTAGTCGATGTCGATCGTCACGTCCTTGTTCACCGCGTCGGGCGCGCTGAACGCGATCTCCTCGATGACCTTCTCGACAATCGTGTAGAGCCTGCGGGCACCGATGTTCTCGAGCATCTGGTTCGCCCGGAAGGCCATTTCCGCCATCTCGACGATGGCATCGTCGGTGAACCGCAGCGTCACGCCCTCGGCCTGCATCAGCGCGATCTGCTGCTTGATGAGCGCGTTCTCCGGCTCGGTCAGAATGCGGTGGTAGTCCTCCGCCGTCAGGTCGTGCAGCTCCACGCGGAGCGGAAAGCGGCCCTGGAGCTCGGGCATCAGGTCGCTCGGCCGCGCCTGGGTGAACGCCCCGGCCGCGATGAAGAGGATGTGGTCGGTGCGGACCATCCCGTAGCGCGTGCTGATGCTCGTCCCCTCGACCAGCGGCAGCAGGTCGCGCTGCACGCCGCTGCGCGACACCTCCGGCCCGGTGCCCTCGGTGAGCCCCGACCCGCAGATCTTGTCCATCTCGTCGATGAACACCATGCCCGACTCTTCGCAGTGGCGCACGGCCGCCTGGTGCAAGGCGTCCTGGTCGATCAGCCGGTCGATCTCCTGCTGGGTCATCAGCTCCAGCGCTTCGGGCACGGGCAGACGCCGGCGGCGGGCGCGCGGCGGCATCACGCGTTCGAGGAACTGCTCGAACTCCGGCCCCATCTGGTCGAGCCCCATGTGACTCATCACGTGCGTCGGCACGGACCGCTCGTCGACGCTGACATCGACGCTGCGCTCGGCCAACCCCCCGGCCTTGAGTTGCGACCGCAGCTTCTCGCGCGTCCGCTGGCGGCGCTCCCCTTGGTCCTCGTCCCCCGGGTCGTTGTGCTCCGCCCCCGGCAGCAACTGGTCGAGGATGCGGTCCTCGGCGGCGCGGACGGCCCGTTCCTGGACACTGCGCGCGGCCCGCTGGCGTTCCATCGCCACGGCCCGTTCGACGAGGTCACGGATGATGCTGTCCACGTCCCGCCCGACGTAGCCGACCTCGGTGAACTTCGTTGCTTCGACCTTGATGAACGGCGCCTCGACGAGCTGGGCCAGCCGGCGGGCGATCTCCGTCTTGCCCACCCCCGTCGGCCCGATCATCAGGATGTTCTTCGGGCACACGTCGTTGCGCAGCGGGCGCGGGAGCTGAAGCCGCCGCCAGCGGTTGCGGATCGCAATCGCCACCGCCCGTTTCGCATCGTCCTGCCCGATGATGTAGCGGTCCAGCTCGCGGACAATCTCGCGCGGGGTCAGGTCGTTCATGGGACTCCTCTGGGCGGCCCCGAACACCCCCGCGCGGTCGCCCCGAGCGTATGCTAGCACGGAAGTCGCGCGGCGGCCAACCCGACGGGCCAAGGCGTCACCCGGCGTGGTCGGCGCCTATGACGGGGTGGGCCGGGGCCGCGATCCGAGGCCGGATTTCATCTATAACACTCGGCGCAGTAGGTGCTTACGTCACAGATTTCATGTTTGGCGCACCGCCGTTCGCGCGTTACACTACCAGTGGCGCATGGTGCGCTGGGTTTTGGTGGTAACGCAGCAGCCAAGCCGGAGGCGAAGGCCATGTTCAGCAAATTGGCGTGTATTTCGATCGTTATCGTCGCGGCGTCGAGCGCCTGGGCGGGCGGAACGGTCACTTTGATCCTGGAGTCGCCGGCCGCCGGCCAGCAGGTGTCCCCCGGAGCGCCCATCAACTGGACGATCAAGGTCGTCGTTTCCACGGGCGACAATCAGGGGCTGGCCTTGATTTCCTGCGACCTGGTTCAGGACGCGGCCAATCCCGCCAAGCTCGACATCCCCCCGGGCAACCCGGCCTCCATCCCCGCCGCCATGATCGGCTTCAATCGCCCCGGCGGCATCACGAACCCGGGTGAAGGCGGGGCCGCGTCGGGTTACATCGGCGTGCAGCGCGGCGATACGGGCTCCAAGAACCTCGTCCAGATCGGCGGGGCGCAGAACACATTTGGCCAGGCGGGCGCGATCTTCGGGACCGACCCGAACGTCGATCCCGGCATCGGCCAGTCCGGGCCGCAGGTGATCCTGTCGGGGTCGTTCAACGCCCCCGCCGCCACCGGCCAGTACACGTTCCGGCTCACCAACGCCCTGGCCAACGTTCTGACCACGGTCAACCCGCCGCCGCAATTCTCGCCGGTCACGGCGGCCACGCTGAACCTCACGCAGGCCAGCTTCAGCTTCACGGTCGGCGGCCCGAACATCTGCCGCGGCGACCTGAATTGCAGCGGGTACATCGACTTCGGCGACATCAACCCGTTCGTGCTCGCCTTGTCGAATTGGGAGCAGTGGAAGCTCACCTATCCGAACTGCCCTCAGCAGAACGCGGATGTCAACGGCGACGGGCAGTACGGCGGATCGAACGGCTTCGGCGACATCAACCCGTTCGTATCGCTGCTGGCCTCCGGCGGCGGACAGCCGATCCCGTGCCCGTAGGCCGCGACTGAGAAGCGGTTCGGCAGTTTGACGAACATCCCTGGCCCCGCGCTCGGGTCGGCGTCCTAGACGCGACGCCACCCGAACGTGGGGCCTCTCCTATGCCTGTCGGCGGAATTGCGCCATCACCAGGGCGAGCCAGAGGACGACGACCGCCGCCAGTTGGGCCCCGGCGGCCCGAGCGGCGGGCCACGCGAGCAGGATCGCCGCGACGAGCCAGAGGACCAACGCCGCGGCAGATACGCGGTCTGTTCGACCTGCCCGCCGCGAGCGTTCGGTCCGGTCGGCGAGCCACGCCAGCGGCCAGTACGCCAGCGGCAAGTAGTGGGTCCACATCAGCGGCGCCGCGAGCAGCATCAGGTCGCACCACAGGCCGTATTGCCCGCGCAGCGTCGCCGCCTCCCGCGGCCCGTCCGGCGGCCAGCGCCGCGGCCTGCGCACCGTGAGGACCACACTGGCGCCGACCAACCCGGCGACGAACGTCACGTAGACCGCGACACGAGCGCGCGGCGGCAGGTCCGCCACGTTGACGAGCAGCGGTCCTTCGGGGCGCCCCGGCGCCGCGTCGACGGGTGACAGCAGCCGCCGCAGGACCATCGGCAGCGCGTTGTTGTTGTAGAGCGTCTTGCGCGGCTTGTCCGCGGTGAGCGTCTGGCCGACCGAGTGGTCCACGAGGGCCCGTCGATAGAAACCCTCGTGCTGGGCCCAGGCCTGTGACGGCCCGAGGGCGGCCACGGGCGCGCCAAGGCCGAGAACCACAACGACGAGGCCGGCCGCCGCGGCCACACGCCAGCGGCCTTTGAGCAGGAAGAAGACGATGAGCACGCCCGGCAGGAGCTTGATGAGAGCGGCCAGGCCGAGGGCGGCGCCGGCGGGCCACTCGCGTCCGCGCTCGACCAGGAACCACGCGGCCACGACGAGAAACAGCACGAGCAGCCCGACATTCCCGAGCACCGCGCACGAGTGGACGTAGGGCAGCATCAGGGCCGCCGCGATCCACATCGCCGCGCGCGGGCGGCGCGACGGCACGTCGGCCAGCAGGTCCTCGACCAGGACGACCGTGACCGCGAACAACGCCAGCGACAGCGCGGCAAAGAGGGCGGCGCCGACGGGCAGCGGCAGCAGGCCCCACGGCAACATGAAGATCGTGAAGAACGGGAGGTAGTTGTGGACGCCGAGGTCGGCGGCGATCTCGCCGGTCTGGCGGAAGTGCACGGCGTTTTCCCAGAAATCGCGGAAATCGCTCGTGCTGTCGGCCCGCCACGCGGCCACCCCCGCCACCGCGACGCCGTAAACCACGCCCGCGATCAACAGGGCCCGCCACACCGGGGGCCACGGGCGCGGCGGCGGGGCGTTGCTGGCGATCATGTCGTCCGCGCTCCGCGTCGCCGCAGGACGCAGCGGTAGAGCCGCGCCAGGTGCCGCAGATACCGCAGTTGCTCGCCGAGGTTGAGCTTGCTGCGGCCGGCGGCGCGCTCCGAGAACGTGATCGGCACCTCGACGACGCGTGTCCAACGGTGCCGCACGATCAGCTCCAACGCGATCTTGTAGCCCACCGGGTCCAGTCCCTCCAGACGCAGCTCGCGCCGCCGGACCGCGAAGAAGCCTGACATCATGTCGCGTACCGTCGTCAGGGGCCGCGCCAGCAGCCGCGCGACGAGACTGTTGAGGCGGCGGTACCACGGCCAGTGCAGGTCCACGCGGCCACCGCCCACGAAGCGGCTCCCGATCGCCATCGAAACCGCGGGATCATCCAGGGCCGCGAGCAGCGCGGGAATCGCCTCGGGAGGGTGCGACAAGTCGGCGTCCATGACGACCAGCAGCTCCCCGCGCGCGGCCCGCAGTCCCGCGATGACCGCGGTCGCCAGGCCCCGTTCCCCGCGGCGTACGAGGCACCGCACCGGATGCGTCGCGGCCAGCCCGGCGGCGGCCGCGGCCGTGCCGTCGGGAGAGTCGTCATCGACGACCAGCAACTCCGTCTCAAGCGGATCCAGCGCGGTGAACAGCCGTTGCGCCAGGGGCGCGAGGTTCTCCCGCTCGTTGTACGTCGGCAAGACGACGGTGATTCGCGGGGGGGCGTCGGCCATCGACCGCGCTGATACGGCCGTGGCCGCGCGTTGTCAATCGGCGGCCGGTGCGGTCAGGCGTGTATCGCCGCCTTCGTCGCGCAAGCCCGAGGCGTGGATGGTCACGTCGCGGCCGCGCACCTTCAGCGGCACGGGCCGATTCAGCAGCACCGGGGCCATCGGCCACACGTGCCCGAACGAGCGGGTGCGGACCACCGGCACCTTGCGGTCGGGCGGCAAGTGGTATTTGAGGAGTTCCAGCACCGCCGGCTGTGTGTCTTCGTGCAGCATGTGGAAGTCGCCGATCACCAACCCCGCGAGGCGCTCGAACCAACCGGCCAGTTTCAGGGCCGCGAGATGACGATCGATCCGGTACGGCGATTCCTTGAGGTCTTCCAGGATGAGCCACTTGCGATCGGGCCGCAGGCGCCGGCCGAGCGGCCCGCCGACGAGGGCCGCCAGCACGGACAGGCAGCCGCCGACCAGCCGTACGCGACCGCTCGTCGCGCGCCCAGCGACCAGCTCCCCGGTGAGCGGTCCGAAGTGCAGGTGCGAGGCGTCGGGCGGCACCCGGCCGGCCAGGATGTGCGGCAACGTGCGCCAGAACTCAGCGAGCACCGCGCGGGCGGCCTCGGGCGGTCGCAGCCGCGATCCCACCCAGTTCGGACACAGCCAGTACAGGCCGCGCCCCCGCGGGTAACTGGCCACCCATCCGACCAAACTGGTCATCTCGCTGAAGCCGAGGGCCCACAGCGGCGTTGTGCGTCGGGCCAGCACACTGAGATCGAGATCGGGCAGAATCCGCGAGAAATACGCCCCGCCGCTGAGCGCCACGATGGCCAGGGTCCGCGGGTCGTTGAGGGCCTGCTGGAGGTCGCGTACGCGGGCGTCGTCGTCGGTGCGACCGCCTTTCCACGGCTCCTCGACCGCGTTCAGGACGGCCGGGCTGTACGTCACGCGGAGTGGGGGCGGAAGGTGGCGGCGCAAGAACTCGACGTACCCGCTCACATCCTCCAAACCGAACCTCTGCACATCCGGTCCCAGCGGGTTGGCGTGGGCCAGCAGGTGAACACGATCCGGAGCGGCGGGTCGGCGGCCCATGGTGACCTCACGAAAACAGCCCGGGGGGCGGAAGCGCGACGAGCCAATATAATCGGGCCGATGCTCAAAATCGGCCACCTCGAACTTGACTTCCCCGTCGTGCAGGCTGCTCTGTCGGGTTACAGCACGGCGGCGATGCGGCTGCTGGCGCGACGCTGCGGGGCCTCGTACGCCCTGCACCAGGTCGTGCTCGACAAATCGGTCGCTGAGTCGGCCAAGGCCCGCGAAAAGCTCCTGGGCACGCTGCTGCCCGAAGATCACCCCGTCGGCGGCCAACTCATGGGGGCCCAGCCCGGGCATTTCGCGGCGGCCGCCGTCCGCCTGGTCGAACGCGGCTACGACGTGGTGGACATCAATTTCGGCTGCCCGGTGAAGAAGGTGCTCGGACGGCGACGCGGCGGGTTCCTGCTTTCGGACCCGCCGACGGCGATCGAGATCATGCGGGCGGTGCGCCAAGCGGTGCCCGCGACCGTGCCCGTGACCGTGAAGATGCGGCGTGGGCTGGACGACTCGCCGGAAAGCGAGCGCAACTTCTTCAAGGTATTCGATGCCGCCTGGGAGCTGGGTTTGGCCGCCGTCACCGTTCACGGCCGCACGGTGGCCCAGCGTTACCGGGGGCCGAGCGACTGGAGCTTTCTGGCGCGCGCCAAGAAGCACGCGGGCGACCGGACGGTCCTTGGCAGCGGCGATCTGTTCACGGCGGAGGACATCCGGCGGATGCTGGCCGAAACGGGCGTGGACGGCGTGACCGTGGCCCGCGGGTGCATCGGCAACCCGTGGATTTTCCGCGAGGCCCGCGCGCTCCTGGCCGGCCGGCCGCTCCCGGACCCGCCCAGCGTCCCCGAGCAAGGCCGCATGATCCGCGACCACTTCGAGCTGACGGCGGCGATTCAGGGGCCGGGGCGGGCCGCCCGCGTCCTGCGAAAGTTCGGCATCAAGTACGCCGAATTGCACCCATATGCCCGGGAGGTCCGGGCGGCGTTCGTCGCCTCGCGCGATGCGGCGGACTGGGAAGCGATTCTGGAGCGGTGGTACGATCCGGCGACCGCGTGGCCGCCGGGCGTGCGGCGGAAAGGCCCGGGCGGGTTGATCGCGGCCGGGGCCACGTGCGAGTGACGCCGGGCGGAGCGGAGGTCATGGCGCGGATCGGGTGGCTGGGCGGACTGACGACCCTGGTGGGGCTGCTGGCGGGCTGCGCCGCCCCGGCCCCGTTCCGCGTGATGTCGTTCAACATTCGCACGGCGGACGCGGACGACGGTGTCAACGCCTGGCCGCTGCGGCGCGGCGTGCTCATCGCCACGATCCAAGCGCACGCCCCCGACGTTCTCGGCCTGCAAGAAGTGCTGGCGTCGCAAGGGGACGAGCTGCGGGCGGCGCTGCCCGACTACGGCTTCGTCGGCGTCGGGCGCGACGACGGGCAACAGGGCGGCGAGTTCGTCCCGATCCTGTATCGGCGGCAACGCTTCACCCTCGTGGAGGCCGGCCATTTCTGGCTGAGTGACCGGCCCACACAACCCGGCAGCGTGGGTTGGGACGCGGCGTTGCCACGGATGGCCACCTGGGCCCGCCTGCGCTGCAACGACGCACCCCGGCACGAAATCCACGTCGTCAACACACACCTCGATCATCGCGGCGCGCAGGCCCGCCTGGAGTCGGCGCGGCTGCTGCGGCGGTTGGTCGAGTCGCTCGGCGGGCGACCGACCATCCTCCTCGGCGATTTCAATTGTCCGCCCGGATCGCCCCCCCACCGCGTGCTCACCGCGGGGCGCGGGGACCTCGCCGAGTTGCGCGATGTGCATGTGGCGGCCGGTGACGTGGGCACGTACCACGCCTTCACAGGGCAACCCGGCGTGGGACGCATCGACTGGATTCTCGTCAATCGGCGGTTCCAGGCGGTGACGGCGGACATTGATCGGACTCGGCGGGACGGCCGGTACCCCTCGGACCATTTCCCCGTGGTCGCGGAGATCAGCTTCGTCACAGACGGCGGGGGCTGAGTGCGGGCGTGTGCGATCCCCCGGTCCGGGGGCCCAGTTGGGCAGCGCCTTTGACGGGGGGGCGGGTCGTGTCAGCTAGACATCCCACGACCCGACGCGCGTGATCTGGACAGCCGAGAGCCAGCGGTTGACGGTGGAGTCCGACATTCCCCCAACCCCTCCTCGCCGCAGCGAGTCGCCCGTGGCGACCTGGAAGGGAGGGGGGGTAGCAGTCCGTTGATAAACCGTAGCGCTGGACCTCCGAGTCCAGCGCGACCGTATCGACGACCCACGAAACGCCGGACTCGGAGGTCCGGCGCTTCAGACTCGAAGGCCTCGAGCGGTTCTTCAACGGGCTGTCAGGGTACAGCCTCCAACGAGTTCAGGGCCTCCTGGGCCTCGCGGGTGCGCGGGTGGTCCGCGCCGAGCGCGGCTTGGAGTTGTCGTGCGGCGCGCTCCAGATACGGACGCGCGTCCGCGCTGCGACCGGCGGCCTGCAACGCACGCCCAGCCCAGCCCTCAACGTACGCGGCGTACCAGTGTCCTTCGGGAAGCGTGCGACGCAGCAGCGCGGCCACCGGTTCCAACTCCTCGGCCGCCGCCGCGAAGTCCCCCCGCCGATACAGGAGCAGCCCCCATTGCACGCGGGCGTCGAGCGTGTCGCCGTGCTGCGGGCCGAAACGCTGCTGCCGCAGCCGCAGGACGCGGCGGACCAGCAGCTCGGCGTCGTCGAAATGCTGTTGCTGGCCCCAGACGGCGCCGAGATCCAGCGTGATTCTCAGGGTGTACGGGTGGTCCGCGCCGAGGTGGCGCAGCCCGGCCGCCAGCGCCGCGCGGTACAGCCGTTCCGCCTCCGCGAGCCGACCCTGCAATTGCAGGCCCTTGGCCAGATTGCCCAACGCGTAGATCGTCTCGGCGTGGTCGGGGCCGAAGACGCGCCGGGCGGTCGTGGCCGCCTCCAGCAGGAGGGGTTCCGCCTCGGCGTAACGGCCCAGGGCATTGAGAACCTGCCCCAGACTCGACAGCGCGCCCAACGTATTGGGATGGGCCGGCCCGGCGACGCGCCGGCAGCGCGCCAGCTCGTCACGCAAGAGCGTCTCCGCCTGCCCCAGTTGCCCCGCCGAGGACAGCACGCCGGCCAGGTTGACCTGTGCCACGATGGTCTCGGGGTGATCGTCCCCCAGCAGACGCCGATTGGCGTCGGCCACTTCACCGGCCAACAGCGCGGCTTCGTCATAGCGGCCCAGGAGGCCCAGAACTTGGGCATAGCTGCTGGCGGCCCGCAGCGTGTCGCGGTGATTCGGCCCCAGGACACGCCGGGCGGCGTCCAGCCGCTCCCGCAGCAGGGCTTCCGCCTCGTCCACTTCGCCCTGGGCGGCCAGCACGCTGGCGAGATTGCCCATGCTGGTCAACGTGTCGAGGGCGTCGGGGCCCAGCAGGTGGCGAACGCTGGCCAGCGCCTGCCGGTGCAAAGACTCGGCTTCATCCAGCTTGCCCTGTAGCTCGAGCACGTAGGCCAGATCGTTCATCGTGCGTGTCGTGTTGATGTGCTCTTCGCCGAGGACGCGGCGCCGATCTTCCAGCAGGCGGCGAAACAGCGTCTCCGCCTCATCAAGACGACCCGTCTGGCGTCGCAGCCAGGCGAGGCAGGCCCGCGTTTGAAGTGTCTCCGGGCCAAGTTCGCCCTGGAGCGCCTGCCACCCCGCGTACGCCCGCTCGAGTTGCGGCCCCGCCTGGTCGTACAGGCCGAGACTCGCGTAGGCATTGCCCAGGGCCTCGCGCAAGCCGGCCTCCGTGCCCGGCTCGATGTCGCGCTGCGCGTCGAGCTCCCCCGCCGCCTGGTCCAGGACGTCCGCCACGCGTGCTTCGCGGCCGTAGTCGAGGGGCGTGCTGAGCATGTTGACGAGGAAGCGGTTGATGGCGCGGGCCCGCGCGGCTTCGCGTTCGGCCACCGACCGCGCCGCCTGCTCGGCGTCGCGGGCCGTCACCGCTTCCAGCCGTTGCTGCTCGGCCCGCTGTTCCGCCGCCTGCGCCCGCAGCCAGAGCACCAGGGTCAGACTCGCCGCCGCCAGCGTCACGGCGGCGATTGCCGCCGACACGCGCAGGGCCGTGCGATAGCGGCGGAGCGTCTTGCGCAGGGTGTACAGGGCGCTGTCGCGCTTGGCTTCGATCGGCTCGCCGGCAAGGTAGTGGCGCAAGTCGCGCGCCAGCTCGGCGGCGGTCTGATACCGCCGATTGGGCTCCTTGGCCAGGCACTTCAGCACGATCGTGTCCACCTCGTCGTCCAGTTCACGGCGCAAAGTGCTGGGCCGGCGGGGTTCGGTGTGGCGGATGTGCTCCAGCACGTCGTGCAGCCCCCCGCTGACCGGATACGGGAACGTCCCCGTCAGAAGTTGGAACGCTATGACGCCCAGCGCGTAGATGTCCGTCCGCACGTCCGTCGCGTGCGGCCGCCCCTCCGCCTGCTCCGGGCTGGCCCACGGCGGGGAGCCCATGAACTCGCCCGTCTGGCTCATCGCCGCCTCGCCCGTCAGGTCGGTGGCGTAGGGGTCCGGCGCGGTCTTGGCCAGACCGAAGTCCACCACATACGGCTCGCCCGCCGAGTCGATGCGGATGTTGCTCGGCTTCAGGTCGCGGTGGATGACGCCGCGCTGATGCGCGTAGTTGACCGCCTCGGCGACCTTGGCGATGAGCTCCAGGGTCCGGCGTGCCGGCCAGGGTTTGGTCGTCTCGGGGCCGTCGGGGGACGGCAGCAGACGTTTGTCCAGCCCCTGCCCGTCCAGGTACTCCATCACGAAGTACGGGAACCCGGCTTCGGTCACGCCGCTGTCATACAGCCGGACGATGTTGGGGTGGCGCAGGGCCGCGATGAGGTCGATCTCGCGTTCGAACCGCCGTCGGCGTGACTCCGACGCCCACGCCCCGTCCAGCAGCACCTTGACCGCCACCCGCCGGCGGGTCGACCGTTGCACAGCACTGAAGACGATGCCCTGACCGCCGCGCCCCAGCAGGTGCAGGTCGTGGTACCCCGGGATCGTCGGCACCGGCACCGCAGGCCCGCCGGCTTGCCGTAGGACGGACAGCAATGCCCCCTCGTCCTGATACCAGGCGGACCCGTCGCTCATGGCGACCCCCGGGCTTCAACCTTCATCCCGAACCTGCTGCTCCACCAGCTCCGACAACCGGCGCAGAATCCGCGACTTGGCCTGGTACACCTGGTCCACGCTGAGATTCAGGGCGTCGGCCGTCTCCTGCGCCCCACGCCCCTCGAGCGCGTAGCGCTGAAACGCCTGTTGATCGGCGTCGTTGAACTCCGCCGTGATGACCCGCATCGCCTGCCGCAGGTGGTACTGCCGCCATTCCGCCTCCCACGCGGCCTCGACCTCCTCCTCGTCGGCGGCGGCCCGGGTGGCCTGCTCGATGTGCTCCAGGTTCACCTCGCCGTGCTCGCGCGCCCGCCGCTTGAAGATTGCGTGCAGCGTAATCGTCTTCAGGTACGAGCGGAACTTCCCGCGGCCGGGGTCGTAGCGGAACCCCGGCATCGTGCGGCTGAGCGCCAGGAGCACTTCCTGCACGATGTCCTCGCAGTCGGCGGGTTGAAGCTGCCGCCGACGAGCGAAGCCGCTGATCAGCTCGGCGTAGCGGTCGTGAAACTCCCGCCACGCCGCCGGGTCATTCCCTTCGCTCAGCCGTCGCAACAACGAGACGTGCGTCGTCTGCCCGAGCATGGCCGTAGTATAGCCCGGGTTCGGGCAGGACGGACCAGACCATCAGGCGACCCGCGGCGGAAACCGATCCACCCACCCTGGGCCGACCGGGCGGGGAGCCTGACACGAATTGTCGCCGCGCGGCCGGCGACCACGAACGCGCGGTCCAGGCCGAGCAGCCGCAGCACCTCGGCGTGCTCGCGCGTCTGCGGCATCACCGAGTCGTCCGCGGCGACGACCAGTACCGCGACGTCCACCCCGGTCGCCCCGGCCACCATGTTGCGGATGAACCGCTCGTGCCCGGGCACGTCCACGAACGAAATCTCGCAGCCCTCCCACTGCGCGTGGGCAAACCCGAGGTCGATCGTCATGCCGCGGGCCTGCTCCTCCGGCAGGCGGTCCGGATCGGTCCCCGTCAGGGCCCAGACCAGCCGGCTCTTGCCGTGGTCAATGTGCCCGGCGGTGCCGACAACGAGCGTGGGAGTGTCGGTCATGCCGGCGATTGTAGGGCAAACGCGGCGCCCGGGCACGCCGCGTCCGCCCCCGCCGACCTGTCCGTGGCCGAGCGCTTGCCAGCGGTGGTCGTCACGGGCACGGGATCGGCTGGCCGCCGCCGGAGGCCAGCAGCGCGACGAACGGGTTGATGTCGCCGAAGCCTTGCGAGCCGCCGTACTGGCCGTCGCCGTTGACGTCCGCGTTTTGCTCGGGGCAGTTCGGGTAGGTGGCTTTCCACTGGGGCCAGTTCGACAGGGCGAGCACGAACGGATTGATGTCGCCGAAGTCGATGAAGCCGCTGCAATTCAGGTCGCCGGCGCAGACGGCGGGGCCGCCGCCACCGCTCGCCCCGGGCCAGAAGCCGCCGACCAGCTCAAAGGCGCCGCCGGCCATGACGGCGCCGGCGTCGGGTTGGCCGATGGTGCCCGACAGCTCGAAGTCGCCGCCGGTGGTCCACATGGCGCCGCCGCCGTCGACGGTCCACCAGTCGATGGCGTAGCTCTGGGCCAGGGCGGCTGGGGCGAGGGCGCCGAGACTGAGCAGCACCACCGCCTGAAGAAGCCATGTTGTCTGAGTCACTTGCATGACAGGGTCTCCTGAGGTTGCGCCACGCGCGGCGCGGTGGTTCGGCGCGCCACGGTGCGGGACGCGGCGGCCGGGCGGGACCGCCGGCGTGCCGGGGGAAGCCAGCGGTCCCGCGTCGGGCCGTGGCCGGCGCTCAACGGGCCGGCAGGTTCGCCTTCAACATGCGGTAGCACGCGTATTGCCGTGAGTTGGCGAAGTGGAACGGCGGTTCCTTGGCCACGCCGGCCTCTTCGCGGGTGTAAAAGACCATCTTGTAGACATAGACGAGTTCCGGGTCGTTCTGGCCGGTGAAGGCCACCAGCACATCCAGGCTGTACTGCGTCGGCTGCTCGGTGAGCGGGGCCTTTTTGTATACCTCCCAGGTCTTGGCGGTGACGCAGGCGGCCACCGGCGTGTGCTCGTCGTCGTACTCCGGCTTCGACCAGGTGGGGTTCTTGCGCAGGTAATCGAGCGCCGCGGCGGCGAGGTCATCCGGCTTGCCCGGGCCGGTGAAGTCGGCGTTGTGGCCGGGCCACTTCAGTTCCCCGAGCGTCTTCTTCCACTCCGGCTTGACCTGGGCGACCAGGGCCTGCGACTGCTCGAGGTACTCGACGTAGTCGCCGCCCGGGTTCCACAGCTTGGCGAGCTTGAAGTAGCGCACCGCGTCCTCGGCGCGGATAAGCTTCTTCTCCACCTTCTCGCGGTTGTCCGCGGGGAAGTGCGTGGCGATGCGGTACGCGTCCTTGCCCCACTCCAGGGCCCATTCGGCGAACTTCTTCTCCTCCCGGGCGAGGTCAAGGTTGTACGCGACATTGGCCACTTCCCAGGCCTCGTGGCGCACGCCGAGCGGCTTCTCGAGGCCCTCAAACTTGGCCCCAACGTCCATGTGGCGCTCGCCGTAGCGGCTCTTGAAGGTGGCGACCAGCGGCTCGAACTCCTTCTTCCAGGCTTGCCACTCGTCGCCCAGCGCGGCGCCCTTCTTCTTGCACGCCGACTCGGACTGGAACTCGTCCTGATACTTGGCGCACAGGGCGGACAGCGCTTTCCAGTCCTCCTTGGCCTGCTTCTGGTCGGTCTGGGCCTGGGTGGCGGTGGTCGACAGGACTGCGGCCGCCACGGTGGCCGCGAACACACTCACAATGCGGGTCCTGGTCATGGAACTTGCTCCTTAGCGTTCTTTCCAATGTCACTGGCGAACGGCAGCGCTGCGGCGCTGCATTACTCGTGCTGCTGTGCCTGGGGGTCCAGGACGCGGTCGACCTGAAGGTCGTCGGACAGCCCGAACGCCTCCGGGTGCAGGTAGGTGCCGCGTTCCGGCCGCGGCTTGTCCTCTTCGACCGGGATGCGGTGCGCGTTGGCGTAGGCATCCTGGCGCACACCCGTGACCTGCCACGAGACCTTCAGTCCCGGCTGGCCGCCGGCGATGCGGAACTGATTGCCCCGGACCTCCTCGGCGACATAGACGGGCGCGAAGCCGCCGATGCACGTGAGCTGGTAGCGGAAGTCGCGGTTCAGCGCTTCAAACCATTCCGGGAGCGCCACCACGGCCTCGCCGGCCGCGTCCAGCACCACGTTGCCGTTGTAGACGTTCATCATCTCGGGGCTTTCGACGAACGAGTGGTAGAGGTACTTGTTGGCGGGGTCGAGCGGGTGGTCAATCTTGAACGAACCGGCGCCCTTGCTGAGCGTGCCGGTCACATGCGCGTTGCCGCTGAAATAACCCGCGTAGTTCGTGCCGCTGCCAGAGGCATACCCGTAGATGGCCCGGTTAGTGCCGCTGCCGCCGCTCACGTAACCGTAGACGCCGTAGTAGTAGCCGCTGCCCGTCGGGTCCACGCGCCCCTCCACGCCGCGGTAGCCGCCGACGCCCTTCACGCCCACGCCGATCCCGTCGGCGGCGTTCCGCTGGCCGAGGACCGCGGCGGTCGTACTGCTGGTGGTCCCCTTCGCCAAGGCATAGACCGCCTCGCCGGTCCCATCGGACTCAGCGTACAACGTGACGGCTGTGGACACCGGATTGTCGCCGATGAACTCCGCGACGCGCCCGGACGTGTCCGCCTCCACGTGGAAGGCCGGGCCGAGATAGCCGTTCGACCCGTTCAGGTCGAAGCGGGCCAGCTTGCCGAACGTGCCGGTCACCGTCACGTCCATGGCCAGGGGTTCTTCATTGCCCACGGTCATGATCTTCAGGGCGGCGACGTCGGTCGACGACCCGGCATTCTGCTCAATCGCCACGCCATTGGCTGTTCCGGAACAGACCGCGCGTACCGCGGCCTTGCTCGCCCCCAAGGACTCAGCCCGCACGCCGTCCCCGGCGTCGGACTTGAACCAGCCGCCCGGCCCCGTGCCCACGGTCGACACGCCCTTCACGGCGGGGCAGCCCGGGCTTCCCGTTTCGCCACAGACGCCGGCGCCGGCGGGGCTGCCAGACACGCCGTACACGCCGTACGCTGTTCCCGATGTCGCCGACGCATTTCCCCATACGCCGCGGCCGGACGTGTTGGACGACGAGCCGTAAACCGCGGTGAAGTTCGTGGTGGCAACGCGCAGCTTCGGGTCGGTGGCCGGGGTCGTTCCGATGCCGACGGGGCCCTCGAAGAAGTTCTTGCCGCCCACGAAGTAGCCGGCGTAGCCGTTGGGGCTGGCGACCTTGCCGCACACACCGAAGGTCGTGCCGGTCGCATGGGTAGCGTCGCCGTACACCGCATAGCCGCCGGAACTGCCGGTCCGACCGAGCACGCCGATGGCGTTGCCCGTGGTCGCGCCGTTGAAGCCGAAGACGGCCTTGGCGTCCGGACTCCAGCACACGCCGAAGACGCCCTCGTTGTCGCCCGTCGTGCTGGTGTTCTGACCAAACACGCCGCTGCCTTGCGTGGAGGCCGTCTGGGCGAACAGGCCGTTGGCCGTGCCCGTGGTCGCGGTCGCCTCGCCATACAGCGCGGAGCCGGTCGGGTTATTGATCTGCCCCTTCACGCCGATCGTTGTGCCCGTGCCGGAGTCGTTGGCGGCCCAGCCGTGGATGGCGATGCCGTTCGGGCTGCCGCACTCGCCACGGACGGCGTTGGCGGCGCCGAACTCCGCCTCGTTGAATCCGTACAGCGCGACGCCCCCGGGGCTCTGGACGTAGGCTTCCACGCCATACGTGGTGCCCGAGCCGGCGGTGGCCTCGGCGTAAAGCCCGCGGCCGGTGGTGCCGGTTGCGGACGCGTACAACGCCGTGCCGCCGGCAGCCGAGTTCTCGGTGTGAACGGTCCGCGGCCCGGCACCTGAAACGTGCAGCGGGTAGCCGGGCGACGCCGTGCCGACGCCGACCCGGCCGGCGTTGTAGTAGATGTCGCTGCCGGTTTGTGACCACAGACACCCGCCGCCGCCCCCGCCGTTCAGGGCGTACAGCGCGTAGGGGGCGGCGAGAATCGGCTGGCGCGGGCTGAGGATGACCCAGCCGACGCCGGTCTTGTATACCGCGACTTCCAGCCAGCGGGCCTCGCCGCTAAACGCCCCCGCGCCAAAGTCGAGGGCTACCGTGAACAACCCATTGGCAACGTCCACGTTGGACGCGGTCGTCGTGCCGATCAGGTGGCCGGCGGTGGCGGCGTCGTAGAGCTCGAACCGGAACGTCTCGCGGCCGTTGACCGGCTGACCGCCGGACTTGAGCTGCCCCTGGTAAGTGATGGCCGTGCCCAGCGGCGCCTGGGCGAACGTGGCCGCGGACGTCGCGAACAGCACGACCAGCACGCCGGACAGGAATGGGATAGTGGTTTGGGTGTAAGCGCGTACCATGATGGGCCTCCTTACTGGGGCGCCGTGCCCCGGGCTCCATACCGATACGCGACAATCGGACGGGAAACTCGCAAGTGATACTAATTTGACGACAACCGTATAGTATTGAGCCAATCGAAGCACGTGAGGG
>CAYWYJ010000059.1:0-21790 GCA_964462635.1 uncultured Planctomycetales bacterium
TTGGCGACCCAACAAACGCCGGACTCGGAGGTCCGGCGCTACAGATTCAAAGGCCGCGAGCGGCTCTTCAACGGGCTGCTACGTGCGCCGCGCCGGGTCGCGTGCGGTCATCTACGGGGTGATTTGTCGACGGCCCTCGTGGCGGACGGTCACTTCAAGGGTCCCCTGGACCTGGCGGACACGTAGCAGGAAGTCCAGCGTGTCCTCGATGCGCTGCCCCCCGACCTCCTCGATGACGTCGCCGATACGCATGGCGGCCCGGGCGGCGGGGCTGTCCGGCTCGACATCAATCACGATGACGCCGCGGAGCGGCTCCGCGACGTGCATTCGGCGGCGGGCGTCGTCGCTGAGGTCCGCCAGACGCATGCCGCGCCAGGTGATCGCGTCGCCGCGCATCCAGCTCACGCGGCTGATGTCGCGGCGTTCGAGGGTGACGCGGATGGTGGCGGGGCGGCCGTCGCGGAGCAGCTCAAGGCGTACTTCGGCACCGACGGGGGTCTGGCCGGTGAGTTCGGCGAGGTGGGCGGGGCCGGTCACGGGCTGGCGGTCGTAACTCAGCAGGACATCGCCGATGAGCACGCCGGCCCGCTCGGCGGGGCCGCCGGGTTCGACGCGATCGACGATGACGCCGTGTTCGACGCCGATGGTCTGCCGCTCCGCCGCCTCCGGGACGCGGACGGTCAGTCCGAGGTAGCCGTAGGCGACGCGCTGGCCCTGGCAGAGGACATCGACAATGCGGCGGCGGGTGGGGGTCATGGGGACGGCGAAGCCGACGCCCTCGTCGGCCGGGGCGCGGGTGTGCATGGCGGTAACGACGCCGATAAGCTCACCGCGGAGGTTGAAGAGGGGGCCGCCCGAGTTACCCGGGTGGATGGGGGCGGTGACCTGGATCATGTCGTTGTAAAAGCGGTCATCGACCTCGCCGAGGCCGGGGAGCTGGCGGTTGAGGTTGGAGATGACGCCGATGGAGACGCTGAGCTGGCCGTCGACGCCGAGGCCGAAGGGGTTGCCGATGACGATGGCCCACTGGCCGCGGTCCACGCGGTCCCAGTCGCCGAAGGTGACGGGGCGCAGACCGGAGCGTGGGACCTTGAGGACGGCCAGGTCGCTGCGTGCGTCGGAGGCGAGGACCGTGGCGCGGAGTTTCTCGCCGTCGTAGAGGAGGACGTCGATCGTGCCGGCGCCGCGGACGACGTGCTCGTTGGTCAGGATGAGGCCGTCGGCGCCCACGACGGTGCCGCTGCCGTTGACGATGACGTGTTGCTCAAGCTCCTGGCCGTTGGGGGCGTTCGCATCGGTTCCCGGGGCGACGTAGCGTCGCTGGGAACGGATGCCGACGACGCTCGGCGCGACGCGCTCCACCACGTCCTGAAACGCGCGTTCGAGGGCTTCGAGCTGGGCCAGGGCGGCCGGGGCGGCGCGCGGCGGGTCGCTGCGCTGCGCATGGACCGGGACGGCGAGCAAGGCCAGCAGCACGAACGCGGCCAGGGTTGCCCAGTATAGCGAGCATGACGCTGGGCGTGGCCTGGCGCAAGCTGCGTCCGACGCCGGGTGGCGCATATCACCCGCTCCTGAACGGCGCCCCGCCGCCGGGAGCGCCGGGCGGCGCCCGATGGCGAGCGGGGTCATGGTATCTTCGGCCAGCGCTGCGCGGTACATCAAAGCATGGGGGGAATTGCGGGCGGGCCGGCCGATGCGGGCGGTCGGCCGCGGCGGCGAGTAACCCATAACTCCACGCCGGCGAGGTGGGGAGGCACGTTTCCCATAAACTCGCCGGTCGTCGGGGAGAACGCGGCGCCGCCGAGGTCGGCATGGCACGCTCTCACCCTCCCCCAACCCCTGCTCGCCACGGCGAGTCTCGTTCGCCACAGCGAATCTCGCCGCAGGCGGACCTGCGGCGGACGTGGCGACCTGAGAGGGAGGGGAGCTCACTTTTCCCCGAGAGTGGGTGGCCACTCAGCGCGCTTCGGTTTCAGCGCTTGCGCGCCGCGACGGCGACGGGCTTGCGGGCGGCGGCAGCCGGCGCAACGCGGGCCGGCCGGGCCGGTTCCGGTACAGTCCCCGTGACCGGACTCGGTTTCTCGGACGCAGCGCTCTTCTCGGCCACCGGGCCCTTTTCGGGAGCGGGCTTGGGCCGCTTCAGCTCCAGCACGCGGCGGCGAATTTGCTCGCAGACGTCGGTGTTGTCGCGGAGGAACTGCCGGGCGTTCTCGCGTCCCTGCCCTAGGCGCAGGTCGCCGAACCCGAACCAGGTGCCGCTGCGCGACACGACGCCGCAGTCGGCGGCCATGTCCAGCAGGTCCGCTTCGCGGCTGATGCCGGAGTCGAAGAGGATGTCGAACTCGGCCTCGCGGAAGGGGGGGGCAACCTTGTTCTTGACAACCTTGGCCCGGACACGGTTGCCGATGACCTGTTCGCCCTCCTTGATCATGCCGAGGCGGCGGACGTCGATGCGCAGCGAGGCGTAGAACTTCAGCGCGCGGCCGCCGGGGGTGGTCTCGGGGCTGCCGTACATCACGCCGATCTTCTCGCGGATCTGGTTGATGAAGATGACGCTGGTGCGGCTCTTGCTGGCGATGCCGGTGAGTTTGCGGAGGGCCTGGCTCATCAGGCGGGCCTGGAGGCCGACGTGCTGGTCGCCCATCTGGCCTTCGAGTTCGGCCCGCGGCAGCAGGGCGGCGACGGAATCGACGACGATGACGTCCAGCGAGTTCGAGCGCACGAGCAGTTCACAGATTTCCAGCGCCTCTTCCCCGCAGGAGGGCTGGTTGATCATCAACTCCTCCAGGTGGACCCCGAGCCGTTTGGCCCAGGACGGGTCGAAGCCGTGCTCCACGTCGATGAACGCCGCGGCCCCGCCCGCCCGTTGCGCCTCGGCGATGATGTGCAGCGTGAGGGTGGTTTTGCCGGAGGATTCGGGGCCGAAGATCTCGACGACGCGGCCGTGCGGGATGCCAGCGCCGCCCAGGGCCAGGTCCAGGGAGAGGCAGCCCGTGGACACGCCGTCCACCGTCGCGGACTGCTTCTCCGACAGGTACATGATGGCGCCTTTGCCGAAGGATTTCTCGATCTGCTGCACGGCCCGGCTCAGGGCTTCCTTGCGGTTCGTTTCGCGCTCCTCGGACATGCTCGGATCCTCAAGAAGGGGCGACGGACGGGTCGGCCGCGGGCCCCGGCGGCCCCGGCCACCTCCCGCATAATACAAACAAACCCCTAACTGTCAAGCCCCGGTCGCGGGCCGGCCGGGAACCAGGACGCGGGGCACGCCGATGTCCACCACGACGACCCGCCCGACGACGGCGCGGGCCGCGGGCGTGGCGAAGCCGGTCTTGGCGGCCAGCATCGTGACGGTCGCGTCGGCGCGGAAACACGGCTCGTGGACTTCACCACGGTCCGCGTCCAGACCCGAGGGGATGTCAATGGCGATGCGGCGGGCCCGCGGGGCGGCGTTGGCCAGCTCGATCAACATGGCCATCGTGTTCCGCGGGGCCCCGCTCGACCCGGTCCCGAGCAGGGCATCGACGATCACGTCGGCCTCGTCGGCGGCCTCCCGCGCCGTCTCCAGCCCGTGCGGCTCGAACGCCCGGATGAACGGCAGCCCCATCCGCTCCAGAATCTTCAAGTTGGTGGCGGTGTCATCGCGGCACTTGTCCGGCGGCGCGGCGAGGACCACGTCCACCTTGACGCCGGCGTTGTGCAGGTGCCGCGCGACGACGAACCCGTCGCCCCCGTTGTTGCCGGGGCCGCACAGGATCAGCACGCGGTCGGCAGCCGGGTCCAACAGCCGGCCGTAGATGAACTCGGCGGTCCCCCGGCCGGCGTTCTCCATGAGCACGACGCCGGGCAGGCCCACGTGTTCAATGGCCAGCACGTCCAGCTCGCGAATCTGCCGGCAGGTCAACGCCGCGCCTGCCGGGTACGGAATGCCCATGACGGTCCTCCCAAGCGCCGCGGGGCGCGGGCCCGCTGATATACAGCGGTTAGCGCGCGCCCGGCGTGGGCGTAGTATATCACCCGCTTGGGGCGAGTGAATCGTGGGCCCGACACGCCTGTCATTTCGGTCTTCCCTTCCCGTCGGCCCGTGGTCGACGTTTCTGCTGCCGGCCGTGCTGGCGTTCGGTGTTCTGCTGCCCGGGACGTTCGGCGTCAGCCTGGTGGACCGCGACGAAGGGTGGTATGCGCAGGTCAGCCGCGAGATGCTCGCAAGCGGGGATTGGTTGATGCCGCGCTACCTGGGGGAGCCGTGGCTGGCGAAGCCGCCGTTGTTGTACTGGTGCGTGGCGGCGTCGTTCCGCGTCTTCGGCCTACACGAGTGGGCGGGGCGACTGGTCAGCGTGCTCGCGATGGTCGGGGTCGTGTGCCTGACCGTGACGTTGGCGCGCGAGATGTACGACCGGCGCGTCGCGGTTTGCGCCGGGGTCACATTCATTACGGCGGGGCTGCCCGCGGTCGTCGGCAAGATGCTCCTGACGGACGGGCTGCTGCTGCTGGGCATCATGGCGGCCACAGTCCTACTGTGGCGCATGGCCACTCGGGGGCCGACGGTCTTGCGAGCAGTCGGCTTCTGGGCTGCGGTCGGGCTCGCCGTGCTCACCAAAGGTCCGGCGGTGGTGCTCTTTGTGGGGGCCTTCGGTGTGGGGTTGCTTGTGTGCATGCGCTTCGCGGGTGGCGGGGGGGACACGCGCGGCCATGCCACCGGCCAGACCACGTTGAGTGGTCAGTCTGCGCGCTGGTTCGTGAGCCCCGTCTTGTGGCTGACATTGCCGGCGGCCATTGTCATCGCGGGCCCGTGGTACGCTTACGCCGCGCGACACGCGGGGGGCACACTCGTCAGCCAGTTCCTCGGGTACGAAATCGTCTCCCGCGTCGCCGGCACGCCGCACGGTCATGGCGGCCCGCCCGGCTACCACCTGCTGGTGGGGCTGGCGGGCTGGCTGCCGTGGACGGTGCTGGTGCCGGGAGCGGTGATCGAGGCGTGGCGAGCGCGGCGTGACGACCGCGCGGCAAGGTTGCTGCTGGTGTGGGCCGGGCTGCCGTGGCTCGTGCTGGAGCTGATTCACAGCAAGCTGCCGCACTATGTGCTGCCGTGCTATGTGCCGCTGGCGGTTCTGCTGGGCCGCATGTGGGCCAACGGACTGGACCGGGAGACCACGCGATTCCAGCGATTCGTGCTGGGCGAGTGGGCCGCCGTGCCGCTGTTGCTGGGTGTGCTGTTGGTGGCGGCAGGGGTTGTGTGGCGCACTGAGACATGGTGCGCGGCCCCCGTGGCGGCGGGGGTGCCGCTGCTGGCCGGCTTCGCCGCGGTTGGGTGGCTGGTGTGGCAGGCGCGGCTGCGGGCGGCGTGGGTCGCCGCGGTCGGCACGGCGTGGCTGTTCCACTTCGTGCTGGGCCTCGGCGTACTGCCGACGTTGGAGCCGTACCGGCTGAGCAGGCTGGTGGCGCAGCGCGTCAACGCCGTGTCCGAGCCGACGACCGAAGTCCTGGCGTGCGGTTACGACGAGCCGAGCATGTTCTTCTATCTGGAGCGGCCGGCCCGCGTGATGCGGGTCGAGACGCTGCCGGAGGTACTGCGGCCCGCGCCGCGGCCGCGCGTGGTAATCGCCCGCGAAGAAGCGCTGCGGCAGGCCGGCGTGGTGCCCGCGTCGGACGGAGGCGTCTGGCTGCGGATACGCGGCTTCAACTACGTCAAAGGCCGGCACGAGACCCTCTGGATCGTGCCGGTGCCCGCGGCCAGATGAGCGTGCGCGAAGGCGCGCCGCGGGTCGTACGGCAAGGCTCCGCCTTGCCGCGGTCGCAAGGCAGAGCCTTGCGGTACGGTTGGCGCGACATGGCGCACGCTGATATAGGGCCGCGTCACACAGGGTAGAGACAGTCGTGTCGGCTCCGGCGTCAGGCCGACTGGCGCCGCACCGTCATGTCGAAGCCGCGCACCATGTTGTTGTACAGAGCGTAGGTGATGGCGAGGTAGACGGCGGCGGCGATCAGGCTGAACACGCCGCGGGCGATGCGGAAATTGAGCACCTCGGAAACGCTCAGTCCTCCGCCGCTGCCGCCCCACGCCAGCGAGGCTGCCTCGGCCACGCCCGCCGGATCGAGCAGGGCCTGGAGCCCCCACACGGGGGTAAAGGGCCAGAGGACCGCGAGTACGGTGGGGCTGGCGGTACGAACGGCGGCGCCGCACGCGGTCAGCAATCCGGCCCCGCCGAGCACAACCGCCGTGCTAATCATCACCGCCGGGACGGTCTTGCGGGACCAGAGCGAGAAGTGCAGGCCGATCATGGCCGCCAGGGCCGTGAAGGCGACGACCTGGACGGGCAGGAGCAGGACGGCTTCGGGGGTGGTGACGGGCGGCGTCCCGGGCCGTAGCAGATCGAGCACCGCGAACAGGGTCACGGTCAGCGTGGGGACGGCCAGCATCGGCAGGGCCAATCGCACCAGGCCCTGCAACATCCCGGCGATGATGTAGCGACTGGTCAGCGGGGTAACGCGGAGCAGCTCCATCGTCTGGGCTTCCTTCTCGCGCGTCAGCGTGGTGGCCGCCGTGCTGGTCGCCACCAGCAGCGCGATGGCCCCCTCCAGCCAGACGAGGGGGACGAGCCAGTTGCGGGTGGTGGCGGCGGCGGCCGCATCGGTGCCGAAGGCGCCGCTGTGGTATGCGATCAGCAGCGCGAGGCCCGTGACCAGACCGGCCACGTTCAGCACCAGCCGCAGAACGGACCGCCCGCCGGCCGACCCGCGCGTCATCGCCTCGCGCCAGGCGATGGGATTGCGCCAGACGCGTCGTGGCTGTCGGCGGCGGCGGATGCGGCGCGGCACGAGGTGCTCTTGCAGCCACGCGGCGAGCGTCGGCTCACCCTGCCGCGACCCGCGGCGGACGAAGATGAGGCTGATGACGACCATCAGGGCCGACGCGAGCAGGCTCAGCAGAAGATAGCCGTACGCCGGGTACACCAACAACCACTGCACCGGCCGGGCGAAATGGCTGACGGCGGCGAGGTCGGGGGCCGGGGTTTGCCCAGTGACCACGAGCAGCGCCAGGAACGGGTGAACCGGGGCGAGCCAGCTCATGCGGAGCGGCAGGCCGCCGAGATTGCTGACGGCAGGCGGGGCCTGGGGGAGCTGCCCCCACGGCGACAAGCCGACGAGTCCCAACCCCAACAGGTACACCGCGATCCCGATGAAGAACGCGAACAGCGTGCGCCGCGTGCCGAGCCGCAGGAAACTGATCAGAATCGCAATCGAGCCGGTCAGCACGGCCGTGCAGGCCGCCAGGGCGAAACTCTCGAAGATCTCGTGCGTCGTGACCCCGCCATAGAGCATCGTGATGCAGAAGATCGGCAGCCCGGAGAGGAGCAAGGCGGCGACGAAGGCGAGCCGGCTAAAGAGGGAACCAAGGACGATCTGGGCGTTGCTGAGGGGCGTCGTGAGCAGGATGTGGTAGGTGTTGGCGTCTTTCTCCTGGGTGATGGCCCCGGCACAGAAAACCGGCGCCACAAAGCACACCAGCCCGAGCTGCACCAGGCTGACGACCATGAAGGTCTGCGTGGCCTGCTTGGCCAGGTCGGCCAGGCTCCGCTCACCTCCGCCGATCAGCAGGCCGCCGCCAAAGATGAAGACCACCACCAGCGCGACGAGGTAGGCGAGGCGGGCCCAGTAGTGGCGGCGGCGGCGGCTGCCCGCGGCCACCACGCGCACGACGATGGGATTGGCCGGCAGCAGCCGCCACAGTCCGACGCCAAGATCGTGCCGCCAACGCATAGACACCCGTTGCCCGCTGGTTGACACCGTCAGTGTGGCGGCGGCGGGGGCGGTCGGCAAGGTGTGCGGAGTTCTTGGTATGGGCCCGCGGCGTGGCTCAGCAGTCCGCCGCGGAACGCGCCGTAGCGTTCGCCCCCCGTGGCGGGCGGTCAGGGTTGCGGCGCGAAGCCGGAGGCGGCCAAGGCGGCTTCGCGTCCGGCCGCGGTGTCGCCCCAGATTTCGAGCAGGGTGGTCACGAGGTCGGCGTCGAGGTCGCCCTTGTCAGCCCCGGTGGTCAGGATTTGGCGGCACTTCTCCGTGGAGAAGGCCGGCCGGTAGGACCGGGCGGTGCTGAGCGCGTCGAGCACGTCCGCGACCGCGACGATGCGCGGCAGCAACGGCAGTTCCTTACCGGACAGGCCGTCCGGGTAGCCGGTTCCGTTCGGCCGCTCATGGTGCCAGCGCACCAGCGGCAGGACGCTCCGAAAGGTGCGCAGCGGTTGGAGGATGTCGTAGCCCACCAGGGGGTGGCGGCGGACGAGCTCCCATTCCTCGGGGGTCAGACTGCCGGGCTTGTTGAGGATGTGGTCGGGCACGGCGACCTTGCCGATGTCGTGGACGATCCCACCGATGTGCAGGACGGCCAGGTCGGTGTCGGGGACGCCGACCCGTCGGCCGAGCTCGACCGCGTAGTCGGCGACGCGCTCGACGTGGCCGCGGGTGTAGAAATCGCGGCCTTCGATGGCGTTGGCCAGCGAGGTGATGACGGCAGTGGCGTCCTCCAGCGAATCGGTGGCCCGCTTGACGCGGCAAAGGTTCGACAAGCGCAGGACGATCTCGGCGGGTGAGGCGGGCAGTTGCAGGCAGTCGTCCGCCCCGGCCGCGAAGACATCGGCCCGCTGGACGGCGAACTCGGCCGGCAGCGCCACGATGACCGATATGAACGCCGTGCGCGTGTCGAACTTGATCTGCCGGCAAAGCTCGGTGTACGGGCGGATGTCCGCGTTGGGCACCAGCAGGACGATGTCGATCTGCGGCTCCAGACGGAGTTGCAGTAGGATCCCCGCGGTCGATTCCGACCGTTGACAAATCCAGTCGGGAGGCCCGAGCAGGCCGGCCAAATCGTTGCTGGCTGGACCGGCGCCGACGAGCAGAATGCGACCCGCGCCGGCGGTCGTGAGTTTCATGTCCACACACCACCCCGCGAGGTTGACCTCGCCGAGGCCAAGACGGCGCCTGGCCACGCCGGTGCATCGGCGCGGGCCGACCGGACCTTGAGTACCCCCCTAAAGCGGACCCCAAACGTAGACGATGAACAGCGGCGGGACCGAGTCGGAGACGGTGCGGCCCCGGCGGCGTGGGCGCGGGCCGTTCACCGTGACGACCGATAGCGGGGGCACGCCGCCGCCTGTCCCTGCGGCCGGCTGAGGGCCACTGTATGGCGACGCCAACCACGATAACAAAGAAGACGGCCACGGGAATGAGCACCGGCGTGGCCGCGGTGGCGGCGGCTGAGTCGCCGGGGGGAGCAGGGCCCGCGAACCTCCAGCAGAAGATCAAGGCCCGTATTGACTCTTTGTCCTACTTGCCTACGACCGCGGCCGTCGCCGTCAAGTTCGTCGAACTGGGCAAGAACCCGGACGCGGACCCCGCCGATTACGCTCGGGTCATTCAGGCGGACAGCTCGCTGAGCAGCAAGCTGCTGGCACTGGCCAACTCGTCGTGGGCGGGCGTGCGCACCAAGGTCACCAACATCCGGATGGCCGTGAACCTGCTCGGCCTCGGCACCGTGCGGACGTTGGCCATCAGCTACTGCATGGCGGGACTGCATAACGAGTTGCACCTATCCCCCGAGGAGTCGGAGGCGTTCTGGGAGTCGTCGCTGTCGAAGGCGGTGGCGGCCCGACGCCTGGCCGCGCTGTTGGACAAGAGCGTGGCCGAGGAAGCGTTCGTGGCCGGGCTGTTCCAGGACTTCGCGCTGCCGGTCATGTACGCCGTCGAGAAGTCCTATCTGGACGTGCTGCGCGGGGCCGGGGCGGGCGTCGAAACGCAGCTCCAGAAGGAGCGCGAGCTGTTCGGGCTCGATCACACGGAGGTGGGGCGCAGTCTGGCCCAGAAACTGGAGCTGCCCGGTCTGTTCGTCGATGCCGTTGCGTTCCATCATCACCCGGACCGGCTTGGTGAGTTGGTCCCGTCGGCGGCGCTGCGCGACGCGACCTGCGCGGCCGGCCTGTTGCCGCACGCGATGGACGCCTGGTGTCGCGGCGATGCCGACGCCTTGGTGGGATTGCTGCGCGCGCGTGTCCCGCAAATGGACTCGTCGACCTATCTCGCGGAGGTGCAAGCCGAGTTCGCGCAGTTGTACGCCTTCTTCAACGAGGGCGCGGCACCGCAAGCCCAACTCCCGCAGTTGCTCGTCGATACGGCCCGCGAGGCGGCCGACAACACCACGGCCCTCGTCGGCCAGATCAACGAATTCGTGCAGAAGGCGGCGGCCGGGGGCGGCCCGGCCCCGCAGCCCGATCCGCAGGCCGAACAGGCCAAACGCGACCCGCTTACGGGGGTGTTGAACCGCGGTGGTTTCACTTCCGGCGCGCAGGAGCTGCTGGCCCAGGCGGCCCGCTACGGCACCGCGGTGGCCCTGTGCTACCTCGACGTGGACCAGTTCAAGCGGGTGAATGAGCGACTCGGGCGGGCCTTCGCCGACGCCACGCTCCAGCAAGTTGTCGCGCGGGTGCGCGTTGCCGTCCCGGAGAAGACCCTGGTCGGTCGCTGGGGTGGTGATGAGTTCGTCCTGCTGCTGGACTCGTGTACGCGCGACGAGGCCACTGAGTTGGCCGAACGGGTCGTCCGCGAGGTCGCCGCCGCCCCCGTCACGGTCGGTGGAACTGCGGCGCCGGTGACCGTCAGTGCCGGACTGCTCTGCGTCAAGCCGAGCAACCAGACGCACACGCTGGAGCTGCTCGTCAGCGCCGCCACCCGCTTGATCGCCACGGCGCAGTCCGCCGGCGGCAACCAAGTTGCCTGCCGGGTGGTGTAAGACCACGGACTCCCGGGTTACGAGGTCGTGTCTACCTGCCCATCCGACGGGGTTAACGAAGAGGGGGGCGGTTCGTCGATAGGGGCTGAGAGAACGACGGCGTTGAGCCGGGGCGAATGGGGTCGGGCGTCGCCGCGGCCGGCCGGTCTGTACATCGAAGGATCGCGATGGCTATCACGAGCCCGGCACGTGGGTTACGGGCGGACGCCGCGACGGTCGTGGCCTGGTTGGACCGCCTGGACCAATCGGCGGCCCAGGGGAGCCACCCCGACCAACGGCAGTCAAACCGCTTCCCATACCGGCCGGGACCGCTCACGCTCCAAATGCTGCGAGGGGATGAGTTCTGTGATTCGTATGTCATTGCCTGCCGGAACGTCAGCCGCGAAGGACTGGGCTTCCTCGCCGGGCAGTTCCTGTATCCTGGCGCGCGCTGCCGCGTTGCGCTGCCGAGCCCATATGGATGCGACCAGACGGTTTCGGGCCGCGTGGCCCGTTGCCGCTACCTGATGGGGTCCGCCGTCCTGCACGAAGTCGGGTTGACGTTCGAGCGACCCGTGGACGTGACGCTCCTGGCGCCGCACGGTCGCCTGCTGCACGTGCTCGTGGTCGACGACTCGGAAGTGACCCACGAGCTCGTTCGACGGCTGTTGCGCCGACGGCACGTCGATCTGGCCTGCGCGACATCATCGGAGGACGCCGTGCGACTGGGGGCGCGTGGGGAGTTCGACCTGATCCTCGTGGACCTCGAAAGCGCGAGTTTCAACGGGTTGGACGTCGTTCGGCGAATGCGGAGGCGTGGGTACGTAGGGCCTATTATCGGACTAACAGCCCAAGCGGGCGACGAACGGCGTGAGGAATGTGCGGCGGCGGGCTGCACGGGATACCTGACCAAGCCCATCACGCGGGAGGAGCTGCTTGATCTGGTCGGCGGGCTACTCGACCAGCCGGTGGTCAGCACGCTGGCCGACGACGAGGACATGGCGCCGCTGATCGATCACTTTGTGGCCGGGCTGCGCGACAAGGTGTCGCAATTGGCTGTCGCGCATAATCTTAGAGACACGGCCACCCTTCAGAACATCGTTCGGCGGTTGAGAGCGGAGGCGGGATCGTACGGGTTCGAGATCATCAGTCGTCGGGCTGCGTATGTGGAGGCGCTGCTGAGCGTCGGCGAAGTCGGTTCGCGGGTTGGCAAGGCACTTCGCCGGCTCATGCACGTCTGCCTTAAGGCGCGGCCCGCAACGAGCCCGCCCGACGCCGCCGTGCTGCCGCTTGGCCGGCTCACCCGCGACGAGCGAGCCAGTCTAAGCCGTGATCGGCAACCGCTTGAATGACACTAGGATACAGCTCGCGCTCGGCGTGGCCGACCCGCTCGGCCAGCGATTCGGGCGTGTCGTCGGGCAGCACGGGGACTTCGGCTTGCGCAACAATCGGCCCGTGGTCATAGAGCTGGTCCACCAAGTGAACCGTGCAACCGCTCACGGTTTCCTGGGCAGCCAGCACGGCCTCGTGAACACGATGCCCGTAAAAGCCCCGGCCGCCAAAACGCGGCAGCAGCGCCGGGTGGATGTTCAGGGTCCGCCCTTCGTATCTCGGCGGCAGACGCCAGTGGCAGAGGAACCCGCCCAGCACGACGAGATCAACCGCCGCGCGGTCCAGGGCTGCCGTGATGGCCTCCGAGAAAGCCTGGTCGTCGGCGAAGTCCCGGCGGCGGATGATGTCGGTCGGCAGGCCGGCGTGGCGTGCGATCTCGACGCCGCGCACCGCCGCGCGCGAGCTGATGACGAGCCGGATCTGCACGCCACGCAAACGCCCGTCCTGAATCCGGTGGATGAGGTTTTCCAGGGTGGTTCCGCCGCCGGAGATGAGAACCGCGAGGCCGAGCGGGTTTTGAGGACTAGGGGTTTCGCTGGGAGGCATCGGTATCGTTCCGGGCCCGGGACGCTGGCGGCTGGAGGCGGCGTCCGCGCGTCGCGGGGCAGTATGCAGGAATCGAACGGACGCTACAATACGCGGCACCGCGGGCCGGCGGGTCGGCCGGCCTTACCCGCGAGGTACTGAGGACTAGACTAGGGGCTGCAACGTGGCGCTCAAGCTCAGCTCATACGAAGGACAGGCGAAACTCAGCATCGCGTTGGCGGTGATCGGTGGGCTGGCGGCCCTGGTCGCGGTCGGCCTGGTCTACCGCAATTTCGACGTCGCCAGCTTCTACGTCTCGTACAACCCTCACAGCGCCTGGCTGCCGCTCGTCGGGCTGGGTCTGATGATCGGGGTGGCGGCCGGCGCAGTCGGCTTCTTCATGGCCCTCAACAGCGCGGGGCAGCGCCGCAATCCGCTGTCGGCCCTGGCGTGGCAGGCGTTCTTCCTGAACGCGATCGTCCTGACGGTGGCGCTGGCGACCGCGGTATTCCTGGTGTTCACCCGCAATCCGATCGAGGTGCGGCCGGGATAGCGCCGCCGCGGGCCCCCGCGTAGTTCGGGGGGGTTCCTACGGCGTGGGGGAGCCCAGTTCGATAGCGGCGGTTGGAGTGCCGCAGGGTTGGCGCAGGTGGTCTTCCGCGCGCAGCAGCAGGCCGACGAATTCGCCGCCGCTCATCCAGCCGTATTCGCTGCCGGGGCCGGCGATGCCGCGGTACTGCAACGCGCGCCAAGCATAGCGGCCCATGCCGGTCAGGGCCCAGTTGATGCCGCCGCGAATCTCGCACGCGCGGCAGACCATGAAGGCGATCGCGCCTCGCCGCAGCGGTTGGTCGGCGGCGGGACGGCAACACTTGCAGGCCACGCCGCCCGTCCGCAGGGTGTCGGCCAGGGCCTCGAAATCGCCGCTGAACGGTTCCCCTTTCCACAGGACGTACACGGCCCGATACGCCGGCTCCGCGGTGACGAAGGGCTGGTCCGCGATGTAGGCGACCAGCTCGGCGTTGCTATCGCGCGGGACTTCGCCCGCCGTCGTCGAACGCCCCGGGGCTTGGCAGCCGGAGACGGCCAGCATCAGCACGGGAAACGTAATGAGCGCCACGGGGCGGCCGAGGCGCTGGACTCGATTCAGGAGCTGTTTCGCCAACCCACTTCCCATTGAGGAGTGGCGAGGGTGAAGGGCGAAACTCCGCGGGTTCCGACCCTCCCCCAACCCCTCCTCACCACGGCGAGTCGCCTGTGGCGACCTGCAAGGGAGGGGGGTTGCGGAATGAGCTCTCAGGAGGCGGGCCGCATGTCCGGACCCAGGGCGTGTCATCTAGAAGCTCCAGGTCAGGCCGGTGAACAGGAAATGGCGTGAGGAGTCCGTGTCGTGGTACGCCGAGCCGGGGAAGAATGTCCCCCAGCGGATCGTCCACGCCAGATCGGACGCGAAGCGCCAATTGACGAAGTAGTCCATCTCCCAGCCGACGTAGCCGGCGAAGTCGTCGGCCAGCGGGTCGCTGATCGCCCCCCGCGAATGGTGCTTGTAGTACAGGAACCAGTTCGTGCCGATCTCGAACTCGCGGAACAGCTCCCAGCGTTCCAGCGGCGTCAGCGCCCCGCCGAGCCGCCAGATGTGCAGGTTGCTGTTGACCGGGGCCAGGGCGATGCCCGTGTCGCGGAAGCCGAAGCCGACGAAGCTGGTGTCTTTGGTGCCGGAGCGGTTGCCGCCGGCGGCATTGGTGGGGCTGTAGAGCCGGTCCGCGTCGCCGCTGGCGAACATGTACTCGGCGGCGACGCGCGGCTGGGTCGGCACGTCGAACCGCTGCTCCAGCCCGACGTCCCAGCCGTACGCCTCGATCGCGTCGCGGTCGGCGATGGCCCGGTGGCCGTAGCTGCGGCCGGACTGCACCACGCCCTCCGCCCAGTAGCTCGAGTTCCGCCACAGCTCCCCGCGGGCCCCGAAGCCCAGGTGGAAGGTGTCATAGCGGTAGTTCTGGGCCCAGTCGCGCGGCCGTTCGTCGGTGCGGTCGTCGTTCCACAGGGCGTACACAAAGGGGACGTGCCGCGCCCAGCCCTCGTAGCTGAGCTGCACGCCGTAGAACATCCGGTCGCTGTGGCTGTCCACCGGTTCGCTGCGGTCGATGTTCGGGTAGCTGCCGATTGACTTGCCGGCCAGGCCCAGGATGCGGAGGTCGGCGAAGCGGCCGTCGAGCAGGACCGCGTCCTGCGGCATGTCGAGCGCGTAGCCCGTGCCGAAAACGACCTGCTGGCGGCCGATGCGGGCCCGCAGGTGCGACCGGCCGCCGCGTTCGCTCAGGTGCAGGGCCTTGCCGAAGTCGATCTGGTACCACGCCTGGTCGAAGTTCGGCCCCCACCAATCCTCCTGCCGTTCGATCTCGTCGCCGCGGCGAAAGTGCGTGTAACGGAGCTTGACGCGGGCGAACAGCTCGTGGGCGCCGTCATCGAGCTGCATCCGCGTCCAGAAGGCCAGGCCCGGCCGCTGGACGCGCCGCGATGACTGCACGCCGTCGTCAAAGTGGAACAAGTAGTACTCGAGCCAGCCGCCCCACTGGAGGTCCATCCAGCCGTCGAGCGGGGCCAGCTCCCGCCGCTGTTGCCGCAACTGCTCGTCAATCAGCCGCTGTTGTTGCAGGAAGCGGTTTTCGTCGGCGTCGGTCGCCTGCCCCCGCGCCGGCGCCACGCCCACGGCGCACGCCAGCAGCGCTGCTGCCCACACACTGCCTCGTCGCATGGCTGAAGTCCGATGCATCGGCCGCGCCCATGTGCAAACCCGATCGCGGGCGGTAGCATCCCCCGTCGGCGGAACCCTGTCAACGGCAACCACCCATGCCCACCGAAATTGAAGCCAAGTTCCGACTGGACGACCCGGACGCCCTGCGCGAACGACTGCGGGGGCTCGGTGCCGGGCGGGTCGCCTGGCGTCACGAATCCAACCACCTATATGACACGCCGGAGGGACGGCTGCGGCGGTCAGGTTGTGGTCTGCGCGTCCGGGTGGCGTGGTCGCTGGAGGCGGAGGGGGCGGCCCCGGCCGGGTGGCTGACGTTCAAGGGGCCGCGGCGCCCGGGGGAACTGAAGGTCCGCGAGGAGCTGGAATCATCGGTGGATGACGCGGCGGCGGTGATGGGTATCCTGACGCGGCTGGGCTGGCGCGAGGTGGTCGTGTACGAGAAGCGGCGCGAGGTGTGGCCCCTGGGGGCCTGCGAAGTCGCCGTGGATGAACTGCCGCGGCTGGGCTGGTGGTTGGAGATCGAGGGGCCGGACGCGGGCGCGGTGGGGGAAGCCCGGCGGGCCTTGGGCCTGGAAGACGCGGCCCCGGCGAAGGAGACGTACGTCGCGATGGCCGCCAGGTACGGGGCGGCCGACGCGGAGGGCTGCCGGCGGCTGGTGTTCAGCGCCACCTCCTGATGTCCTCGTGCGTTACGGGCCGGGCGGGGCAACCGGTGAGTCGAGCGAGACATCTTCGATGCGGCGTGCCCGCAGTAGCACCAGCATCGCCCGGGCCACCGGTCGGGCCAGGATGGCCCCGGCGGCTTCCGCGTACAGCCGCAATTGTGCGCGATATCCCGCCAGGCGCTCCTCCAAGTCCTGGTTGTCACGCGGGCGATCGGTCTTGTAGTCGATCACGGTCAGCCCGTCCGGTGTGTCCAGCACGCAGTCGATGACGCCGCGGATGATGGAGCGGTCCGCCGACGCGGGCGGCGGGCCGGCGTACACGAACGGCAGCTCACGCCGGCCGGTGGCGGCGTGCTCGGCGAGCAGTCGCCCGACGGGGGTGCCGGCCAGCCACACGATGTCATCGGCGGGCACGAGCGCGGCTTCGGCGGCGCTCAACCGCCCTGCCGCTAGAAGGCCCGCAACTTGAGTGCCGACCTCCGCGGCCGTGGATAGGCGACCCAGGTCGGCCCACTCCAGGAACCGATGGCACGCCGTGCCCAGGTCCTGTCCCGACGGCCGTGTTTCGGCGGCGAAGGCGGGACGCGGCAGTGGCTCGGCCACTTCGTCCAGGACGTGCGGGCGGTCTTCGCCGCGCGCCCGCAACGCCAGTTCCTTGAACGCGCTGACCGACAGTACCGCCGGCCGATGCACATCGGTGGTACCAATGTCGGCGGTCAGCAAGGCCCGGCCGCGGGCGACCCACGCCTTGTCCGGCGGCGAGAGTTCGTCGCGGTCCGGCTCGCCAGGGGGCGCGACGGGTGCGGCGACGTGGACATCGGTCGCCGGCTGTGTGCTGACGCGAATCGCGTCCGACGCGGCCGGGTCATTCCCGATGCAACCCGCCGCCGCCATCAGCACCCACTCCAGGCGGTGGCGCGCGGCGAGCCGCGACAGCAGCGACGGCGTGACTGACGCGGGGCCGAAACGCTCGCGGCAGGTCGGCCACAGGTCCGGCGGCGCGTGGCCGATGATGACCAGGCGTTCGCGGGCGCGCGTCGCCGCCACGTAGAGCAGCCGCAGCTCCTCTTCGAGCTCGCGGTGGGCCGCGCGGCGGGCGATCACGTGCAGGCGGGCGCTGGTCAGCGTGGCGCGGCGAGTGTAGTCGTTGAACCGCAGGCCGAAGCCGATCTCCTCGTCCATTTGCCACGCCTGCCGCTGTCGGCCGGGGTGGAACCTGGTGCCCGCCCCGAGCACGAAGACGACGGGGAACTCCAGCCCCTTGGCCCCGTGAATCGTCAGAATGCGGACCACGTCGGCGGGGCCGGCGGCCGTCGCGGCGGGCGTGATCTCCTCCTCCGCGAGCGATTCGAGGTAGTCCACGAACCCGTCGAGGCCGCCGGGGCCGGTGCGAGAGTAGTCGGCGGCGAGCCGCTCCATCATCCGCAACAACGCGACGCGCTGGGCGCCGCCGGGCTGGGCCGCGGCCAGCAGGAGCAGCCCGCTGTCGGCGAACACCCGCCGTAGCAGCGCGGGTAGTTCTTCTTCACGCGCCGCCTCCGCCCAGCGGTCGAGCCGGGCGAGGGCGCCGTCGAGTTTGACGGCGAGCGACTCGACGGGCCGCTGCGTGCGAAAGGCATCCACCGCCTCATAGAACCCCCCCGCCGTCCGCGGCGTCATCGTGCGGACAGCCAGCAGTTCATCCTCCGTAAGCCCGACCAGCGGGCTGCGCAGATACGCCGCCAACGGCACGTCCTGCCGGCGATTGACCAGCAGCCGCAGCACACATTCGACGTCGCGGACTTCAACGGCGTCCAGCGGCGACTCGCGGCCGACGGCTTCTGCCGGCACGCCGTTGTTCCGCAGCACGTGGGCCACGCGTGGGGCGGCCGCGGCGGCCGACCGCAGCAGGATCACGATGTCCGCCAGTCGGAGCGGCCGCAGTGATGTCACCCCGTCGTTGCCGCGCTGCGGCACCTGGGTGCCGGCGAGCAGCGCGCGAATCTGCTCGGCCGCCATCTGGGCCTCGCGTTCGATGCGCTCGACCATCAGCTCGTCATCATCGGTCCCTGTCTCGCTGTCGCGCGGCTGTTCTTCCAGGACGCAGACCTCGATGCGCGGCAGGCCGTCGAGTGTCGGATTGGCGCGCTCGTCTGTGCGACGGCCGGCCACCAGGCGTTCCTGGGGACCGTACGGCGTACCGCCCAGCAGGGGATCGAACAGCCGGGCGAACAGCTCGTTCAGTCCGTCCAGCAGCGTCGCGTGGCTGCGGAAGTTGTCCGACAAGGGCAGGACGCGGCCTTCCTGCCGGCCGGCGTCGAAGTCGGCTTGCAGCTCCGCGAACAGCCGCGGCTCCGCCTCGCGGAAGCCGTAGATGCTCTGCTTGAGGTCGCCGACGAGGAAGCGGTTGGTCCGACCCGGCTCGTCCCGCGACACCAGCCGTAGGATCTCCACCTGCACGGGGCTGGTGTCCTGATACTCATCGACGAGGACGTGCTCGTAACGTCGCTGGAGCCGGCGGGCGATATCCGTCGGCTCCCGCCGCGGGCCGGCCGTCGGTCGCCCCAGCAGGTCGAGGGTCGCGCGGAGCACGTCGCCGAACTCGAGCGCCGCGCGCTGGCGCTTCGCCGCGGACAGCCGCTCCGCGTAGCGCTCTTCCAGGTCGAGCGTGGTGAGGACGAGGTCCGCGGTCGCCGGCGCGTGCCGCAGGATGTCACCCACGGTCTCCGCAGCCCACGGTTTCTGGAGCCGTCCCCTCAACCAGCGCTCGCGCACCTCGTGGAGCGCGGGGTGCTCGGGAGGTTTGTGGCGGCCGCGCGGCGTAGGCAGCTTGAAAGCGGCGAGATCATCGACAACCGCGGCCAGCGTGCTTTCAGCCGCTAGTCGCGTACTCCAATCGGCCAGGGCCACCTCGTACGGAGCGAGTGTCTCGTTGGCTTCCGGCGGCAGGTTGGTCCGCAACGCGGCCACCTGCTGTTGTTGAAAGCAGCATTCCTCCGCCAGGGCCATAGCGAGCACCCGCTCCGCGTCGTCCGCGCGGCACGCGGCGCGTTGCCGCTCGAACCACGCCCGCGGATTGACCAAGTGTTCGCGGTAGCGGTTGAGCTGCTCGACGAGCAGGCGGAGGAAGCGGTCGCCGGGGGCCGCCGCCCGCGCGATCCACGCGCGGGCCCGGTCCGCCAGCGGATCGCCGCCGCGGTGAACCCAGTCGAACAGCTCATCGAGCGTCGCCGCGCGCAGGAGCCGGGCTTGTTCATCGCTCAGCACGGCGAAGCGCACGTCCACGCCCGCGTCGGCGCTGTGCTCGCGGACGATCCGCCCGCACCAGGCGTCGATCGTCCCGATGTCCGCCGCGTCGATCAGCAGCTCTTGCCGGCGCAAGTGCCGTCGCAGCGCTTCCGTGCGGGCCTGCGTGGCCGCGGTGCGCAACATGCGCGCCACGCGCACGCGCAGCTCGGCGGCGGCGGCCCGCGTGAACGTGACCACCAGCAGCCGGTCCACGGCGCACGGCTGCCGCTCGTCGGCCACCAGCGCGGCGCAGCGCCGCGCGAGCACTTCGGTCTTGCCCGCGCCGGCGGAGGCACAGACGAGCAGGCTCGACCCGCGGTGCTCGACCGCCGCTTGCTGGGCCGGCGTCAGCTTCATTCGCCGCCCTCCTCACTGTCGGCCAGGCGGGGCAGCGTCGTCTCGGCCCGTCGCGGTCGGTTGAACGCGGGGTCATAGCGGCAGAGGGCCTGGAATTCGCAGTGGCGGCACGCGAGCGTCTTGGCTTCCAGCAGCGGGGCCACGTCGATCGCGCCGCGGTCGATGCCGGCGGCGGCGTGTAGAACGGTCTGCCCGGCCAAGTCGATCCGCGTGGCGATCTCCTCCGCTGGGGCCACGTCGGAGTACCGGTCGAAGTCGCCGTCCTTCTTGAGCCGAAGCTGGGCGACGGGGGAAGATACCGTGCTTAACTCGGGGTCGAGCCAGGGAGCGACCGACGCCTCGATCAGACCGCGCGGGCGATACAAGTACATGGTCTGCTCGGGCTCGTGCGCCTCGATCACATACTTGCTGTCCAGCGACGCCATATCCGGGTAGAGCGGCGCAAGCAGCACGCCCGCCGCCCGCGTGCCTGGTTGTCGCGCCAAGGTCTGCCGCGCCGCGAGCAAGTAGAGGAAGAGTTGGAGGCGATTGCCGGTGAGGAAGGTCTGCTTAACGCTCTCCGGCGGCCCGCTCTTGTAGTCGTACACCAGCAGCGCGGCCTGCTCCCCGTCCGCGGCGCGGTCGACGCGGTCGATCTGACCGTGGACGCGCACGCAGCCGGCGTCGGGCAGCGGCAGCTCCACACCGGGCAGCGCGTCCGGTGCCCCGTCGCCGGCGAAACGCTGCTCGCACGCAATGGGTTCGAAGCGGCCGCGCCGCCAGCGTTCGGCGTGGACCGCAACCACGTCGCGCAAGAACCCGACCAGGACATCGCCGAGAAACACGAGGTCGGGCCGGCGCTGCGGCAGGTCCGCCGGCCGTTGCGCCCAGCGGTCCCGCACGCTCTCTTCCAGCAATTCGCGCCACCGGGCGTCGGGCACCCGCCGCACGCCGCCCGGCTCGCGCAGCGCCCGCCGCGTCACGTCGGCCAGGAGTTCATGGGCCAGGCTGCCGAGGTCCCACCGCACGGGCAGCGGCCCGCGGAAGGGGTCCAGCCGCAGGCCGTAGCGGGCGAAGTGCTTGAACGGGCACTGAAGATAGGTCTCGATCTCGGACGGCGAGGCGTCCCACACGATGGCGTCACTCACGCGGCGGTAGTTGCCGATCGGCGGTGGCGTGTTGTGGTAGGCCGTGCCGCGCAGCAGCCACGCCAGCCGACCCGCCAGCGACGGCACCGCTGCAACCTCGCGGCACAGCCGGCGGTACCGGGCGTGTGGCGCGGCACCACGTGTTTCCAGATACCCGCGGGCCAGCTCCATCAGACACGTGGGCGGCGACGGCCCCGCCGGTCGCTCGGCCGTCAAGCCCGGCAGGGCGCGCGTCAGCTCCGTCACCAGCGGCGACGGCAGCAGCTCGTCGCCGTTGTCGCCGACGACGGCGAAGCTCACGGTCAGGCTCTGTGACGGCCGCGTCAGGGCGATGTACGCCAGCAGCCGCTCGGCCAGCACATCCTCGCGCCGCGCGGCCGGCGCGGGTAACCCCGCGTCGCGCAGCATCTCGCGCTGCTCGGTGCTCAGGAGCAGGTCGTCCGGCGGCCGGGCGGGGAAGAGGCCCTCGTTGAAAGCGAAGACCCAGGCGTGGCGGATGTCGGGGTGCCGGCTGCGCTCGATGGCACTGACCAGCACCTGGTCCACCGTCGGCGGCGCCAGCCCGAGCGTCAACTCGCCCAACGCGGACTCGAGGACCGCCGCCACGTCCTCAACGGACACCGGCAGGTCGCTCAGCACCGCGTGCAGGTTCTCCAGCGTCTCGCACACGGTGGTCCACGCGAGGCGATGCGTTTCGGCGGCTTCCCAGCGCTGCTCGCGGCGGGCGGCGGTGATCCAGTCGGCCAGACGGCGGCGGACGCCGAGGCGTTCGAGCACCTCGTGCAGGGCGCGGGCCCAGGCTTCGGCGGGGGCGGTGGGGGGAGGCGAGTCTTGGCTTGGTGACGGGGTTATCGCAGAATGGGAGTCCCGACCCTCCCCCAACCCCTCCCCGGGGAGTGCGGGCGTCCCGCCCGCCGTAGCGGCTCGCCACAGCGAGTCGCCTGTG
>CAYWYJ010000060.1:0-21674 GCA_964462635.1 uncultured Planctomycetales bacterium
CCTCACGTGCTTCGATTGGCTCAATACTATACGGTTGTCGTCAAATTAGTATCAGGCAACCCATAAAGGCGGTAGCGGCATCGTGGACAACGTTTCACCACATCAAGGCGTCCGGGGTTCAGGCTTGCGCGGTGTGTCGGCTATCACCGATCGTCGCCCCATGACCAGCACAACGACCAGCAGTATTCCTGACCCGATCAGCAGCCCCGCCCACGCCGCGAGGTCGGTGTAGCGGACGAACACGTCGCCGCACAGCAAGGCGACCGCCGCCACGACGAGCGCGTAGGGCATCTGCGTCCAGACGTGCGTTTCGAGTGAGCAGTTGCTGGCCAGCGACGACAGGACCGTCGTGTCGCTGATCGGCGAGCAGTGGTCGCCGAAAACCGCCCCCGCGAGCACCGCCCCAACGGAGGCGTAGAAGACGTGCTGCGCCTCCGCCGGCGGGAGGTGCGGCACCAGTCCCGCGGCGATGGTGACGGCGGCGGGGCAGAGAATGCCCATCGTGCCCCACGACGTGCCCGTGGCAAACGACACCACGCACGCGGCCAGGAAGATGCACGCCGGCAGACTCCGCAGACGCCCCGGCTCGTCGAACCCGGCCGACCGCAGCAGGCCGACCGCCACCTCGCCGAGTTGCAGGTCCTTCATGGTCGCCGACAACGTCCACGCCAACACGAGGACCACGATGGTCGGCAACAGCCGCGACATCGACTCCGTGGCGCTGTCCACCGCCTGGCGCAGGTCGAGCGCGCCCGTGACGAGCGAGATGACCCCGGCCGCCGCCAGCGCCGCCAACGCCGCGTACAGGATCGGGTTGAACGGGTCGGCGTCGGCCAGAACGCGCTGGAGCACGGCGACGAGGTACGGCGTGCCGGCCGGCGGCGCGAACGTGCCCCACTCGATGGACCGCAGCCCCGGCAACACGAGCAGCGTCAGCGTCAGCACGACGAGGACCAGCACCGGCACGACGGCGTACCAGGCCCGGCCGGTGACCAGCGCGTCGGGGCCGGTCGGATCGGCGGCACGGGATGCGAGGGCCTCGCGTTCGGCACGGCGCATGGGACCGAAATCGCGGTCCAGCAGCGCGATGAGCAGGACCATGACCAGCGCCAGAATCGGGTAGAAGCGATAGGGGAGGCTGCGGACAAACGCCTGGTAGCCGCCGACGTCGGCGAGGAAGTCCGGCCGCGTCGCCAGTTGGTCCAACCCCGCCTGAATGCAGCCGATCTCGTAGCCGATCCACGTTCCGATCAGCGCGATCGACGCCACCGGCGCCGCGGTCGAATCCACGATGTACGCGAGCTTCGCCCGGCTAATGCGCAGCCGATCGCACACGGGCCGCATCGCCGGCCCGATGATCATCGCGTTGGCGTAGTCGTCGAAGAACACGAGCAGGCCTGCCGCCCACGTCGCCGTCTGCCCGCGCCGCCGGGTCGTCCCCCAGCGGGCGATGGCGTTGACCACCGCCCCCGTGCCGCCGTTGGCCGCGATCACGCCGACCATGCCGCCGATCAGCAGGCTGAAGATGATGACCTTGACGTGCCCGGTGTCGGCGACGGCGGCGACGAGGTAGTGCTCGGTCGCCAGGCGGACGGCGCCGAGCAGGTCGTGGCCGCACGCGGCTTGCTCGCGCGGAAACGGGGCGAGCATGATGGCCGCCAGCAGGACACCAACCGACAGCGCGGGGACGACTTGCCGCAGGGCGATGGCCAGCAGGATCGTCACGACCGCCGGCGTCAGCACCCACGCGCCGTAGCGCGCGGCGGGGGTGACCGCGGCGGCGGCACTGGTCGTGGTGCCCGTGTCGGCGACCTCGATCCAACGCGCGAACAGCAGGATCCCCACGACGCCCAGCCCCAGGGCCACGACCCACGCCGCGCGGCGCGAACGGCGAGGCGCTTCGATCGGACCGAGGTGGCCGGTCGGCGGCTGGGACATGGTGGCCGGACCGTAGCGAGCGGCGGAGTCGCGGTCAATGCACGCTGCTCAGTCCACCTCGTCAGAGCATGCCGAGGACCTGCTGGGCGAGGTTGTCGTCGGGTGGCATGGCCGCGGCTTTGGGCGGCCATGCTGTGACTGTTACCACGGCCGCGCTCCGAGGCCCGAGCGGGCCGCGCGGCCCAGGGGCCAAGAACGCAGGCGGCCATTCCGCGACCCTCCCCCCGCCTTTCAGGTCGGGCGAGAGTCACGGCACTCGCAATCGATGGTCCCCGTTTCGCCGTCCCCCGCGCCGCCAGCTTCCCGCGTCTCCGGATTCGGGTCGGAGTGCTCGACGACAGCCCGGCCCGCAAGACGATCCGGCAAGCCGACCGCAGGCGCTTTCGCACGCGTGCCTGAAATCGGGTCGCGTGGTTTCTTTCTCGTCAGGTTCAGTGGCCAAGCAGCTCGTTCACGAAATCCAGTCCGAAGCCAGCGACAAGGAACGCCGTCAGGCACGCCAGGCCGAAGACTGCAAACGTCCAGAGTCCCCCGGTGGCCAGAAGGCCGGCCACCACCAAGTCGCCCAGGCTTCCACCGGGCTGAAATAGCGCGTTCACAATGATGGTCCGAGACACGACGAGGCTGATCAACGCCAGGGCCCCGGCCGCGACCCCGGCGCCGAAGCTCGTCTCGCGGTATCCATAGTACATTCCCAGCCCAGCCAGGCCGCCCGGCAGGAGCGCCAGCCAGAGCCATTCGTGCTGCGTTTGCACGGCGAACGCAACCCACGCAACGCCTCCAACCGCGCTGGCGGCGGCGCTGAGCACGCAGCCTCGGGCGAGGGAGTTCTTGGACCTGGCAGCCTGTTCGCCAGCGCCGGTTGATGTGTTCTCGTCCGCTCGTGAGAGTGGCGCTGGAGAGTATCGCTGTCGTGTTCGCGCGTCGTAGCCGCACGATACGCACACCACTGCCCCCTGTGCCATCGTCGCACGACACTCGGGACAGCGCCCGGCCGGACTGGCTTCACCGGTGGCAGCGCTCGCAGCGGCGGGGTCGCGCTGTCCGAGCGCGCAACCCTCGACGACGCTCTGCATCTCCGACGATGCGGAGGTCACCATCGCCTGCTCGTCAGGATTCCGAGTGGTGAACACCTCTCCGCACCTCTTGCACTTGGCCCGTCGGCCCGCGCTGGAGGCCTGGACCCGGTACCGAGCCTGGCAGGACGGACATACACATATCACGTGCGGCACGATCCTGCTCCTGTTCCGCGCGGCCGGCCCCGAACCAGCACTCCCGATGTGAAGTGCCACGGCTCCGGCGCCGAGCGCCCTGGGCCATTCTAACGTGCCCCGGCCGACAGCAGAAAGCGCACGGGAACATGGGAACGTGGGGATGGCGCGACGCAGACGATTGATCGCGAACGCTAGAACCCTCCCCCAACCCCTCCCTGAAAGGGAGGGGGGTCAAGCGACAGCTTCGAGAGAAGCGGGGCACCCCCGTCGTCAGAGCATCCCCAGCACCTGTTGCGCGAGGTTGTCGGGCATGCGCTCGTAGCGGCACGGTTCCATGCTGTACGACGCCCGGCCCTGCGACAGCGAACGCACCTGCGTCGCATACCCGAACATGGCCGCCAGCGGCGCTTCCGCCGTCACCACGTGGTTGCGGCCCCGCATCGTGGTCCCGGTGATGACCGCCCGCCGGGCCGTCAGGTCGCCGTTGATCGCGCCGTAGTACTCTTCCGGCGTGACGACCTCGACCTTCATGATGGGTTCGAGGAGGACGGGGCCGGCCTGCTCGACGGCTTTCTGGAACGCGATGCTGCCGGCGGTCTCGAAGGCCAGGTCGCTGGAATCCTCCGGGTGCTCCTGGCCGTCGAGCAGCGTGGTCTGGACGTTGATGACCGGGAACCCGCCCAGCGCCCCCGCGCGGCTCGCCTCCCGGACGCCTTCCGCGACCGCCCGCACGTACTCCGCCCGGATCGCTCCGCCGGTGATCGCGTTGATGAAGCGGAAGTGCTCCTCGCCCGGCGCGGGCACGAACGGCTCGACGCGGAGGCGTACAACAGCGTACTGGCCGCGGCCGCCGGTCTGCTTGACCAGCCGCCCCTCGGCCTCCGCGGCCCGCGTAATCGCTTCGCGGTACGCGACGCGCGGCCGGCCGACCTTCACCTTGACGCCGAAGTCACGCTCGATCCGGTGACAGATGACCTCCAGGTGCAGCTCGCCCATGCCGCTGATGAGTGTTTGGCTCGTCTCCTGCGACACGCGGCACTCGAACGTGGGGTCGCTGCGGGCCAGCATCCGCAGCACCTCGTGCAGCTTGTCGCGGTCGGCGCTGGATTGCGGCTCGATCGCCAGGCTGATGACCGTCTCGGGGAACTCGATCCGCTCCAGCAGCACCGTCCCCCCGCGCGTGTCGCACAACGTGTCGCCGGTCTGCGTTTCCTTGAGCCCGACGGCGGCGACGATGTCCCCGGCGGAGGCCTTCTCGAGCTTCTCCCGCCGCTTGGCGAAGATGCGGAAAATCTGCGGCAGGTTCTCCTTCTTCTTGCGGCCGACGTTCAGCACGCGCGAACCGGCCTTCAGGACGCCGGAGTAGACACGAATGAAGTGCAGGTCGCCGTGAGCATCGCCGACGACCTTGAACACGAGGGCCGCCAGCGGGGCCCCGGGGTCGCACTTGCGTGTCACGATCCTGGCCGGGTCTTCCGGGTCGCGTCCCTCGATCGGCGGCACGTCCAGCGGAGACGGCAAGTAGTCGCACACCGCGTCCAGCACGCCCTGCACGCCGATGTACCGCAAGGCCGACCCGCACAACACCGGCTGGCAACGCCGGCTCAGCGTGCCTTTGCGCAGCGCCTGGCGGATTTCGTCGGCCGTCAGCGGCTGGTTCTCGACGTACTTCCCCATTAGTTCGTCGTCGAGTTCGGCGACCTTCTCCTCCAGGACGTGGCGGAAGTGCCGGGCCTCGTCGATCAGGTCCGCCGGGATGTCCACTACGTCGAACTTGGTGCCGTCGCCGCCGCGGCTGTAATCGCGGGCCTGCATGGTCACGAGGTCGATGACGCCGCGAAACGTGCTTTCCTGGCCGAGCGGGAGCTGGATGGCGATGGGGTTGGCCCCGAGGCGGCTGCGGATCGTGCCCAGGGCGTAGTGAAAGTCCGCCCCGAGCTTGTCCATCTTGTTGAGGAAGCAGATGCGCGGGACCTTGTATTTGTCCGCCTGCCGCCAGACGGTCTCCGACTGGGCCTCGACGCCCTCCTTCGAATCAAAGACCACGACCGCCCCGTCCAGCACCCGCAGGCTCCGCTCGACCTCGGCGGTGAAGTCCACGTGCCCCGGCGTGTCGATCAGGTTGATCCGGCAGTCGCGCCAGGCGAGCGAGACGGCGGCGGAGTAGATCGTGATGCCGCGCTGCTGCTCCTCGACGTCGAAGTCGGTGATCGTGGTGCCGTCGTCCACGTCGCCCATGCGGTGGATCGTGCCGCTGTAGAACAGCACGCGCTCGGTGGTCGTGGTCTTGCCGGCGTCGATGTGCGCGGCGATGCCGATGTTGCGTATCCTGGAGAGGTCGTCCATTGCCATCAGTTCGTTAGCGCGGTCTTGGCAACCGCCAGCAAGTCATCGTATAGCTCACGGTAGTACCGGCAGGTTTCATAGATCGGCGTATGCGACAGGTCCTTGAAGAGCGGCGTGCCGTCGCTGGTTTCGTGATAGCTGCGGTGCAAATGGGTCCGGAAGAGCTGGTTGACGCGGGATTTCGGCGGATCAACCAAGTTGAGGCTCTCGGCGTGAGGACAAGGGGACAGCGAACGGTACTTCAGGCGCTTGGCCAGCGCTTGGCCTTCCGCCAGAAACCAGGCCTCAATGTCATGCACGCACACATGAGCGTGAAAGAAGCTCCCTGGGACGTCTGGTATACCCTGTCGCTGCCAGTAGCGCACGGTCGCGACTTGCTCGTCCAGCGTGGTGTCGGGCGCGTGCCGAACGCGGTTCATGCCATACAGATCGATCAGCGTGAACACCGCCACAACCCCTGGTTCGTGCTGAAACAGGCGCGTCTTGACGAAGATGTCTTCGAGCTTGGCGGCCAGGTTGATCGGGTGCAGACTGACACCTTTCAGGCCGGCTTCCTCCAGCTGGCGCCGGAGGAACCACTTGACCGCCAGTTCCTCGGAGTCCCCTTCGCACAACACGACAATGCGTCGTGCGGCGCGCGTTCGAAGACCGCTCACGGTCGCCCCCCCAGATGCCCGGCACGCCACAAGTCACCGAGGCGAAACTCGTTCAGCCACTCCTTGAACTCGGCGTCCGTCAGGCGGTTGGCCACGGTACGACCGTCGTCCTTCTCGATGACGACGACCTGGGAAGGGCTGAGTTTCGACACCAGTTCCGGAGAATGGGTAGCCACCACCAACTGCGTGCGGGTGGCGGCGGCTTGAAGCTGCTCACCCACCAGCTTTACCCAATCGGGGTGCAGACCCAGTTCCGGCTCGTCAATGCACACCAGCGGCGGGGGATCGGGCGAGAGCAGGATGCCCAGGATCATCAGCAGGCGCAGTGTGCCGTCGGAGAGCAAGTTGGCCGAGAAGCCGTATTCCCGGGCAAACGGCTCCTCCCACCACCGCAGGACGACCATGCCGTCACCACCTTCGGGCGGGAACGACAAGTGGCGGAAGCCAGGACAGGCGGTCCGGAGTAGGTCACACAGCTCTTCCCAGACAGCGGGGCTCTGGTTCTGGATCGCGTGCAGCACGGACGCGAGGTTGCTGCCATCGGCAGCCAGCCGAAGCCCCGATCGCAGGAGTTGCGGCCGGCGCACCGGGGCGTCCGGGACCGTTGTGATGGGGGGGTACAGGCGCCATGCGGACATCTCCCGGGCCAGCTTGTACGGCGTCGGGTATGCCGTCTGGTCCTTGACCTGGAAGATGGCCAGTTCCGACTCCGACTCGAGTCCCTTGGGCTCCTCCCGGTTACCCGACAGTTTGTTGCGGAACGTACAGGAATCGAGCTTGCGATGCGCAACGAACATCGGTGCCGTGTAGCCGGGCTTGGGTCCGACGGAGACTTGCTCAAAGCCGATTCGGGCCACGCTCCCCGACGGACGCAGTTGAAGCTTGTAATGTACGTCCGCGCCTTCTTCCGCAAACGTGCCGTTGGCGGAGAAATCGAGCGCGAAGAAGACCCGCTCCTCACTCGCGCCTCGGAACCGAATCAGGTCGTATCCACCCCGTATCGTAAGGGCCTCGGCGAGCCCCCCTGCCGACGCAGCGGACATCAAGGCGAACACATCGAGCAGATTCGACTTGCCGCTCCCGTTGGGACCGATGAGGACGGTCAACGGTTCCATCGCCAAGTCCAGGCGCTCAATGCTGCGGAACCCTTCGATCTCGATTCGCGTGATCACGTCGCGGAACCTCGTGGAGACTGCCCCAAAGCGTACCCGTTAGCTGCCATGCTGCCAACACTGCCGGCCGTGGAAGCCGATCGCACCTCGCTGCGCTTTCCGAACCGAGTGCGTAGGCCACGCGCTCCGCCGATTGGGCCATGCATGCTGCGGATTGCACGCCCCACAGCCGCCGGTATCATGCGCCCGGCGCCGACGTGGTTCTCCCGGCGACCGCGGATCGTCGCATGGACGTGCTCGCGATCATCCCCGCGCGTTACGCCTCCACCCGCTTCCCCGGAAAACCCCTCGCCCACGAGACCGGCAAGCCCCTGATCCAGCACGTCTGCGAACAGGTCGGCCGCGCCCGGCGGGTGCGCCGCTGTCTCGTCGCGACCGACGACGAGCGCATCGCGGCGGCGGTGCGGAGCTTCGGCGGCGACGCGGTGATGACCCGTCCCGACCACCCGAGCGGCACCGACCGCATCGCGGAGGTCGTCCGCGGGCTGCCGGGCGGGGACGAAGACATCATTCTAAATGTCCAGGGCGATGAACCAGAACTGGAGCCCGATTACCTCGACCGGCTGGCCGAACGGTTGGCCCGCGAGCCCACCGAATGTCCGATAGCCACGCTGGCCTGCCCCTTCCCCGCCGACGCCGACCCGCGCGACCCCAACGCGGTCAAGGTGGTGGTCAATTCGGCGGGCCGGGCGCTGTATTTCTCCCGGGCGCTGATACCATACCCGCGAGACGCCGGCGCCGCGGGGCGACCCGCGGCGTGCCTGCTGCACCTGGGCGTCTACGCTTACCGCCGCTCGTTTCTGCTGACGCTCGCCGCCTGGCCCCCGGGCGTGTTGGAGCAGGTTGAGAAGCTGGAGCAGTTGCGCGTGTTGGAACGCGGCGTCGCGCTGGCGGTCGAGATCGTCGAACACGCGTGCGTCGGCATCGACACGCCGCGGGATTATGAGCAGTTCGTCGCTCGGCAGCGCCGGCGGCCCTGAACCCAGCGGCCGGTTCACTCCGCCGACAGGAAACTTCGGCCGACCCAAGGTAGAATGCGCCCATGGACGCTGACCGGTTGCTAGAGTCGATCCGCGACCAGTCCGGGGACACGGAGTTCTACCTGCCGTTGCCCGCGGGCTACAAGGTCGGCTCGACGAAGTTCGTCGTGGTCTTCGGCACGGTGATCAGCGGGCTGGGTAAGGGGATCTTTAGCTCCTCGTTAGCGCGGTGCCTCCAGGACAAGGGACTGGTCGTCGCCCCGGTCAAGCTGGAGGGCTACCTCAACATCGACTCCGGCACGCTGAACCCCTTCCGCCATGGCGAGGTCTTCGTCCTCGACGACGGCACCGAGTGCGACATGGACCTGGGCACTTACGAGCGGGCCCTGGACCAGAACCTCAGCCGCCTCAATTTCATCACCAACGGACAGGTGTACCGGCGGGTGCTCGAACGCGAGCGGACCGGCGCGTATCTCGGCCGCGACGTGCAGATGATCCCGCACGTGACCGGGGAGGTGAAGAACCGCCTGCGCGAGCTGGCGGTGGCCACCAAGGCCGACGTGGTGTTCGTCGAAATCGGCGGCACCGTCGGCGATGTGGAAAACGCGCACTACATCGAGGCCATGCGGCAGCTCGCCTTCGAAGAGGGGCAGCGAAGCGTGTGCTTCGTCGCCCTGACCTACGTGCTTGAACCGGTCATCCTCGGCGAGCAGAAGAGCAAGGCCGCCCAGCTCGGCATTCGACGGCTGCTGGAGTGCGGCGTGCAGCCGCACATCATCGCCTGCCGGGCCCACACGCCCGTGACGCGCAAAGTGCGCGAGAAGATCGCGCTGTTCTCGAACGTGCCGCCCGAGCGGGTCTTCAGCATGCACGATTGCGAGAGCGTGTACCTGATCCCGGAACTGCTGCGCGGGGCCGGCTACGACCGGGCGGTGATGGAGTGGCTCGAGCTCAGGCCCCGGGTCGATGAGGACGGCGAGCGCGCGGCCCGCGAGCACTGGGTCCAGTATCTCACGCGTCTGCGCAACGCCACGCGCGAAGTGATGATCGGCATCACGGGCAAGTACACGGCGGTGCGCGATGCGTACGCGAGCATCCTCAAGGCCCTGGAGCACGCCGGCGTCTATCTGGGCTGCAAGGTGCAGACGCGGTGGGTGGACACGTCGCAGCTCACGGACGAGACCGCCGCCGAATCGGTCAAGGACCTGCACGGCATCATCGTGCCCGGGGCGTTCGGCACGCGGGGGGCCGAGGGCAAGATCGCCTGCCTGAAGTACGCCCGGATGCACGGCTTGCCGTGCCTGGGCATCTGCTACGGCTTCCAGATGGCGGTGATCGAGTTCGCCCGGAACGTGGTCGGGCTGGAGGATGCCAACTCGACGGAGATCGACAACGAGTGCCGCCACCCGGTCATCAACCTGCTGCCGGAGCAGAAGGAAATCGAGGGGCTGGGCGGCACGATGCGGCTGGGGGGGCACGATGTGGCGGTCAAGGCGGGGACGCTGGCCGAGCGGATGTTCGGCGCGCGGACCCGCATGCGCTTCCGTCACCGGTATGAGGTGGACCCGCGCTACATTCCGCAACTGGAGGCGGCCGGCATGATCTTCTCCGGCAAGTCGCCCCGGGCGGAAATCATGAACATCCTCGAGTTGGTCCCGGCGTTGCACCCGTACTACGTCGGCACGCAGGCGCATCCCGAGCTTACCAGCCGCCCGTTGTCGCCGCAGCCTTTCTTTGTCGGCTTGGTCCACGCCGCCCTCGGCCGGGCCTACGCGGACTACCGCGAACCCCTCGTGTATCCCCACGAAGTGGCCGCCGCGCCGGAAGAACCACCGGCCAGCCCGACCCCCGCGCACCGCACGGAGAAGGTCTAAGTCCTCCCCGCGCAAGCAGGCAGCGCGGGAGGGCGAGGCCCCTGCCGAGCCGCGGCTCGCCGGGAGGTTTGCCCTTCCTACGTGCGCCGCCGAATTGCGCGCGGCCGCGCGCCGCGCACGCCGTTATCGGTCGGCCCGGCGACTTCTCGTAATGGCCCGTGGCTCCCCGCGAGTCGAAGAATACGAGGTGGTGTGGCCTGCGGCGGACGCTCCGCGGCGGCTGACGACAGGCCCGCGCGAGGCCCTCCATGCCCCCGGACTCAAGCAGACCGTGGCCGGCCGGCGATACGCCGCGTCTTTCGCCCGACGAGCAGGCGGCGGTTCTCGCGGAGCTCGACGCGGGGGGCCGTGCGTCCGCGGGCGGTGATCGCCGCGCCCACCGTCGGCTGCGCTACCGGGGGCGTCCCGTGACCATCGTGCTGCGGCAGCCGGGGGCCAGCGTCGGCTCGTTCGCGGTAAAGCCCCATAACCTCGGGCCGGGCGGCCTGTCGTTTCTGCACGGGACGTTCGTCCATACGCGATCGGTTTGCGATGTCACGCTGCGCACCGTCGACCAGCGTGACGTGACCGTTCCGGGGCGCGTGGTGCGCTGCCGCCTGATCCGCGGCCGGGTCCATGAGGTCGGCGTCGCGTTCTACCGGCCGATCGACGTGCGCCGGTTCGTCCCGGAGACGGGCGGTCCCGAGCCGCAATCGACCGCCCACGTCGACTTGCCGCGCTTCAGCGGACGCGTGCTGTGCGTCGATGTCGCCGCCGATTCGCACGAGCTGGCGGAACTACTGCGCGTGATGGCCGGCGAACTCGGCATTCACCTGGAAATCACCCACGACCGGGACGCCGCGGCCGCCACGGCGGCGCGGGGGGACTTCGATCTGGTCATGGTGCGCATCGGGGCCGGCGGGGCGGGCGTTATCGCGGGCCTGCGGGCGGCGGGGTATGCCGGTCCGCTCGTCGCGCTGGACGATCAAGCGGTCTCGGACGGCGAGCCGGTGGGTGAGCTCGCGGCGTGGACCGAGGGGTGCGACTGCATTGTGGGCCTGCCGCTCACGTTCGACCGGCTGGCCGACCTCTTCGACGACTATCTGGCACGCGACTGGAATGCCGCGGCCGATCGCCCGCCGCTGCTCAGCTCACACTGGGCAAAGGTCCGCATGCGTCCGCTGATCCTGCGGTTCCTCTCCCGGCTTGATCCGGAGTGCCGTCAACTCCAGGCGCTATGGCAAGCCGGGCGCACCCACGATTTCGGTCGGACGTGTCAGCGCCTGATGGCCGACGCGGAGACGTACGGCTACGAAGCCATCGCCGGCCTGGTTCACGACGCGCAGTCGGCGGCGGAACGGGGCGACGCCGCGTCCACCGTCGCCGCCCGACTGGAGGAGTTGCTCACCTTGGCCGCCGCGGCCCGCCGCGCCCGGGACGATTATGGTCTGCTCGATGCCGCCCCCGAGAGCGGTGTGCCGGGCCACATAACGAACGCCGCGTCGGATGAAGAATCCGACGCGGCGTCAAAGTCGTGAATGTGTTCTCGTGACCGTGCTCAGGCGGCCCGGCGGGGGTGCCGGAACGTCAACCCACCCAAGGCGACCAGCAGCAGCGTGCCCGGCTCCGGCACGCGGAGCGGCGACTCGGAGTCTGAGGCGACGGTGTTGGTGATCGTGCCGTCGCGCAGGCCGGCCAGCAGCGTTTCGCCCGCTTGTCCGTCGCGCCCCAGCACCGACTCGAGCAGCAGCGGCGCGAGCTCCTTCTGCGCGGTCGTGCCCGCGACCACGCGGGCCTGCTGGAGGTCACCCGCCAGCGCGGCGACGATGTCGCCCATCGGCGAGCCGGGGAACGCCTCTTGCAGCCCGGAGATGTCCACGCCGAGGCTGCCGAGCAGCACGCCAACGGCATCGACGAAGATGTTGCCCTGGAGCACGATCGGCCCGACGTTGAAGTTGCCGACTTTGCTGTCGCGGACGGCCACGCCGTCGATCTTGAACTCCGAGTCGGTGTTCGCGACGTTCAGCGTGAGGGAATAGAAGCCCGCCTCGTTGATTTCCAATTCCTGCTGGACATTGAGCGTGCCGGTGAGCTCGACGTCCTGCGCGTTACTGACCGTTTTCAGCGTGTAGGCCAAGTTGTTGATCGTGAGGTCCGCGAAGCCGGAGCGGAACTTGTCGCCCCAGTTGTTGTAGCCGGCCGTGCCCTGGAGCTCCCCCTCCAGAGTCATCTCAACGCCGCCGTACCGGAACGTCTCCGGGCGACCGCGCGAGTCGGCGCCGAAACGCCGATCCAGCTCCAGCCGATACCCCCCGCCGAGGCCGTTGGGCATGATCCGCACGCGCCCGTTGCGGGCACCGTTGACCAGGCTGCCGTCGCCGGCGTCCTGTAACGGATAACCGCTCGGCGTTGCCAGCACGCCCAGACCATTGAACACATCCTGCCAGAAGCCCGCTTGGGCGGTCGAGAGGCCCCACGCCGCCACCACGATCAACGCGATACAAACGCTGCGTGTCATCGGCACGTCCTTCCCCGGCCCGGGTCCGGCCGGTCACACAACTCGGCCCGTCCCGGTCCGTCACCCTGGAACCGATGCCCGACGGGCACCGGCCTTCCGGGCAGTACGATAGACCCAGCCGCCGCCGTTGGCAAGACGATTCGCGGCCTCTGCCACTTTATCGGTGAGCCCGTAACGGCGATTAAGGTATAGGGTATAAAGGGGACGGCAGTGTCAGTATACTGGGCCGCCCGAGCCCCGCGGTCGCGGCAATTCCTGCGCGGCGGGACCGTCCGCGGGAGGCCGACGCCGGGCTAACCGCCGGCCGCTGTCTTGGGTCTGTCAGAACGTCGGCCGCCGTTGGTGCTGTTCACGTGAACCGGACGCGAGTTGCGAACGTGGTCCTCGTCGCGCTGGCCGGGTTGGCCGCGTGGGCCTACGGCCAGGAGCCGGCGTCGCAACCGACCACTCGCGAGGCCCCGACACGTCTGGAGCGGCTGAACGACCTGATCGCCCTGGTCGAGGGGCCCAATACGCCCGAGGTGCGGCTCACGATCGCCCGGGAGTTGCTGTTGCAGGATTGGCCGGAGACCCCGCCGCGCCTGGCCGCGGTCCTGAGCGGCCCGAACGGCCCGGCCCGCGTCGCCATCGCCACCGCGCTGGCGGAACGGCCGGCCACGCTGGCGCCGGCGTACGTCGAGCCGCTGGTCACCATGCTGGGCGACCCCGACGCCGCGGTCCGCCAGGCGGCCGCCGGCGCGTTGGCAGCCTACCGCAAACCCGAAGTGATGGCGCGGTTGAAGCAACTGGTCTTCGACGCGCGCCAATCACGACCGGCGCGGCTGGCGGCGCTGTCTGCCCTCGGCCTGATGACCGAGCGGGAAGCGGTGGCGATCCTGGCGACGGCGTTGGATGACCCGGACGGCGTGGTGGTCCAGGCCGCGCTGGCGGCCCTGGGCCAGGCCACGGCGATGGACTTCGGCGACGACGCGGCGGCGGCCCGCGCCTGGTGGGAGCGCAGTCGGGGCTTGCCCGTGGAGACCTGGCAGCAGGAGCAGATCGAACGTCTGATTCGCAAAGACCGCGACACGCGACGCCGGCTGGAGGCGGCGGAGTCGCGGCTGGCACGGGTGCTGGAAGCCGGCTTTCTTCGCGCCGCGGAAGCGGAACGCTTGGCGCTGCTGACGGGCTACCTGAGCGACACGTCGACGACCATGCGGCTCCTCGGGCTGCGTTTGGCGCAGCTCCACCTCGCGGAGGGCAAGACCCTACCGGCCGAGTTGCAGGAGCGCATTCGGAACCAGACCGCCAGCGCGGAGGCCCGGGAGCAGGCCGCCGCCGTCCAGACCACCGCGAGTTTCCGCGAGCCCGCGGACGCGGAGCGCTTTCTGAACATGCTCCCCACGGCCCGCACCCGGGAAGTCCGCCTCGCGCTGCTCAATGGGCTGGGTTATGTCGGCAATGCGGCCGCGGTCGACGTCCTGCTGGCCACGCTGAACGAGTCCGACGAAGCGTGTGCCACGGAGGCCGTGGCCGCCCTGGGGCGGCTGGTCGAACGCGGCGTGCTTAATGGCCCGATCCGTGACACGGTGGTCACGGCCCTGTTGGGCGTGCTGGAGCGGGCGCAAACCGGGCAGGTGGCGCTGCGCGAGCGCACGCTGTGGGCGATGGGCAACTTGGCGGACCCCCGTTGCGGACTGGCCTTCGCCACCGCCATCGACCGTCAGGAGCCCGTCGTCGTCCGGCAGGCGGCGGTCCGCGGGCTGGCGGCCCTGCGCAGCCCGCAGTGGGGCGAAGTCCTGGCGACCGCGTCCGCCGACCCCGACGCCGGCGTCCGCAAGACCGCGATCGAGACCCTGGCCGCCGTCGCCCACAGCGGCAGCGACCGCCAGCTCTGGGCGCTCTGGGACCGCGCCGTCTCCGCCCAGGAGCCGGACGAGGCCCTCCGACAGACCGCGTGGCGCGGCCTGATCGACGCGCTGGCCGCGGGACCGCTCTCCGACACCGAGCGTTGGCTGGACCACGTCGCGGTCAACGGCGGCACTGCCGCCGGGCGGGTTGCGGACCTCCTCGAACGCTTGCTCCGCGCGGCGCAGGAGGCTGAGCCGGTCGACCCGGTCCGCATGGGGGCGTTGCGCTGGCGGCTGGCCGCTCAGCGGTCCCGCCTGGGTCAGTCCGCCGAAGCCGTGGCAACGTACGTCGCGGCATTGGCGGACTTGTCGGCGGCGCGCTCGGACGCCACGCCCCGGGTGGCCGCGGACCTGTTGCGCACCGCCGTGGCCCAGGGGTGCTACGACGAGACCGTGGCGGCGGCCTTGGCGAATGCGGCCGGGTTGGTCGACGTTCAAACCCTGCGGCAAGCTGCTCAGGACGAGATCGAGAACGTCTTGACGCAGGGGCGCGTGGATCCGGCGCTGGCCGCGATCGCTGCCCTCGAAAGGCACCCGCCCGCTCCCGGTTTCGCCGGCGACTCGGGATGGTTGGAGGAGTTGCGGCAACGTGCCGTGCAGCAACGTGCCCCAGCGACGGAGTCGGCCCCCGCCTCGCTTCCCACTTCGGCCCCGGCCGCGGGCCCAGCGCCCTGATTCCCGCCCCGTGGGCCGCGGGTTTCACGCCTCCGCTTCAGGAAGCCGCGAGAGAAACCCGACGCTGGACGCGAAGCAGCGCTGCCGGAGCTGTTCGTGCGCCGCCGCGTCGCGCGCGTCCTCGCTGCGCAAGTCCTCGAGGTTGGCCTGACAGCGGTCGCAATCCGCCTCGCGCACGTGAAAATCGACGTACGCGTTCCAGTCGTCGTCAAGCACGCCCAGCAGGTACCGCCCCAACGTGGAACGCTTCAGGCACGAAATGCCCTCCTCACGCCACACGCGGCCGACCGTGCTGTCCGCCGCCAGGGCCGCCTCGGTCCATTCGTCCGCCCCCGGCGCCGCCTGGGTGAACTCGCGCCACTGCTCCAACACGCGGAACTTGATGCCCGCGACCGCCGTCTCCGTCAGCCCGAGGTCGGCGGCCACCTCCTTGTTCCGCAGACCGAGCACCACCAGCATCTCGATCACCATCAGGTCTTGGAAGCGGCGGCGCTCGATGCACTGCTCCACCCAGCTTCGCAGGCTCGCGACGAGCGCCGCCCGCTGCGACGACAAGCGCTCACGGCTGGCGACGTGACCGCTGGGGGTCTCCGCGTCGATCCACGCCTCGGGGGCCTCATCCGGGTCAAGCTGGTCCAGGCTCTGCCGCCCGCCCGGCGGCCGCCGCCGCAGATGGTCGTGCAGCTTGTGCCGGACGATGGCGAACAGGTAGGTTTCCAGCGAACGGCTGGGGTCGTAGGTGGGCAGGCTCCGCAGCAGGCCCAGGAACGTCTCTTGCACAATGTCATCCGCGTCGCCGCGCTCGGCCAGCATCCGCCGGGCGAAGCTCAGCAGCCGCCCCTGGTAGCGGTCGATGACCTCTTGCCAAGCCTGGGCGTCGCCCCGCCGCACCGCCTCGATCAGGTAATTGTCCGCTTCGCCCGCGGTCATTTCGTTGGCCCTGCGACGCTCCATGATCGTCACCGTCGCGCAGCGCAGCATACCGCGGGCCGGCGCAGCGGGCCAACGGCGGCGGGGGCTACGTGGTTGCGACTAGATTCCGTGGTGCCGGCGAGAAGCCTACGCGGGCGGCTGAGGCTTCAATCGCCCCCGGCGGCGGCTCCCGTGGGGGGATCACGCCGTGATGCCGGGGCTGCCGCCCGGGGCTACACTCAAACGCCCCAGCGGGGCTCCCCACGGGCCGGTTGGTGCCCGGGCACGCACGCTCGTGTCCACCCACGGACTCGCTGGTCGTCGCTTGCGACAGTCCGTGGTCAGACCCTCTCCCGCAAAAGCCGAAACTGGCCAGCGCGATCCCCGCCGCCCTGACGGTACAATGAAAGGCGGCCCCGTTCGGCGCCGCCTTCGGGAGCGCGGTGCCCACGCCGGCCGGCGATACGGCGGCGGGCAGGCCGCCGCACATCGTGTGCGAAGTTGACGTTGTCTGCGGGGAACCTGAGCTGGGCGCCGGTTCCGTGCGGGAACCGGCCCGGGAAAGAAGGAGGACAAGCATGCGTTCGGCACTCTGTCTGGGGGCCGTGCTGGTGACCATGGGCTTCACGTGCCCGGCGGGCGACGAGGTCTTCGGGTCTCCGCCAGCCTGGCTGATGCCGCGAACTCTGACTCCGGCCGCTGGAGACCTGGTGGCGGTGCCGCTGGAACCCGGCCGGCTGCACGTCCGCGGCCTGGTCGGCGTCAATCCCGACGCAGACCTGCTCCCCGGCTGGCCGCTCGATCTCGGTCTGGCCAGCAGCGGCTACCCGTACACGCCGACGCTGGCCGACGTGGATGGCGACAAGGCCGAGGAGATCTTCATGACCGGCGGCAATACGTTCGGGCTGAAGGGCGACGGCTCGTTCCTGCCGGGCTGGCCGACGGTCGAGCAGCAGTACATGGGCTACGGGACGAACGGGAACAAGCCCGGGCCGTCGGTCGGCGACATGGACCGCGACGGCGTCCCGGAAATCGTCTGGACGCTGCGCGACTGGTGGGCCGGATCGTCCGTGATGTGGTGCTTCAACGGCAAGCGGCCGAACGGGACCGACCTGCCCGGCTATCCGCAGCGGGCCCCGGATGACAACTCGAACGCCCTGGACACGGCCTTCGTGCTGGGCGACACCAACGGCGACAACGTGCTGGAGGCGTGGTCGGCCCACACCAAGGGCAACAACTTCGTCCACTACCGCATTTCGAAGCTCGACCACCTCGGCAACCGCCTGTTCACCCGCGACCTCGACCCCGCCGAGAACGTCATCTCGCTGTATTTCGGCGACCTCGACGGCGACGGCACCGCCGAAATGTTCGCGGTGTCGTGGCTGAGCCCGTATCTGCGGCTGCACGCGTTCAACTCGGACGGCACGGCCAAGCCCGGCTACCCCGTGAACCTGATGTCCGGCCCCGGTTACGCGGCCACCGAACCCCCCATCGCGGCCGACCTCGACGGCGATCGGAACCTTGAGATACTCTTCGGTGACTACGACAGCTCCAGCGGCTATGTGCGGTGCTACCACCACAACGGGACGCCCTACGCGGGGTTCCCGATCACGATCGCCCCGACGCTCCAGATTTTCGCGGTCAACCTGGGCGACCTGACGGGCGACGGGAAGCCGGAGATCATCGCCACGTCGCACCTGCGGTTTGTCGGCACCAAACAGCTCTGGGCAATCGACATGGCGACGGGCACGCTGCTGCCCGGCTGGCCGGTGACGGTGGCCGGCTGGCCGAAGGGCTTCCCGGCGATCGCCGACGTGGACGGCGACGGGTTCCAGGATGTCATCGTGGCCACGGATGAGGGGGCACTCTATGCGGTGGCCCACACCGGCGTGGTCCTCGACGGGTACCCGAAGACCATGCACACGGCGTCGATCTCGGGCGTGGCGGTCGGGGACATCGACGGCGACAGCTTCTTTGATCTGGTCGCGGCCACGATGGATGGCTGGGCGTATGCCTGGAAGACGACCGCCCCGGCCCTGCGGCACCGCGCCGACTGGCCGATGCGCTTCGGCGACGCCCGGAACACCGGCGTCTACGCCCCGCAGCGCTGGGCCCGCGGCGACCTGAACTGCGATGGGCACGTCGATTTCGGCGACATCAACCCGTTCGTGCTGGCACTGACCAACCCGGCGGGCTACGCGGCGGCGTTTCCGAACTGTGACATCAAGACCGGCGACATCAACGGCGACGGCCGCGTGGACTTCGGCGACATCAACCCGTTTGTGCGACTGCTGACCGGCCCGTAGCGGTCGGGCCGCGGGGAGGGCGAGTCTCCGGGCCAGCCGCGGCTCGGCGGGGGCCTCGCCCTCCCGCGCCGCGTCTCCCGCACGGTTGTCCGACTACGCCGTGCTCCAGTCGGCCTCGAACAGGCGATACTCCGTCTCGTGCATCCCCAGCCGGCGATACACGGCCTGCGCCGCGGCGTTGCGCCAGTCCACGTACAGGCGGACGCCGCAGACGCCGGGCGTCCGGCGGGCCTCTTGCACCACGCGCTCGTGCAAAGCGCGATAGACGCCGGTGCGACGGGCCGCGGGCAGCACGTAGACGCTCTGAATCCACCAGAACACGCCGTCGCGCCAATCGCTGAACTCGGTCGTAATCAGGAGCTGCCCGACGACGTTTCCGTCACGCTCCGCCAGCCAGTACACTCCCAGCGTGGCGTCGGCCAGCGCCCGGCGGACCGCCGCCGCGGCCCGCGCGCGGTCGAGCGGCCGGCCCTCGGTCTCCGCGGCCATGGCGACGTTGGCCGCGACGATGATGTCGGCGTCGGCCGGCGCCGCGCGGCGAATGCGCAGCGTGCTCATGCCGGGAGCGTAGCAGGACAGGCACCCATGATCCAGGATTGGAAGGGTCGGCAGGTTACGGTGATGGGGCTCGGTCGCTTCGGCGGCGGCGTGGGCGTGACGCGGTGGCTCGCCGCTGCCGGCGCCCGGGTGACCGTCACCGACAAGGAGCCGGCCGAGCGGCTGGCGACATCGCTGCGCGAGATCGCGGACTTGGACGTGACGCTGCACCTCGGCGGACATGACGAGCGGGACTTCCGCGGCGTCGATGTGGTCGTCGTGAACCCCGCCGTTCCCGAAAGCTCGCCGCTGCTGCGTGTGGCCCGCGATGCCGGCGTGCCGATCACGACCGAGATCAACCTCTTCGTCGAGCGTTGCCCGGCCCGCATCGTGGGTATCACGGGCAGCGTCGGTAAGAGCACGATTACCGCGATGATTGGGCATGTGCTGGAGCAGGCGGCAGGGGACGGGGAACAGGGAACGGGGAACGAGGAACGGGGAACAGGGAACAGGGAATGGGGAACAGGGAACAGGGAACGGGGAACAGGGAACAGGGAACGGGGAACAGGGAACAGGGAACGGGGAACGGGGAGCGGGGAGGCCCGGAACGCGCGTCGCGCGGCCGTCCCCATGTCCGCACGTCCCCACATTCCAGCGTCCCCACCTTCCCACGTTCCCACCTTCCCACGTCCCCACGTCCCCACGTCCCCGCGCTCCCCCGCCCGCGTGTGGGTCGGCGGCAACATCGGCCGCTCGCTGCTCGACGGTCTCGGTCGGATCACCGCCGACGATCTCGTGGTGCTGGAACTGTCCAGCTTCCAGCTCCAGCGCACGCCGCTGGTGCGTTGGAGCCCGCACGTCGCGGTCGTGACCCGCATCACCCCGAATCACCTCGATTGGCACGGTAGCTTCGACGCCTACCGCGACGCGAAGCTCAACATCGTCCGCTTTCAGGACCGCGCGCGCGACGCGGTGGTGCTACAGAACACGCCGGAGCTGGCGCGGGCACTTGGCGAACTCGTCAGTCCGGCGGCGAACACCTGGTGCTACGGCCTCGATGGCGACGTGCCCGTCGCCGTTCGTGGTCTCGACACGTCGGCCGAGGCCGGCGAGCGGCGGCGGTGGGACGCCCTGCGGCTGGACGTGCCCGGGCGGCACAATCGCGAGAACGCGGCGGCGGCGTTGACGGTGGCGCACGTGCTGGGCGTGCCGAATGAAGTGGCGCTGGCTGCCCTGGCGACGTATCAGGCCCTGCCGCACCGGTTGCAGAGGGTTGCGGACCGCGACGGGATCGCGTACTACGACGACTCCAAGTCCACGACGCCGGAGTCCGCGCTGACGGCCCTGCGGGCGTTCGAGCGGCCCCTGGTCGTGATTCTCGGGGGCTATGACAAGGGCAGCGATCTCGCCCCGGTGGCCCATGAGGCCGCGCGCCGCAGCCGCTTCGCCGCCTGCCTCGGCACGACCGGGCCGCGGCTGGCCGAGTTGATCCGCGCCGCCGGCGGCAACGCGGAGCTCTGCCCCGACCTGCCGGCCGCCGTCGCGGCGTGTCGGCAGCACGCGCGGCCGGGCGACGCCGTCCTGCTTTCACCCGCGTGTGCCTCGTGGGACCAGTTCGCGGACTATCGTCAGCGCGGCGAGATGTTCGCGCGCCTGGCGCGTGGGGAGTCAGTTTGACGATGCGGCCCCGTCGCTATCCCGGCCCGGCGGGGGCCTCGTCCTGCCGACGCCCCCCTGACAGCCGGGCCGCCGACCTCGGACGCTCGGACCCCGGGGCACGGATCCCGCCTGTTCGCCGCGCACTGCTCACCTGGTACCGCCGGACGAAGCGGGCGTTGCCGTGGCGCGAGACCAACGACCCGTACCGCATCTGGCTGTCGGAGATCATGCTCCAACAGACGCAAGTCAGGACGGTGCGGCCGTATTACGCACGGTTCCTGGCCGCGTTTCCGACAGTCCGGGCGCTGGCCGCGGCACCCCTCGAACGGGTCCTCAAGCTCTGGGAAGGACTGGGTTACTACACGCGGGCCCGTCACCTGCACCAGGCCGCCCAGCGAATCGTCCGCGACGACGGCGACCGTTTCCCTCGCACCGCGGCCGAGTGGCGTCAGCTCCCCGGCGTCGGACCCTACACCGCGGCGGCCATCGCCAGCATCGCGTTCGGCGAGCCGGCCGCCGCGCTCGACGGCAACGTGCAGCGGGTGCTGTGCCGCCTGTTCTGCATCAACACACCGCTCGAAGCGGCCGCCACGCGCCGCGAGTTGGAGCGCCTCGCGCACGCGCTCCTGGACCGCCGCTCGCCGGGCGATTTCAACCAGGCGCTCATGGAGCTTGGCGCCCGCGTTTGCACGCCGCGACGCCCGCGCTGCCCGGAATGCCCGGTGCGCGACCATTGCGCCGCCCGAACCGCGGGTGTGCAAGCGGACCTGCCGGTGCGGAGACCACGCCGCGCCGCCCGCACGGTCACGTTGGCCGCGGCGCTGGCGCGGCGTGGGCCACGGCTGCTGTTGGTGGAGCGCTCCGACGACGGCCCGCTGTCGGGATTGTGGGGTCTGCCGACCGCGGAGGTCACGGAGGGTCAAGCCGCGGCGAAAGTGCTGCGTCGCCACCTCTCGCAGGCGGCCGGCGTGAACGCCGCCATCGGGCCCGAACTGGCCGCCGTCCGCCACGATTTCTCG
>CAYWYJ010000061.1:0-21563 GCA_964462635.1 uncultured Planctomycetales bacterium
GATGATGTTCGACATGGCCAGCAATCCTGCCACGGCCCGGTCGGTCTTGTTCGAACCGGGCGGGGGGTAGTGTTGGTGCGGGGCGGCGGCGTAGGCGCGGGCCACGTCGCGCGTGTCGCCCGTGGGGTCCTGATGGACGGCGATCAGGGCCGGCACGCCGCGGCCGGCCTCGTACTGCCGGCGGACCATCGGCCCGATGCCCTTGGGGGCGCAGAGGAAGACGTTGACGCTCTCGGCGGGCACGAGCCGGCGGAAGTGGATCGCGAAGCCGTGGGCGAAGCCGAGGTAGGCGCCGGGTTTCAGGTGCGGGGCGATGTCGCGGGCGTAGACTTCGGGTTGCCGCTCGTCGGGAATCAGCAGCATCACGATGTCGGCGGACCGCACCGCGTCGGGCAGGTTGGCGACCGTCAGCCCCGCCTGTCTCGCCGCGGCGGCGGACGGGCTGCCCGCCCGTAGGGCGACGAGCACGTCGCAGCCGCTTTCGCGCAGGTTGAGCGCCTGGGCCCGGCCCTGGGAGCCGAAGCCGACGACGGCGATCCGCTTGCGCTTCAACACGTCGAACCGCACATCCGAATCACGGAGCGCATCCATGAGGGCACCTGTTCGTGAGTGGGCGACGGACGTTGCCGCACACCCCCCCCTCCCTTCCAGGGAGGGGTTGGGGGAGGGTCGAGTTCCTCGCGGACAGCCAAGCTGACGATTCTCCGGTTCCCGCTTGACCGGATCTTGGGGCCGCGTCCGGCGCGCTGCGGCACCTACTGATCACCACCAACGACAATCCGGCTGCTCAAAGGACACCCGGAACCGCGGCGTGCGGAGCGCGTAGCACCCGCCGCGGGTCAACAGACCGATCCGCCGGCGTTCATAGTCGAGAACGTACAGTCGCTCACCCCAGTCGACCGGCAACTCGCTGCCGCGCGGAAGGAATGTCGGGGTCTGCGGGGTTGGCAGCCCGAGGTCCAGAAGGCCGTATTCGTTCTTCACAACCAGGAAGCGCTGCCCATTCCGCTCGAAGCGCAACCCGCCCATCAGATGGGGATAGGACGCCACGAGCAAGCCGTGGCGCTGGTCCGACCAGCGGCCCTCCGCCGTGGCGTAGTTTTCGGCCAACAGCTCGGCCGGCGGCAGGTCATCTTTCAGGTTGTCGTGCTGGGTGTGTGGCGGCGCGGCCGAGAACACACTCACGACATTCGTATCGGTCTGGACGTAGATGAGCTGCCCATCCGCCGACCAGGCCGCAACGTGGGCCATCGATTCACGGCGGAAGGTCGTCACGACCGTTGTTTCGCCGGTGTCCAGATCGAAGCGGCAAACAGCGACGTCGGCGTGACCGTCGTCGTCCCAGCGCCCGGTCTTGCAGAACAAGACTTCTCTGTGGTCCGCCGAGAGACCCAACTCGGACATCTTGGAGGAGATCTCGCTCTTGCAGATGAGGCGCGGCACAGTTTCCCCGACCCGATAGCCGTACAACGCGCTATCCGGGCGTTGCCCCTGGTACACGAACGCGCGGGCGTCGGCGCTCATGAGGAAACCGCTCGCCGGATGGGGCACGAGCGTGCGCGCCCCGGTCCCGTCGAGCCGCACGCTCTTGATGAAGTGGTCGTCGGGGTCGATGAAACAGACCACCGCGTCGGCGTTCGCCGTCCAGTGCGTGTCGAACGTCGTCTCCAGGCCGCCAAAGTGCGGTCGCGTCGTGAAATAGAACACCGGGGCGACGAAGAGGTACGTGGCGACGTTGGCGGCGGCGACCGTCCGCCACACCTGGCCGCGCGTGCGCTCGATCTTCTGGCGAAACCCCTTCGTCTGAACGACCAACCCTTCGACGACGACCGACTTCAGGAAGTACGTGGCCATCAGGACGAGCGCGAGCCAGCGATACCCGCGCACGAAGGCGGGAATGGACTCCGTGATGCCGCTGTCGTACACGATTCCACCCTGGAACACGAGCAGGATTCCGCCCGCCAGCGTCGAGACCACGTTTGCCAGGAAGAGCCGGCCGAAGACCGCGCGGAAACGTGTGGCCAGCAACCAGCGGAAGACCGCGCTTTCCACCGTGGTGACGAACAGGGTCAGCGGGCCAAACGTGACGAGGCCGCCCACCATCAGCAGGGGGAGGTTCAACGCGTCGGCTAGAAGAAACATCGCCGGTCCCCTCGCAACGGACGCCGGACTCCGAGGTCGGGCGCTACGCCTGTCTGCCGGTCCGCTACTCCACGAGCAGTTGCTTAAGTTCCGCCACGTGTTCCGACTCGGTGACGATCTGCGAGCGGAGGAACTCCTCCAGCGGCACGTCGCCCTCGACCTTCCGCAGGGCGTCCTGGTACGCCTCCAGGGCCGCCTCCTCGAACGTGAGCGCCAGCTCCAGCGCCTCCCGCGCGTCCACGCTCTGCGGCCCCAGCGACAGGTTCAGCTCCAGCCGCGGCACCGCCCCCAACGCGCGGATCTTGTGCGCGATCACCTCGGCGTGCTCGATCGTCTCCTGGAACCCCTTGTTCATCACCGGGCCGACGAGCAGGTAATCCGTGCCGCGCACCGCGTGCGTCAGGTGCAGGTAGCGCAAGGCCGCCTCCACCTCCTCGGCAAACAGGCGATTCAACTCGGTCACGACCTCGCTGGTGGACAGGCTGCTCACGGGCGGCTCCCCGGCTCGGGTTCGTCGCGGACCTTCTCGGCCAGACATTCGTTGGTACAGCTCGGACACTGCCCCGGGGTCACGTCGCAGCGGTCGCCGAACGCCCGCCACGCCGCCGCGATCTGCTGCCCGCGGCCGGGCTCGGCGTCGAGGAAGCGCAGGAACGACAGCAGGCGGCGGGCGGTCTCGTTACTCACCAGGTGTTCGAGTTTGCAGGCGTCGATCTCGGCCTGCTCGGTCTCCACGCCCAGCACTTCCGCCAACAGCCGCTGCATCAGGTGCCGCTTGGTCTTGATGGCGGCGACCAGGTGCTGGCCGCGCTCGGACAGCCGCAGGTGGCGGTTCTCGTCCTGCTCGACCAGGCCGGCCTTCTTGAGCGGCTGAAGGGAAATCGAGACGCTGCCGCGGGTAATGCTGAGTTGGCGGGCGATGTCCGAGACCCGCGCGTAGCCGAGCTGGCCGATCAGGTCGTCAATCGCCATCAGATGATGGGCGGCACTGTGCGTGATGACGTTTTGATCGAACTCTTTCCAGGTGTCCACGAGCGGGCTCCCGCGGGCGGCGACACGCCCGAATTATACGCGGAAGTCCCGCGGGGCGTACGGGGTCCGGCCCCGGGACCGGTCGGCCCGGCCCGCGCCCGGTCCGCTACAGGGCGGCCTTCACCGCGGCCAGGACGGCGTCGTACTTCGGCTCGTGCGTGACCTCGGGGACGTACTCGGCGTAGGTCACCTTGTTGCGGCGATCCAGCACGAAGACGGCCCGCGCCAGCAGCCCCAGCTCCTTGATCTGCACGCCGTAGGCCGGGCCGAACGCGCGGTGCTTGTAGTCGCTGGCGGTGATGACCCGCTCGATGCCCTCGGCCCCGCAAAAGCGCTTCTGCGCAAACGGCAGGTCCATGCTGATCGTCAGCACGATCACGTCGTCGGCAAGCTGCGTGGCGTGCTTGTTGAACGTGCGCGTCTGGGTCGCACAGACCGGCGTATCGAGGCTCGGCACGACAGAAAGCACCCGGACGTGCCCGTGGTACTTCTCGCAGGGCAGGTCCGACAGGTCGTTGGCCGTCAGCACGAAGTGCGGGGCCTCGCTGCCGACCTTCACGGCGGGTCCGATCAACGTCAGCGGCTTGCCTTGAAACGCCGTTACGCCGGTTCGTTCGGTCACGGGGGTTCTCCTCTGTTCGGTTTCGCTTGGGTACTGGCGTGGAGTCGCGGAATAGTGTCGTCGGATGCACGCCGCCGCGTCCGTGCGACGCCGGATTATAGCCGGCCGGCGTGCCCGGGCGTGTTGTGACGGATCGCCCGGCGCCGGACCGCGCTCCAGGCGTACAGACCCACCAACGACATGGCCATCGGAGCCAGAAAACAGGGCAGGCCGGGCCGGAGGGCGTCGGTCTCATGGAACTCGCGGACCTGCGTCAGGATCTCCGGCAGCGTCAGGATGTCGCTCAAGCCGAACTCCTCACGCCGACCAACGGCCACCCAGAGCTTGCCCGACTGCCCGTCCGGGTCGTAGGCCACCAGGTAGTAGCGGCCCGCGGTAGCGATGGGCACGGTGTGCGTCATGAGAATCCAGGACGATGTGCCGCTGAAGGGCTCATAGAACTCCCGGACCTCAGTGGGATCGACCGTGAATAGCTGGGCGCCCAACCCCGCGGGGATGGTCAGAGGCAGGTCGGTCGCCGGCAACCCGGGACCAATCAGGGCCAGGGCGGGGCGGTAATCCGCCAGCCGCTCAATCACCGGGACGCCGAGCTGGAAGTACAGCGACTGACCGGCGTCAAGGTCGAACGCGAGCCAGAGCTGCGGCGAGTCGTTGGTAACCTCGTGATACACGACCTGTGACAGGCCGGGGTCGGTGATGTGCAGCGCGGTGGCGGCATCACGCGCGGAACCGTCGCTGAGAATCGGGCGGTGGGCCCAGGTGTTTGAGGCTCCCGCGGACAACGCCCCCAGCACCAGGATTGCGAACCGAAGCTGCATGGATGTACCTCCGTGGGCCACAAGACATCGAGCTACCGCTGCAAACTCAAAGTGCAGCGGGTGCGTCGCACGTCACTTCGTTTCGACCGCAATCGGCAGCGGAGCGCCCGCCGTATCGGTCAGCACCGCATACGCCGTGGCATCGCCCTGGAGACTGCCGCGGAAAAACGCGACCAGCAGACCCGCCGTGAGTCGCCGCATTCCCGCGCGATCCGGGCCGCTCGGACACACGCCGGCGGCGGCGACGGCGGTCGGCTCGTCGAGCATGTCCGCGTGCCCCTGGTGGGGTACGACGACGTGCCACGCGGGCGACCGGCTGGCGGCGTAGAACTGCTCGTGATTGTCGCCGGCCGGGGCGCAGTCGCCGCCCAGGCCGGTGCCGATCACCAGCGCGGGGCCGGCGAACGCGAAGGCCCCCTGCACCACGCGGGCCTGGTTGCCCAGCGGCCCGCCGCGGCCGTCCACCGGGTCGATGCCGACGACGGCCTGCGCCCGTGCCGGGTTGGACTCCAGAACCAGCCAGACGACCTTGCCGCCGCGGGAGTGGCCCGCCAGTCCCAGCCGGTCGGTCGCGGGCGTGTATCCGAGCGTGGCGGGGAGGCCGGCGGGCAGCCAATCCAGCAGCTCGGCCGCGGCGACGGCTTCTTCGGCAGCCGTGGGCTGTCCGAACAGGGCCCCAAGGCCGGGTTCGTACATCTGCGGGGCCGCCACGACAAACCCGTGCCCGGCGAGGTGGCGCAGGATTTCGCTGTACGCCTCGTTGCGCGTGATGAAGCCGTGCTGAAACACGACCACGGGGTAACTGCCGGGGGTCTCCGGGGCGAAGAGCAGCAGTGGCCGCGGGCTACCCCCCGCACACGCCGGCACGCTGGTGGCACGCACCGTCAGCGGGCCGTCGGCGTATGGATCACCCGTACCGACGTAGGGAGCGCCGGGTGTCGTTGGCGGTGCGGTGGGCCCCGGTCCCACGCCGTCGGGGCAGGTCAGCGGGCGGGCGCAACCGATCGCGGTAGCCGAGAGCGCTACGGCCAGGAACCGGGCGGAGGCGGGCGTCACGGGCTTCATGGCGGCTGATTATAGACGGCTGGCGAGTGGGGTCCGACCGGCGTTGACCCAGCCAGCGGCCGGCGTTAAAATACGTTATTCCGGCCGCGCCGCAGCCGGACTGTATCACCCGCTCGCACGGGGCGCGTGGTGAAAGGCCACAGTGGGCCGCCTGGATTCACGGCAGGCGGCGCAGGCCTCCGAGCGGGTCCGCAACCGTGCTTTCGAACGCTGGCGGCGAATCGGGCATCGGACGCGACTGACCGAGCGACCCGTTACCCGGTGGTGTAATTGGCAACACACCAGGTTTTGGTCCTGGCATTCCTGGTTCGAGTCCAGGCCGGGTAGCTTTGTGATCTGGCGGCGGCGCGGGCCGCCGAGAGGCTGAGTGCGGAAGGCATGAGTAAGGTCCGACTGGGTGCTGTGATTCTGGCCGCCGGCAAGGGCACGCGCCTCAAAAGCGAATGGCCCAAGGTGCTGCACGAGGTGTGCGGGCGGCCGATGCTGGCGTACGTGCTGGACGCCTGCCGGGCCGCGGGCGTCCGCCGCTGCCTCGGGGTCATCGGGCACGGCAAGGACCGCGTCATCGAGGCGTTCGCCGACGACCGCGAGATCACCTGGGTCGAGCAATCGCCCCAACTCGGCACCGGGCACGCCGTCATGGTCTGCCGCGAGCACCTGCCGGCGTTCGACCACGTGCTGGTGCTGTGTGGCGACGGGCCGCTGATCCGGCCGGAGACGCTGCGCACGCTACTGGAGCGGCACCAGGCCAGCGGCGCCGCCGCGACGCTGGCGACGGCCGTGCTGTCGGACCCCACCGGCTACGGCCGCATCTGGCGGGACGAGCAGGGGCACCTGCGGGGGATCGTCGAGCACGCCGACGCGACGGAGGAGCAGCGGCGGATTCGGGAGGTGAATCCGAGCTACTACTGCTACCGCGTGGCCGACCTGTTGCCGGCGCTGGACGCCTTGCGGCCCGAGAACGCGAAGCGCGAGTACTACATCACCGACACGTTTGCGATCCTGATGGCGGCGGGCAAGAAGGTGGAGGCCGTGACCGCGGTGCCGCCGGAGGACATTTACAGCATCAATTCGCGTCATGACCTGGCGTTGGTGAACGGGGTGATGCGGCAGCGGGTCTTGAATCGGCTGATGGACGCGGGGGTGACGATCGTGGACCCGGCCAACACGTGGATCGACGATCGGGCGCAGATCGGGGCGGACACGATCATCTACCCCTTCGTGGACATCCGCGGGGCGGCGCGGATCGGCCGCAACTGCCGGATCGGGCCGCTGGTACACCTCACGGGGGCCGTGACGGTGAACGACGGAGCGACGTTGCACCCCTTCAACGGAGGGCGGGCATGACCGGCATCCGCATCTTCTCCGGACGCAGCAATCGGGCCCTGGCCGAACGGATCGCGCACTACCTGGGCTATCCGCTCGGCCGGGTGGCGCTGGAAGATTTCCCGGATGGGGAAATCTCGCTGAAGCTCATCGAGGACGTCCGCGGGTGCGACGCCTACGTCGTGCAATCCACCTGCCCCCCGGGCAACGACCACCTGATGGAGCTGCTGATCTTCATCGACTGCCTGAAGCGGGCGTCGGCGATGCGGATCACCGCGGTCATCCCGTATTACGGGTATGCCCGTCAGGACCGCAAGGACGAGGGGCGGGTGCCGATCACGGCCAAGCTGGTGGCGAACCTGCTGACGACCGCCGGGGCCGACCGCGTGCTCACGCTCGACCTCCACGCGGCCCAGATTCAGGGCTTCTTCGATATCCCGGCCGACAACTTGTCGGCGGAGCCCGTGTTCTCGGCGTACATCGGCTCGCTGGACGTGGGGCCGCTGACGCTGGTGAGCCCGGACGTGGGGAACGTGAAGCGGGCGCGGGTGTACGCGAACCGGCTAGGCGGCGAGCTGGCCATTATCGACAAGCGCCGCGTCAGCGGCACCGAGACCAGGACGATGGCCATCATCGGCGACGTGAAAGACAAGACCGTGCTGATGGTGGACGACATCATCGCCACGGCGGGCACCGTCCAGCGGGCGTGCGAGGCGGTCCGCAAAGCCGGGGCGCGGCAGATCATCGTCTTCGCCACGCACGGGGTGCTGTGCGGACCGGCCCTCGAACGGTTGGCGGCGTCCCCGATCGACCACCTGGCGCTGACGGACACGATCCCGTTGTCGCCCGGCGTGCGCGAGCGGCTGCCGCACCTGACCGTACTGACCGTCAGCGAGCTAATGGGGGAAGCGATTCGGCGAATCCACCGCAACGAGTCGGTGAGCAGCCTGTTTATGAAGTGAGGTTGACGCCGTGGCCCGCGGCCGGCGTCGGCCGGGCGGCGGCGAGGGAGTGCGACGATGGACATCGCGACGATTCAAGGCGAAGCGCGGACGCTGGGTGGTCGGCACGCCAACGACCGCCTGCGCCGGCAGGGTCTGGTCCCGGCGGTCATCTACGGCCACGGGAAAGACCCCGAGTACGTGTCGCTCAGCCGGCACGACATTGAGCTGGCCCTGGCCCACCTTCAGCACGTCGTTCAGTTGAAGGTCGGCGGGCGCGAGCAGCAGTACCTCATTAAGGACGTGCAGTACGACCACCTCCAGAAGACCCCTATTCACGTGGACCTTGTGCGCGTGGACCCCAACGAGCGCGTGCGCGTGAAGGTGGCGATCGACCTGCGCGGCACGCCGGCGGGCACCCTCAAGGGCGGCACGCTGGTCCAGGTGCTGGCCGAGGCCGAGGTCGAGTGCCTGCTGCTGAAAATCCCCGACAGCATCCGGGCCCGCGTGGACCACCTGGAGCTGAACGACATGCTCCACGTGCGCGAGATTGAACTGCCCCCCGACATCAAGATCCTCCACGGCCCCGACGACATCGTCGCCGTCGTCCACCCGCCGCGGGCGACCGTCACGCCGGAGGCCGAGGCGGCGGCGCCGGCCGAGGGTGCGGAGCCCGAGGTCATCAGCAAGGGCGTCAAGGAAGAGGCGGAGGATGAAGCGGGAGCCTGAGCGTGAAGCTGGTCGTCGGCCTGGGCAATCCCGGCGCGCGCTACGCCGACTCGCGCCACAACGTCGGTTTCCGGGTGATCGACGTGCTGGCGGGTCGGTGGGGCGTGGAGTTGGGGCGTCCGGACCGCCGCTTCGCCGGGTACCTCGGGCAGGTGCCGGTGGGTGGGCAGCCCGTCCTGCTGCTCAAGCCCACCACCTACATGAACTTGAGCGGCCAGAGCGTGGCGGCCGTGTGGCGGTTCTACAAACTGGAGCGGACCGACGTGCTGGTCATCTACGACGACCTGGACCTGCCGCTGGGGCAGTTGCGCGTGCGGGCGTCGGGAACGGCCGGCGGACATAAGGGCATGGACGACGTGCTGCGACAGCTTGGCAGCCTGGAGGTGGCGCGGGTCCGCGTCGGGATCGGCCGCGTGCATCCCGCCGCCGCCACCGCCTACGTGCTCAGCCGCTTTGAGGACGACGAGCAGCCCGTGGTGGCGGAGGCGCTGGAGCGGGCGGCGGCCGCCGTCGAGTGTTGGTTGCGCGAGGGGATCGTCGCGACGATGAATCGGTTCAATCGCCGGCCGGCGGGCGAGTCGCCCGAGGACCGGCCCGCCGAAGGAGAGTCATCTTGAAACGTTACGAAGGCATGTTCCTGTTTGACAGCAGCGCGGTGCGGGACTGGGCCGGCATCGAGCAGGAGGTGCGGCGGCTGTGCGACCGCATCGGCGCCCAACTGCTGGTGTGCGTGAAGTTCGACGAGCGCAAGCTGGCCTATGAAATCCGCCGGCGGAAGCGGGGGACGTATGTGCTGGCGTACTTCGACGCCCCGCCCGAGCGCATCGGCGACCTCGAGCGGGACGTGCAGCTCAGCGAGCTCATTCTCCGCGTGCTCGTCGTGCGGGCGGAGAAGCTGACGGAGGAGCGCCTCGCCGAGCTCCGGGCACACCCCGCGGACACCCCGCTGTCGCCGCTGGCCGGCGACGGACGCCGGCACGACGACGACCGCCGCGGCGGCGAGCGTCGTCGGGACCGTGATCGCGACCGTGACCGGCCGCGCGGGCGGCGGGACGACTTCGCGGAGCGCCCGGGCGAGGAGCCGGTGCCGGCGGAGGCGGGCGTCGATGGCGAGGCCCCCGCGGACGAGGCGGCCGCGGACTAGACCCGTCACCGGGCGGCCCGTGTCGGGCGCCGCCGCGGCGGACCGCGACGGGGCCGCTCCCGGCACGCCGGGCCGCGCGACGTGATGAGACAGGTGAGAACCATGGCTGGGTACAACAAGGTGATTCTGCTGGGCAACCTGACCCGCGACCCGCAACTGCGCTACCTGCCGAGCAACATGGCGGTGTGCGACTTCGGCCTCGCGGTCAATCGGCGCTGGCGGGACAAGGACGGCAACCAGAAGGAAGAGGTCTGCTTCGTCGATGTGTCGGCCTTCGGACGGCAGGCCGAGACGATCAACCAGTACATGAGCAAGGGTCGGGCCCTGCTTGTCGAGGGGCACCTGCGCTTCGACACGTGGACCGGGCAGGACGGCCAGAAACGCAGCAAGCTCAGCGTCGTCGTGGATACGTTCCAATTTGTCGGCGGCCGGGGCGATCAGCCCGGTCCCGGCGCGCCGGGAGCAGGCGCGCCGCAGGAGCGGGCCGCGGCGCCCCCGCCGGCCGCGCCCGGCCCCGAGACGCTGGAGGAGCCCGCGCCGGGCGGCGACGAGATCCCGTTCTAGATTGGCGGCAAACGCGTGAGGAAATCAGGATGAGTGCCAGAACGTTCGTGAAACCGACGGCCCGGCGGCGTAAGCCGCGGCGGGCGACCGAAGCGCCGCGGCTGCGCGGCCAGAACATCAAGACCCAGGACGTGGACTACAAGGACACGGCGATGCTCCAGCGCCTGATCAGTGCGCAGGGCAAGCTGTTTTCTCGCAAGCGGACCGGGCTGAGCGCGGACTGCCAACGCAAAGTCGCGCTAGCGCTGAAACGGGCGCGCTTCATGGCCATGTTGCCGTACGTGACGTGATCGCTTTCGCTCGCGGGCCCAGGCCGTGAGCGCTGTCTTCCAGACCGGAGAATCCAGGGATGCAGTTGTTGCTACTCCAAGACGTGCGGAAGCTGGGACACCTGGGCGACGTGGTCGAGGTGTCCGCCGGCTATGCGCGGAACTACCTGTTGCCGCAGCGGTTGGCCACCGAGCCCACCGAAGAGAACATCAAGGCCATCGAGGAGCGGCGCAAGGCGGCCGCCGCCGAACGGGCCTTGCGCCTCAAGCGTTACACCGAGCTGGTCGAGCAACTGGCGGGCGTGTCGGTGACGATCGAGGCGGCGGCGAACCCGGAAGGGACGCTGTACGGATCGGTGAGCGCCAAGGACATCGCGGCGGCGCTGGCGGCCCAAGGCTTTCCGATCGAGGCCGAGCACGTTATGTTGGACGCGCCGATTCGCACGATCGACAGCCGCATGGTGAAGCTCGAGTTCGCGGACGAGATCGCGACCGAGATCAAGGTGTGGGTCGTGCGGGAAGGAGGCGCGCCCGATGTCGACCAGGCCGACTCCGCCGACGCCGCCGACACCTCCGTCGCCGAGTCCGACGCCGCGCACTAGCCCCGGCCCCGGGCTGGATCGGCTCTTGCCGCAGGACCTGGAGGCGGAGCGCGCGGTGCTCGGCGCGATGCTCCAGGAAAAGGAGGCCATCGGGGAGGTCGTCCGCGTGCTGCGGGACGCCGGCGCGACCGCGTTTCGGGTCGAACGGCACCAGCAGCTCTACGACGTGCTGGTCAAGCTCTACGTGGACGACCAGCCGATCGACGGCGTCGTCATCAAGGACGAGCTGGTCCGGCGGGGGCTGTGGGAGAAGGTGGGGCAATTCGATTTCCTGGCCGAGCTCGTCAGCGCGGTGCCCTCGGCCCTGCGCGCGGCGCACTACGCCGGCGTGGTCTACGACAAGTACCTCCTGCGGCAGCTCGTGACGGCGGCGCATCGGGTGGTGGACCGCGCGCTGGACCAGGACCTGCCCGCCCGCGAAGTCCTCGACTATGCCGAGAAGGAGATCTTCGACGTCACCGAGCGGCGCGTGTCGGGCGAAGCCCAACTGCTGCACGAGCTGATCGCGGAGGCGTTTCGCACGATCGAACGGCGCGGGCGCGACGCCCTGACCGGCGAGCCGACGGGGTTCATCGAGCTGGATGAGCTGACTTGCGGCCTGCAACCGGGGGAGCTCATCATCGTGGCGGGGCGCCCGTCGATGGGCAAAACGGCGCTGGGCCTGAACATGGCCGAGCACCTCGGCATCGTCGAGCAGCGGCCGGTGCTGTTCTTCTCGCTGGAGATGAGCCGGCAGCAGGTCGCCCAGCGCATCCTGTGCAGCCGGGCACGGGTCAACTCGCACACGCTCCGCCGGGGCCGCCACACCGCCGAGGATCTGAAGCGGCTCCAGGAGGCGGCGGACGAGTTGACGCACGCGCCGCTCTTGGTGGACGACACGGCCGACCTGACCGTGCTCGAATTGCGGGCCCGGGCCCGGCTGGCCCGCCGGCGACACGAGATTCGGGCGATCTTTGTGGACTACCTGCAACTCATGCGGGCGCCGCGGTCGGAGAACCGGCAGGTGGAGGTGGCGAACATCTCCCGCGGCCTGAAGGCGCTGGCCAAAGACCTCAACGTCCCGGTGGTCGCGATGGCCCAGCTCAACCGCAGCCCGGAGGACAAGACGCGCCGGGGCAACCGGCCGCGCATGAGCGATCTGCGGGAGTCCGGCGCCATAGAGCAAGATGCCGATGTCGTCGCCCTATTGCACCGTGAGGCGTACTACAAGACGAACCAGGCCCGCGTGCGCCTGGGCGACGAAGACGAGGCCCCTGCCGGCGTCGAAGACCCGGAGGAGAACGTCGCCGAACTCATCATCGCCAAGCAGCGCAACGGCCCGGTCGATACGATCAAGCTGCACTGGAACAAGCAGTACACGCGTTTCGACAATCACCTGCCCGGGCGGGCCACCGACTCGCCGCACCCGAGGCTGGTTCCCACGCCGTTCTAGGCCTGGGAAGACCGGTGCGGACGAGTTCCGCGCAAGCGAAGGCCGCCGTGGCGTGCGACCGTATCAGCGTGTGCAATGTCGCGCCAACCGTACCGCAAGGCTCTGCCTTGCGACTGCGGGAAGGCGGAGCCGTGGCGTACGGCCCGCGGCGCGGATTCACGCACGCTGATTCAGTCCTATAATACCGCACTTCCAAAGTTTCTATTCGCCGCCTGCTCCCGCAAAGGTGGCCGAGCGGGCGGGCAGGTGGCGGGAAGTGCGGTTCCGCCGTGATTGTGAAAACCGCTCACAAATCTCATTGACTCGCCCCCGGCCGGTGGGGTACGATACCGCGTGGAGTATAGGAGTGAGGAGCAAGCGGGGCCCTTTCGTTCCCACCTTGCTCAGGTTTCGAGTTGCGGACCGTGGCGTCGGCGCCGCTGCAGGTTCGGTGCGGTGGTTGCACCGGTGGTGGCTGGCGAGTGCCGGAGTGAATGGCACTCGAAATGGCTCGGTTTCGGGTCCGTGTTTAGGGAAGAGGAGGAAACAGAATGAGACGAATGATGACAGTGGCTTTGGTGCTGGGTCTGGTCACGGCCGCGAGTGCCGCGACGATCTACACCAACGAGGCGCAGTTCCTGGCCGCGATCGGTGGTGGCGGCGGGTACATGCTCGAGGAGTTCAACGGCTACACCTACGGCAGCTTCACCGGCTACACGCTGGCCGTCGGCCCGCAGAACGGCTATGCCGGGACGATCCAGTGCGACCCCAGCACCGACTTCCTCTGGTCGGGCGATGGCGACATGTCGACCAACAATGCCGCCAGCCTGCTGCACGTGACGTTCCAGAACTCGACCAAGCAGGTCTACTCGGTCGGCGGGTTCTTCTACGGCAGTGACATCAACGGCACGTTCATGCCGAACGCCCCGGTCGTGCTGACGGCGAGCGACGGGACGAACTACCAGTTCGCCCCGCCGACGAAGACGACGTTTGTCGGCCTCGTCGCCACTGAGCCGCTGACCTGGTTCAAGGTCGACGCGCTGGACACCCCGACGACGTCCTGGGCGACGATGGACCACTTCTACATTGACTCGCCCGAGCCGGCCTCGCTGGCCCTGCTCGCGCTGGGTCTGCTGCTCCGCCGCCGCTAAGCGACTGGAGTTGAAGTGAGAGCCTCAGGCAGGCCGGACGTTTCGTCCGGCCTGTCTCTTTTTGGCCCTTCGCGGACCGTTCGGCACGGGGGCCCGCAGTGCCTGTTGCCGACCGTCAGGTCCGCGCACCGCGGTGAATGCGAACGGCTGATTCGGCCACCGGGCCGAATCAGCCGTTCGTGTTGCGGTTCGCGTGCGTTGGCGTACCGGCCGCCCTGGTGACCACCTGGGCGACCCGCCGCCGCGCTTACACGAGACCCTGGTCCATCATCGCGTGGGCGACCTTGAGGAAGCCGGCGATGTTGGCGCCGTTGACGTAGTTGCCCGGTGTGCCGTAGGCGTCGGCGGTTTCCTTGCAGGTCTTGTGGATGCTGATCATGATCTGGTGCAGCTTGTTATCGACCTCTTCGCGCGACCAGTTCAGGCGCATCGCGTTCTGCGTCATTTCCAGGCCGCTGGTGGCCACGCCGCCGGCGTTGGCCGCCTTGCCCAGGCCGTAGAGGATCTTGCTTTCGAGGAAGACCTTCACGCCGGCGGGGGTGGTCGGCATGTTGGCGCCTTCCGAGACGCAGATGCACCCGTTCTTGACGAGGTGCTGGGCGTCGTTCTCGTTGATCTCGTTCTGGGTGGCCGAGGGCAGCGCGACGTCGCACTTGACCTCCCAGAGGGGGTTGTAGTTCTTCTTGGGGTCGATGGCTTCGTAGTGGGCCTTGGGGTACTTGTCCTTGTACTCCTTGATGCGGCCGCGGCGGACGTTCTTGAGGTCCATGACGAACGCCAGCTTCTCGCGGGTGATGCCTTCCTCGTCCACGATGAAGCCGTTGGAGTCCGAGAACGTCAGCGGCTTGCCGCCGAGGTCGAGGACCTTCTCGCAGGCGTACTGGGCCACGTTGCCGGAGCCGGAGACGACGCAGCGCATGCCCTTCATGGTCTTGCCGCGGGTCTTGAGCATTTCCTCGGCGAAGTAGACCTGCCCGTAGCCGGTGGCCTCGGGCCGGATCAGCGACCCGCCCCAGTTGAGGCCCTTGCCGGTGAGGACGCCCTCGAACTTCCGCGTGAGCTTCTTGTACTGGCCGAACAGGAAGCCGATTTCGCGGCCGCCGACGCCGATGTCACCGGCGGGGACGTCGATGTACTCGCCGATGTGGCGGTAGAGCTCGTTCATGAAGCTCTGGCAGAAGCGCATGACCTCGCTGTCGGACTTGCCCTTGGGGTCGAAGTCCGAGCCGCCCTTGCCGCCGCCCATGGGCAGGGTGGTGAGGGCGTTCTTGAAGATCTGCTCGAAGCCGAGGAACTTAATGATGCCGAGGTTGACGGACGGGTGGAAGCGGAGGCCGCCCTTGTAGGGGCCGATCGCGCTGTTGAACTCCACGCGCATCCCGCGGTTGACGTGCACCTCGCCCCGGTCGTCCTGCCAGGGTACGCGGAACAGGATCACGCGTTCGGGCTCGACAATCCGCTCCAGAATCTTCGCCTTGCGGAACTCGGGGTGCCGGTCCAACACCGGCATGATCGACTCCGCGACCTCCTGGACCGCCTGGTGGAACTCCTTTTGTTCGGGGTTCCTGGCGATCACCTCCTGCATGAACGTTTGCACCGCACTCGACATGGGCCTCTCCGTGTACGTGACCGACCCGCGGACGGCCGACCCGTCGCGGGTCCCTCAATCCAGGGCCGCGATCAAACCCGCGGCTTGAGCACCGCTCTCACACCGGCAACACGCCGGGGCGACATCCTCGGACTTCCTCGTGCGATCTGGTTCCCGCAGCGCGGTTTGCCTTTCGCCAACCGGCACCCACGGCCAGCCCGTGGGCCAATGAGCTCCCGTGGAGGAGCCACCGGCGGGTCGGCGCCCGCGAGTCACCTCGTCCAGCGCCGCCCGGGCCGTGCGCCCGGCCCGCCCCGCCGGCGCGACGGCAAGCCACATATTGTGCCACCTCGGGGGCGGCTTTTCAACCGCTCGCCTGGCCGGAAAGGGGGCGGGGGAGTGGCCACGGATCGTGGCAAGCGACAACCACCGAGCACTTACGGGGACACGAGCGAGCATGTAACGACGCGGACCGGCCCGTTGGGGGGCCCCGCTGAGGTGTTTGAATGTCGCCCGCGGGGCTCGCTGATTGCCGCCCCGGCAGGCTTCCGGCCGGTGCCACACAATCCGGTCACGCCTGGTCGAGGGTCGGAAGTTGTTTTCGAGGCACCCCTCTTCCCGTACACAGCGCGGCCTGTGGCCGCGACGAAATGTGGCGGCCGCGCTCAGTAACGGCCGTTGGCTGCCGGGAAACCTCGCCGCGCAGATGAGAATGTGATTGTTTGCAGTAAGGAGAACGCTTCCGACCGCCTTCTCGGCCCGCAACCCCTTTCTCGGACCCGGCAACAGAACCCGTTGCGCGAGCGGTGGGACGCCCGCCCCCGCACTGGCGTGCGGGGTTCCGGCAAGTGCTCTCAGCCTAGAACGCGCCGGCGCATGCGGCGCAGGGCGGCGATGTGGCAAACCGCGATCCACGCCGCCAGGGCGAGCAGGTGCCCGGCCGTCGCGCCGTTCAAGTCGGCCCTGAACAGCGCCCGGCACAGCTCGATCGGGTGCGTCAGCGGCACCAGGAACGACACCGCGTCCAGCCAGGCATGGTGCCCCCGGATCGGGAAGAACGTGCCCGAGAAGAAAAACAGCGGCGTGATGACCCCGCTCGTGAAGAACGAAAAGTTCGTAATCAGCTTCACGTAGCTCGTGACGATCAGCCCAATCGCGGCGAACAAGTACGCGGTCAGGAACCCGATCACCGGCACGAGCACGCACCACCCCGTCGGCCGCACGCCGAAGGCCATCGTGATGAGCAGCACGACCGTCGCGAACACGGCCCCCTTCGTGGCGCAGAACAGCATCTCGCCGATGAACATCTCGCTCAGACGCAGGTGCGTGCCGAGCATCGCATCGTAGGTCTTCTGAAACATCAGCCGGACGAACGTGCCGAACGTGGTCTCGAACACCGCCGTGAACATTGGCGACGCGGCGATCAGGCCACTGGCGACGAACGTCGAGTAGGGCAGCCCGTCGAAGCTCCGATCGCCGGCCAGATAGCTCCCCAGCCCCAACGCCACCGCGGTGAAGAAGAACAGCGGCTCGAGTATCGGCGGCGTGATGTTGGCCAGCAGCGTTTTGCAGTACACCCGCACGTGGCGATACCAGACGCCGAACAGGCTCCACGTCGGCCCCGTCCGCAACCGCACCGGCCGCCAGAGGTCATCCAAATCACCGTGCGCGAACCCACGGTGCGGGAGGGCGAGGCTCCGGCCGAGCCGTGGCTCGCCGGGAGGCTCGCCCTCCCCGCCTGCGGCGGGGGACCGCAAATGGTCATTGGGATCGGGCGTCGGCGTCATTCGTGCAGCCCTCGTCCCGTGAACTTCAGGAACACGTCCTCCAGGTTCGCGTGCCGCAGAACGCTCTGCCGGCCCGGCAACCGACGATGCAGCTCCTGGAGCGGCGGCTCGGCGTTCGAATAGAAATAGTCCGCATCGCCGGCCCGCTCGTGGCGGACGTTGCCGTCGAGCGGCGGCAGCTCGCTCAGTCCGGCGGCCTGGAGGACGTACCGTTCGAGGTGGGTCTCGATGAGCGCGTTAGGTTGGCCGGACAGGATGATCCGACCGTGGTCCATGATGAGCACGCGGTCGGAAAGCTGCTGCGCCTCTTCCATGTAGTGGGTGGTCAGGAGGATGGTCAGGCCGCGGCGTTTCAGCTCGCGTAGCAGGGCCCAGATCGAGTGCCGCACCTGCGGGTCGAGCCCGGTCGTCGGCTCGTCCAGAACGAGCAGGTCCGGGCTGTTGAGCAGGGCCCGCGCGACCATCAGCCGGCGGACCATCCCGCCCGAGAGGGCCCGGATCGTGCTCTTGGCCTTCTCACTGAGGCCCATCCACGCGAGCAAGGCGGCGATCCGCCGACGGGCGGTGGCGAAGTCCATGCCGCAGTACAGGGCGTGGACGAGCAGGCACTCGGCGGCGTTGAGCTCCTGGTCGAGGTTGTTGTCCTGAAACACGACGCCGACGCGGGCGTTGATCCGCTTGCGGTCCTTCATGGGCGTCAGGCCGAAGACGCGGAGGTCGCCGGCGGTCTTCTCGATCGCGCTATAGACCAGGCGCATGAGCGTCGTTTTGCCGGCGCCGTTGGGGCCGAGGAAGCCGACGCACTCGTTCGGGGCGATCTCGAAGCTTACGTCATCGACCGCGGTGACCTCCTTGAAGCGTTTGGTCAGTCCACGGGCGGCGACGAGCGGCGTCGCGGGGGCAGCACTGGGGGAACTCATATGGCGCGGATGATAGCCGTTGCGCCCGGGGGCGGCAGCGGGGAGGTGGAGGAAGGGATCGAGAGCACCTATCAGAACCCCGCACGCCAGTGCGGGGCCAAGCAGCCCGCCACGTGCGTGGCGGGTTCGGTTGGCGAGTCTGTGGACTGAGGGGCTGAAAGCCGCACTACTAACGATCGAATTCCTCTCGGCGCGACAAGATTCCCCGGCGGCCAACGGCCGGTGCGGAGCCCGGTCGCCAAAGGCGACTCGCTGTGGCGAGCCGCTACGTTTGGCTGCGGCCCCAGGTCGCGCTGAGCGTCCGCCGGCCGGTGTGGCACCGGCCAATGGCCGGCGATCGGAGGCGTTGCGCACGGGGGTTGGGTCGCCTAAGGAAACCGGGAGCTCATTCCGGCCGCAGAGCTTGACCCTCCCCCAACCCCTCCCTGAAAGGGAGGGGAGTGACGACGACCTCTGGCCAGGCGATGTGGCACCGGCCAATGGCCGGTACGGCTGGGCGAAGGGCCGGTGCGGCCGGGCGGCTATTCCGCGGCGTCGGGCGGGTAGGCGATGAACTCGATGTGGCGGCCGCCGGGGGCCGCGAGGTAGATGCTGCGGGTGCGGTCACGGTGCGTGCGGACCTTGGCGTGGTGGGCGGCGGCCAGCCGCTCCAACTCGGGCTCGCTGACCCGCCACCCCACGTGGTCCGGGTGGTCGCCCTGACGGATGAAAGCGAGCTTGGTGCCGGCGGCCTCGACGAACGCCCAGGTCGCATCCTGGTACAGCACGCGGCTGCCGGGGATCGTGGCCCGGTACCATTCGACGGCGGCGGCCACGTCGGGCACCTGCTGGGCCACGTGGTCAAAACGGCACTCGGCGGGCATCGTCATGCGGGTCTCCTGGGTCAGCGGCCGATGTTAAGAGTATTGTAGGCCGCCGTCGGCGGACCGACGCGCTCCCCGCGGGACTAGCGTGAGGGAGCGTATGGTCTATGATTTGCACCTCGTGGCCGAGGCGTGGCGACGGCGACGCGCCGCCGGCCGGTCGCCTGGAGCCGACAGAGTAAAGGAAGACTCGCGATGACCAGGAAGTACGTTTATCTGTTCGGGGCGGGGAAGGCCGAGGGCCAGGGAACGCAGAAGCAGCTTCTGGGCGGCAAGGGGGCGGGCCTCGCGGAGATGACGCGGATCGGGCTGCCGGTGCCGGCCGGTTTCACCATCGCCGTCGATGCCTGCGAGCACTACCACGCGCACAATCAGAAGTGGCCGGCGGGGCTGGAGCGTGAGATTCGCCAGCAACTCGCCCGCCTGGAGAAGATCTGCGGCAAGAAGCTGGGCGACGCCCGCGACCCGCTGCTGGTGTCGGTGCGGAGCGGGGCGGCCCGCTCAATGCCGGGGATGATGGAGACGATCCTGAACCTGGGGCTGAACGACGCCTCGGTCCGCGGGCTGGCGACGGCCACGAACAACCCGCGCTTCGCCTGGGACGCATATCGGCGGTTCCTCCAGATGTACGCGACCGTGGTCGTCGGCCTGAGCAAGGAGGTGCTGGAAGAGAAGCTGCACCATCTCAAGCACCGGTCGGGCGTGCAGTTCGACCACGAGCTGTCCGCCGCGGCGCTCGAACAACTGTGCGGCGAGTTCAAGGCGTTCTTCCGCGAGCAGACGGGGCATGAGTTCCCGCAGGACCCGTGGGAGCAACTGGTTGGCGCGATCAACGCCGTCTTCCGCTCCTGGAACGCCGACAAGGCCGTCACGTATCGCCGGGTCGAGAAGATCACCGACCTGAAGGGGACGGCGGTGAACGTGCAGCAGATGGTCTTCGGCAACATGGGCGACGACAGCGGCACGGGGGTGTGCTTCACCCGCGACCCGAGCACGGGGGCCAACGAGTTCTACGGTGACATGCTGTTCAATGCGCAGGGCGAGGACGTGGTGGCGGGCATTCGCACGCCGGTGAAGCTCGCGGAGCTGCGGCAGCAGCGGCCGGAGATATATGACCAGCTTTGTGCCGTGCGGGCGATCCTGGAGATCAACTACGGGGAGATGCAGGACCTGGAGTTCACGTTCGAGCGGGGCAAGCTGTACATGCTCCAGTGCCGGACGGGCAAGCGGACGCCGACGGCCGCTTTCCGCATCGCGGTCGAGCAGGCGACGCAGCCGCTGATGACGCCCGCCGAGGCCAAGCGGCTGAACAAAGCGGGGTACCTGCCGGCGCGGTACGTGGCCGCGGCGAGCAAGCCCGTCATTACGAAGGACCAGGCGGTCGCGCGGATCACGCGGGAGGACATGGAACGGATGTTCTATCCGATCATCAGCCCGCGCATTCCGCCGGCCGAGCTGGCGGCCCACAAGCTCACCGACGGCATCAACGCGGTGCCCGGGGCGGCGTGCGGGCAGGTGGTCTTTTCGGCCCAGGACGCCGAGGCGGCGGCCGAGCGCGGCGAAGACGTGATTCTCGTGCGGAAGGAAACCAGCCCGGAGGACGTGGGCGGGATGCAGGCCGCCAAGGGCATCCTGACGCAGACGGGCGGCAAAACGTCGCACGCCGCCGTCGTCGCCCGCGGCTGGGGCAAGTGCTGCATCGTCGGCTGCGGGGCCTTGAACATCGACTACGGCGCCCAGCAGATGACCGTCGCCGGCAAGACGATCCGCCGCGGCGAATACCTGACGCTCGACGGCTCGACTGGCGCGGTCTACGGGGGCCAACTCGAATTGCAGCGTCCCGAGCCGCCGCCCGCGTACTACACGCTGATGGGTTGGGCGGACCAGCGCCGCCGGATCGGCGTGCGCACGAATGCCGACACGCCCGAAGACGCCGCCAAGGCGATTGAGATGGGCGCCGAGGGCATCGGCCTGTGCCGCACGGAGCACATGTTCTTTGCCACGCGGGAGCGACAACTGGCCATCCAGGAGATGATCGTGGCCGACTCGCGGGCGGAGCGCGAGACGGCGCTGGCCAAGCTGCTGCCTTTCCAGCGGCAGGATTTCGTCGGCATTTTCGAGGCAATGGACGGGCTGCCGGTCACGATCCGGTTGATTGATCCGCCGCTGCACGAGTTCGTGCCCAAGACGCGGGAGGAAGCCGAGGAGCTGGCGCGGACCACGCGGCTCAGCGCGGAGGCGATTCTGCGGCGGGCCGAACAGCTCCACGAGACCAATCCGATGCTCGGGCACCGCGGCTGCCGGCTGTGCATCACCTTCCCCGAAATCCTGGAGATGCAGGTCCGGGCGATCATCGAGGCGGCGATCGAAGTGCAGCAGCGCGGCTGCAAGGTGCTGCCGGAAATCATGATCCCGCTGACCATCGACGCGAAGGAACTGCGCATCCTGACGGACCACGTGCGCCGCGTCGCCGACGAGCTCATTCGCCGGGCCGGGGTCCGGCTGGGCTCCCTCGTCGGCACGATGATCGAGACGCCGCGGGCGGCCCTCACCGCCCGCCGCATCGCCGAAATCGCGCAGTTCTTCAGC
>CAYWYJ010000062.1:0-21363 GCA_964462635.1 uncultured Planctomycetales bacterium
CGTCCGCCACAGGTCCGCCCTCGGCGAGATTCGCTGTGGCGAACGAGACTCGCCGAGGCGAGGGCAACTCGCTGCGGCGAGGAGGGGTTGGGGGATGGTCACGTGTGTCCGGGAGGGCGAGGCTCCCGCCGAGCCGTGGCTCGGGCAGTCCCGGCCAGTGGCGGTTCGGCAGCCTCGGCAAGTGGCGGCTCGGCCGGAGCCTCGCCCTCCCCGGCTGGGCCTCGGAGCAGCTCCCCCCGAGCGTCATGGTCCGCGGCCAAAGTCGTGCTCAGGTCGCCGCCTGCACCCACTCGGCCAGCCGGCGCATCCCGGACATGACGGGTCCGCACCACCGGTCGATGAAGTCGCGCGGCAGGTCTTCGTGCAGGGGAACATTCTCGCTCGCCGCCAGCGCTTGCGCCCCGTCAAAGTCCACGTAGGCCAGTCGTGCCGTCCACTCGTTGCGACTGCGGGCGAAGGAGCCGCCCGGCAGGATCGCCACCCCCGCCTCGTCGAGCAACCGCTCGCACAGGGCCGGCCCGGAGTTGATCCCACGCCGTTCAAGGGCCTCACGCAGGGGCGTGAAGTCCAGCCACAGGTAAAACGCCCCCTGCGGTGTCAGGACGTGGATGCCGGCCTGCCGCAACATCTCGGCCCCCAGCCGACCGAGCGTCCCGAGTATGCGGCGGGCATGCCACAGGTAGCGCTCGATGTCCACGCCGCCGCGAAAGGCCCGCACGGCGGCGTACTGCACGGGGGCGCAGACGGACGTGTAGGTCTCGCTGGCGACGGCCCCGAGGGCATCGAGGAGCCAATACAGATCGGGGGGGAAACAGAACGTGCCGACCCGCCAGCCGCCCGCTCCGCACCACTTCGACAACCCGGAGCTGACGATCGTGCCCTCGGGGTAGAACCGGGCGATGGAAACGTGCTCGCCCGTGTGGTGCAGGCCGGCGTAGATCTCATCCGACAACACGATGGCCTCGAACCGCCGCGCCACCTCCGCCAGTTCCTTCAGTTCGTCCGCCGAGTACGTCAGTCCGGTCGGGTTGGACGGGTAGTTCAGGACGAGCAACCGCGGGCGGTAGTCGTCCTTGACGATCTCGAAGGAGCGGAGCAACTGCTCGGCGGTGATCTTCCAGCCCTGGGCGGCGGTCGTGTGGATGCGGCTGACCTTGCGGCCGATGATGCGGGCCTGCGGCATGTACGACACCCAGCAGGGCGTCGTGATGATGATCTCGCCGTAGTACGCCAGTTGCACGAGGAACATCAGCTCCTTGGAACCGGGGCCGATGATTACGCCGTCCGGGTGGGCCTCGATGTGATCGTGCTGGCGGTGGTACTCGGCGACGGCCCCGCGCAGCTCGCGGAGCCCCTTGACCGGCAGATAGTCCTTCTCCGGGGCTGCCAGCCGCAGGGCCTCGACCACCGAATCAGGCACGGGGAACGGCGACTGACCGAGGCCCAGGTTGCAGACCGTCCGCCCCTGCCGGCGCAACTCGCGGCAGCGCTCGTTGATGGACAACGTGGCCGAAGGCCCCATCCCACGGACATTGAGGTTCAAACTGACCGGACGCGTCGTGTTCATTGCTGTTTCGATCCTCTGCGGCGCGAACCCCAGCCGCGCTCACCGCGCGGACCCCACCCCATCCCAACAGCATACCCCATGCGGCCCCCCGCGGGCAGCCGCCGGGCACCTTTACAGTGCCCGCGGCCCCAGCGTCGCCACGCAGAGCCGGTCCAGCGGCAGACGCTGCGCGTACGCGCGCACGTCGTCCGGCGTCACCGCCCGGAGGGCGTCCAGCTTGGCTTCCCGCCCGATCGGTCGGCCGAAATGGAACAGGTCGTCGCTGAGGCCGGCGGCGCGGGCGCGGGTCAGGTCGTCCTCGGTCTCGTACTGGGCGACCAGCCCGTCGCGGGCCCGCACCGTCTCCGCTTCCGTCAGGTCCACACCCACCCGCCGCAGTTCGGCCAGCAGCGTGTCCAGCGTGCGGTGGCAGCGTTCGGGCGTGGTGCTGGCACCCAGGTGCAGCACCCCCCTGCCCCGCGGCTGCTCGTGCCAGGCGCCAACCCAATAGACCAGGCCTTGCTTCTCGCGGACCTCGGTGAACAACCGGCCGCTCATCCCGCCCGACAGGACGGCCAGCAAGACCTGCTCCGTCGGGAAGTGCGGGTCGTCCCGCGACAACCCGGGCAGCGTGATGCCGATGTACTGCTGCTCCAGCTCCTTGGAGCGGTGCTCCCGGGCGGGCTGAAACTCGAAGTCGGCGGGCTCGCGGCCGCGACGCTCGGCGGGGCCGAAGCCGGCGAAGCAGCGCTCGACCTGCCGGGCCAGCTTGTCCGGGTCCACCGGGCCGGCGGCGACCACCTGAAGCCGACCGGCGTGATAGAGCCGGCGCCAGTGCTCACGGACCAGGTCGGGCGTCACGTGCGCCAGCGACTCGGGCGTCCCGCCGACGTGTCGGCCCAGCACCGGCCCCAACGTGAGCCGCTGGAGCATGACCCGCAGCAGCTCGTGCGGCTCATCCTCCATCTGCCGCAGATCCTGTTGCGCCAGCTCGACCGCGACGCGGCAGGCATCGTCGGGGAACGTCGGGTGCCGCAGCATCTCGGCCACCAGCTCGATCACGTCGGCGACGAACTCCGGCAGGCACAGCACCCGCACGTGCATCGACTGCCGGCCGCTGACCGTGGCCCACTGGGCCCCGAGACGATCGAACGCGTCCGCCAACCCGCGCCCGTCGTACCGCCGCGTGCCCTTCGAGATAGTGTGCTCCACAATGGAGCCGAGGCCGGTGAGGTCCGGGGGGTCATCCACGACGCCCACGAGCACGCGGAAGCACAGGGCGACGGTGTGGCGTTGCGGGAGCACGTCCACGGCCAATTCGGCGCCGCAGTCCAGCGGGCGGTGCGGATAGCGTTCGGTGGTGCCGGCCGCCGCGCTCGGCCGGGCGTTGGTGCGCCGCATCAGTGGTCCACCGGCTTGCCGAGGAGCGGGGTGAGTTCGGCGAGTTTCTCCTGGAGCAGCTTGTCGCTGGCCGCCTCCAGGTTCATCCGCAGCAACGGCTCCGTGTTGGAGGGACGGGCATTGAACCACCAGTCCTTGAATTGGACCGTGATGCCGTCGAGGTAGTCGATCTCCGCGTCCTTGTACTTGGCCGCCAGACGCTCGAACGTGCCGCGCGGGTCGGCGTTCTCGAAGTTGCGTTCGCCGCTGCTGGCGTAGACGTTCAACGGCTCGATGAGCGTGCTCAGCGACTTGCCCGTGCGGGTGAGCGTGTTGACCACGGCGATGAAGGCCAGCATCCCGCTGTCGCAGTAGTAGAAGTCGCGGAAGTAGAAATGCCCGGAGAGCTCGCCGCCGAACACGGCGCGGCTCTCCGCCAGCGTGCGCTTCATGAAGACGTGGCCGACGCGTTCGCGTTTGGCCACCCCGCCGGCTTTTTCGACCACTTCGGCCACGATGCGGCTCGACCGGAGGTCGTAGACCACCGTGGAGCCGGGGTTCTCGCGCAGATAGCCCTCGGCCAGCAACGCGGTGATCAGATCGCAGCGGACGATCTCCGCGTTCTCATCGACGAAGATGCACCGGTCAGCGTCGCCGTCGAAGCACGCCCCGAAGTCGGCGTGCTGCTCGCGGATGGCCTGGCGAAGCTGGACCAGGTTGGCCGGCACCAGCGGGTTGGGCGGGTGGACGAAGTCGCCGTCGTGCTCGAAGTTCAGGGGCACGATGGTCAGGTTCGGCACGCCGGTGAACAGGATCGGGAACCAGCGGCCGGCCATGCCGTTCGAGGCGTCGATGACCACCTTGAGCGGCCGCGGGGGCCGCAGGAAGCGGTGCAGGTAGTCGCGGTACGCCTGCGAGAGGTCCATCGTGCGAATGGGGATCGTGTCCGGAACCTCGTGCCGCGAGATCGCCCGGGCGATGCGTTCGATTTCTTTCAGCCCGGTCTCGGCGCCGATCGGCTTGCCCTTGGCCCCGCAAATCTTGAACCCGTTGTAGTTGGCGGGGTTGTGACTGGCCGTGGTCTGCACGCCGCCGCAACAGGGCATGTGGTTGGTGGCGAAGTAGACTTGCGGGGTGTCGATGAGGCCGACATCGACCACGGGCGTGCCGACGGCCGCGGCCCCGTCCATGAACGCCTGGGCCAGCTTGCGGCTGTGCTTGCGCATGTCGCGACCGACGATGAGCGTGTTCATGCTCGAATCGCTGCGGTCGTAGCCGACGAGGGTCGTGCGCAGGAACTGGGCCGTCGCGTTGCCGATCCGCCACGCGATGTCCTCGTTCAGCGGCTCCGGCACGGTCGCCCGCACGTCGTACGCCTTGAACACCTTCTCGATCATGTCGCGCTTGTCCATTTCCAACACCGTCCGTGGTGGGGTCCGCACGCCCGCCGGTCCGATCGGCGCGTAGTACGGCGTGCGGCCCTGCTCGTCGTCGTTGAACTGACAGCCGGGGCACTTGCGGAAGTTCGCCCGCCGCCGCCCCATGCAAATCGCCTCGGAGATGCGGATGTGCTCCTCACCGGGGCAATAGCGTGTCGAGTCGGCGTTGTCCGTCATGGCGAACGCTCCCGCGCAGCCGGCGCCGGGATGCTAGCAGACCGAAGGTGAATCGGCTACCCTCGCGGGCGTCGGCGAATTCGAGGTCGCGGATGCCCCCGAGCTTCGGCATGGTCCTGGGCCCCTGGAACCACGCCGCCGATGGCGGTGAACGCCTGGAGCGCGCCGCGGGCGAGGCGGGCCTGGACCATGTGACCATCGTGGCCGTAAGCGGGCCGCTGGTCCAATGGCGGCTGGACGAGCGCAGCGAGACGCCGCTGTTCGTGACGGAGGGGGGCTGGCACTTTCCGCCGACGGCCAAGCAGTACGCCGGCGTCGGTCTTCGCCCGATGCGCGCACGCTGGCTGGGCTCCGGCGATCCCCTGGAGGGGCTCTGCCGGCAGGCGGAGCGCTTGGGACTGCGGGTCGTCGTCCGCGTGGACGGGCTGGCGGCCGGGGTGCTGACCGAGTCCGCCCAACTTGGCCGGCGCAACGCCTGGGGGCAGGAGCTGGCAACGGCCGGCGCATGTCCCTGCAACCCCGCGGTCCGGGAGCTTGTTCGAGCGACCCTGGACGACCTCCGTCGCTACGGTCCGGCCGACGTCGAGCTGGCCGACCACGGACCCGACCCACCGCTGCCGGCCCTTGTCGGCGAGGCGTTGACATGGCACCCGGCGGCGCGGGCGGTGGCCGGGGTCTGCTTCTGCCCCGCTTGCCGACAGATTGCCGAACGCGCCGGTGTGGACCCGCTGTCCGCAGCCCGCAGCGCCCGCGTGTTGCTCGGCCAACTGGCCCGTGATCCGTCCATGTCGGCCACGCTGCGGGACGACCCCGTCCTCGGTGCGTACCTGGCCGCGCGCGCCGCCGATCACGACGCCTGGCTGCGCCGGCTCGCGGAAGCCGACCCCCAGCGCCGCGACTTGCTCCTACGTCCGGCTGACGCGGCCGAGGGCCGCCCGACTCCGCTCGATGTCGTGCTGCGGTGGACCGCAGGGGCGACCGGCGCGCCGGAGCGGACCGCCGGCCCACCGGTCGATACCGACCTCTCCGCCGAGCACGTTGCGGGCTGGTCAGTGCCGGCCTGGCGGCCGGTCTTTGGTACGGCGGCAGAGTTGGTGCGGTGGGTGATCGAGGTCGCGCAACGGGGGGCCACGTGGTTTGACTTCGAAGGTCTGGACGCGGCCCCGCCGGACGCGGTCACCTGGTTGCGTCAGGCCGTGCGCTACGCCCGGCGCGGGGCTTGACCGCGTGACCGACGGGGGACAGGATGCCGCTTAACGTGATCTTAGCGCGGGCTTAACACGCGACCGCCGCAGCGGGTCGCGGTCAGAGGCTGCATCGGCCGGACTCCGGGTCAGGCGGTCGCGTCGGAGTTGAGCATGGTCTTCTGGGACTGGCGGGACAAGTCACCGTTCGAGCCGTTGGCCGAGCACCTCCAGCTGGTACACAAGTGCGTCGACCTCGTGCTGCCCATGTTCGAGTGCGTCCGGGCGGGCGATCACGCGCGGCTCAAGAAGATCACCGAGGACGTCTTCAAGATGGAGCACGAGGCGGACAAGGTGAAGACCGAAATCCGCAGCACGATCCCCAAGGCGTTCTCGCTGCCCGTGTACCGGGGAGACCTGCTGGCGCTGGTCCACGTTCAAGATGAGATCGCCGACACCGCCGAGGACCTGGCCGTGCAGCTCACCATCAAGAAGCTGGTGCTGCCCGAGCCGCTGGCCGAGCCCGTGCTGGCGTATGTGCGGCAGGTGGTGAAGGTGTGCGAGCGGCTGTACCGCGCCGTCGAGCCGCTGAGGGAGCTGGCCGAGGAGGACTTCAGCGGCGCGCCGGGCCGGCAGGTGCTGGCCCTGGCGGCGGAGGCCGAGCACGAGGAGTGGGTGGCCGACAAGATGCAGTACAAGCTGGCCCAGCAGCTTTTCGCGCTGGAGGACCAGCTCAAGCCCGCCGACCTGTTCTTGTGGTCCGGCATCTTCCAAAACCTGGGAGCGCTGGCCAATCACGCGGACAAGACGGCCGAACGGCTCCGGCGGATGTTGGTTCGCTGACGGCGCCCCCTGGGCCGTCACCGACACGCGAGGGCACGCGGCACGATGGCAGTCTGGCTGCTGGGCGCATGGAGTCTGTCTTTCGACGACCCGGGGGCGGCGTTGTTCCTGCTGGGCTGCGGGGCGGTCGCCATCGGGATGATGGTCTGGGACACGATTGAGGTCGGGCGCAACGACGCGGCTAACATCGTCAACGCCGTCTTCGGCGCCCGCGTCCTCTCGCTCAAGACCGCCGTGTACGTGGCGGGGGCCGCGGTCGTGCTCGGGGCGGCGACGGCCTCCCCGGTGATCGAGACGGCCCGCAACGGGATTTTCGATCCCACCGCGCTCACGATCGAGAAGGCCCTGGCGGTCTACGTCGCCGTCTACATTGTCGATACGGTCCTCCTGTACAGCTACTCGGCCTTCGGCATGCCGGTGAGCACCACCGCGTGCCTGGTGTTTGAGCTGCTCGGGGCGGCCTTCGCGCTGGGCGGCCCCGGCGTGGTGCGGTGGACCACGGCGGGGCAGGTGATGCTGGCCATCTTCTGCTCGATCACCGCCACCGGGATTGGGGCGTTCCTGATCCAGCGGGTCGTCCGCGGGGCGATCGGCAACCGCACGCAAAACCTGACGGTGTTGCTGGCGCACGGGAGTTGGGTCGCGGGCGGGATGCTCGCGGGTCTGACCTACTTCATGCTCGTCAAGGGCATGAAGCAGGTGGCCGTGGTCAAGTGGCTGAACCAGGAACTGATTCACGGTTACGGCCCGTTCGCCACGGTCCTGCTGCTGTGGGCCCTCTACGCGGTGCTCGTGCATGCGCTGCTCGCCACCTTCGGCCGCCGCGCCGCCCGCCGCCTGTTCCCCGCGCTGGCCATCATCGGCACGTTCGCGATGGCGGTGGCTTTCGGCCAAAATGACCTGGCCAACTGTGCCGCACCGGGACTGGCCGCGCTGAACCTGCTCCAGCATTGGGACGCCGGCGTGGTCGAGGCCACCGCCGTCCCGCTCCAGGTCTGGATGCTTGCCGGGTGCGGCCTGCTGTTGGCGGTGGGCATGACCACCCGCAACGCGCAACGGGTCACCAGCGCCGCGGTCCATGCCGGCAGCATGGCTCACGAGGTCCGTTTGTGGGCACCGCAGTGGTGCATCGCCCTGGCGCGGTACCTGCTGCGGTTCCAGCGGCACCGACCGGTGCTGGCCCCCCTGCCGGAAATCACTCCCGCCGGCAAGAAGATGCACTACGACGTGCTGCGGGCGTGCGTGATCCTGTCGGTGTCGGCGAGCGTGATCGCCACGGCGTCGGGCATCGGGATGCCGGTCTCGACCACCTATGTCGCGTTCGCGGCCATCGTCGCCACCGGCATGGCCGACCGCATCTTCCAGCGCGGCGACGCCGACCTGAAGCTGGCGCGGACCATCTGGGTGGTGTTCAGTTGGTTCGCGGCGGCGGTAATCGCGGCGGTGGGCGCCGGCCTGGTGTGCGCGTTGGTGTATCGCGCCGGCTTCGTGGGCATTGTGCTCGGGGTGGCGGCGAACCTGACGGTGCGGCGGGTGCTGAAGGGGCGGGCGGACCGGCAGGAAGCGCGTGTCCGCGAGGCGGCCCGCGAGCGCCGTTACCCGGAGCAGTACGCCGAGGAATACGAGTAGCGCCGGCGCCAGATCGCACCAAGCCCCCCGCGGAGCCCCCAAACCCCGGCCTTGTGCTAGACTTGCTAGATTCCTGGGCTATCCTTCCCGCGACGGGCGGCGCCGCCCCGGCCGGAGCCGTGGCGCGCCGTCCGCGGACGGGAAAGTCGATGCCGAAGCGCCCTGCCCCGGTCCCCCGCCCGGCGCTGCCGGCCTGTTTGCGCTGGGCCCTGGAGTTCCTCCCCGCGTACTTCCGGGACGCCCCCGGCCGGTTCCACGTCGAGCTGATGCGCGCCCTGGAGGACGCCGACCGCCGCCTGATCGCCCGCGTCGCCCCGCGCGGCCACGCCAAGAGCACGTGTGCCGGCTTCGCCTATCCCCTGTGGTGCCTGTGCGAGCGGAAACGCCGCAACATTGTCATCGTCACGCACGAAGCCTCGCTCGCGGCCCAGTTCGTCCGCGACCTGCGGCACGAGTTGGAGACCAATGAGCGACTGCGGGCGGCCTACGGCGACCTGGCGGCCGGCGAACCGCCCCCACCGCTAAGGGGCGCCACACCGCGCGGCAAATCCGCCCGCCGTCCGCGGGCGCCGCGCCCCCGGTGGTCGGCCTCGCAGTTCACGACCGTCAGCGGCGTCACGGTGCAGGCCAAGGGCACGGGCGGCAGCTTCCGCGGCCTGCGCGTCGGCCCGCACCGCCCCGACCTCATCATCTGCGACGACATCGAGACCGACGCCCTGGTCGCGTCGGCCGAGCGACGGCTCAAGCTCGAGCACTGGCTCCGCCGGGTGGTCATGCCGGCCCTGGCCCCCGACGGTCAACTGCTGGTGCTCGGCTCACTCATTCACTACGACTCGCTGCTGGCCAACCTGCGCGACCCGCGGCGGTTCCCGCGCTGGGATTACGCGGTCTACCGGGCGCTGGAAGCCCAGCCGCGGCCGGACGGCACGTTCGAGCGCGTGGCGTTGTGGCCGGCCCGCTGGCCGGTCGAGCGGCTCGACCAGGAGCGCGAGCGGATCGGCACGGCGGCGTTCGAGCAGGAGTACCAGGCCAACCCCATCGACGACACGCTGCGCGTCTTTCAGCCGGAGTGGCTGCGGAGCTACGACGAATCCGAACTCGTCCCCGAACGCCTGGTCACGCTGATGGCGGTCGATCCGGCGACGGGCGCGACCGGGGGTGACTTCTTCGCCCTGTGGGTCGGCAGCCTCGATACGGCCACGGGCATCATCTACACGCGCGTCCTGCGCCTGGAACGCGTCGGCGTGGTGGAACAAGTGCGCTCGATCGTCGCCGCGTTTGAGGCGTGGCGGCCGGTGCGGATCGGCGTGGAGACCGTCGCCTATCAAGTCGCGCTGAAGGAGATCCTCGAGGAGGAGGGTCGGCGGCGAGGGCTGTACCTGCCCGTCGTGGCCCTGCGCACGACGGCGAACAAGCGGGCGCGCATCGAAGGCAGTTCGCCGTTCTACGAGAACGGCACGTTTCGCCTGCCGCCGGCCCTGCCGCCGGAGATCGAGGAGCAGTTCCTGCATTTCCCCAAGGCCCGGCACGACGACGCGCCGGACGTGTGCGCGATGGGCATCGAGTTGGCGCGGGCCCTGCGCACGGTCCGCGTCGAGGCCGCCACCGCCGGCCGCGGGACCGTGACCGGTCGCGGGGGGTGGTGACCTCACCAGGGGGTGACAAGTTTCGACATCGGCACACACGTGCCGCAACCGCCCTTCGTATAATGCGACCGGAGCCGTCGGGCCGTGCTCGGCTGCCGGACCGACCTGACTTGCAAGAGGGCAGGAGAAACGCGGATGAACCCTATGAAGCGATGGCCGTTTTGGGTGGTAGGACTAACGCTGGTGTTGGGCGCGGCCGCGCCGGCGTGGGCGCAGAAGACCGTGTTGCGGATGCGGCTGGACGGGCCGGTGCTGGAGGCGTCCAGCGACGCCACCGGCCTGATGGCCCTGCTACAACAAGAGCGGCCGCAGACCCTGCGGGAGTGGGTCCAGACCCTGCGTCAATCGGCGAGCGACAGTAACATCGCCGGGCTGGTGCTCATCATCGAGCAGCCGGAGATGAAGCTGGCGCAGATCGAGGAGCTGACCGCGGCGCTGCGGGCGTTTCGCAAAGCCGGCAAGCCCGTCTATTGCTACCTGGACGAGGCCGGCAACGCGACGTATGCGCTGGCGGCGGCGGCCGATCACATCACGCTGGCCGAGAACAGCCTGCTCGAGATCACCGGGCTGCGGGCCGAGCTGTCGTTCTACAAGGGACTGCTCGACAAGATTGGCGTCGAGGCCGACCTGCTGCACTGCGGCGCCTACAAGAGCGCGCTGGAGCCGTTCACCCGCACGGCGCCCAGCCCGGAGGCCGCCGAGAACGTCAACTGGCTGCTGGACGGCCTGTACAACCGCTGGATCGAGCTGATCGCCGAGGGCCGCAAGCTCAAGCCGGACGAAGTGCGGGCCCTGGTGGATCGCGCCCCGCTCACCGCCGCCGACGCCCTGAAGGCAAAGCTGGTGGACGACGTGTCGTCGTTCCCGGCGTTTCGGCAGATGATCCAGAAGCAGTTCGGCAAGGACGTCAAGGTCCTCAAGGAGTACAAGAAGAAGACCGGCCTGGAGATCGACTTCCAGAACCCGTTTGCGATCTTCCAGGCCCTGGGTGAGCTGTTCCAGCCGCCGGCCGAGGCCACCTCATCCGCGATCGGGCTCATCACCATCGCCGGCCCGATCATGGTCGGCGAGAACGACGACAGCCCGCTGGGCGGCGAGTCGGCGGGCAGCACGACGCTGCGGGCGGCGTTTGAGCAGGCCCGCGAGGACGACCGCATCAAGGCGGTCGTCGTGCGCGTCGATTCCCCCGGCGGGTCGGCCCTGGCCAGCGACATCATCTGGGAGGCCGCCACGCGCTGTGCCGCCGAGAAGCCGCTGATCGTCAGCATGGGCGGCGTGGCCGGGAGCGGCGGCTACTACGTCGCGATCCCCGGCGACACGATCCTCGCCGACGCGGCCACGATCACCGGCTCGATCGGGGTGGTCGGCGGGAAGTTCGTGTGGTCCGGGCTCATGGAAGACAAGCTCGGCATCACGACCACCGAGTTCCTGCGCGGCAAGCACGCCGGCCTGATGACGCTCAATCGCAAGTGGGACGACGCCGAACGCAAGTTCATGATGGACTACATGACCAGCGTCTATGACCAGTTCAAGGGCCGCGTCACGGCCTCGCGCGGCCAGCGGCTCAAGAAGAACCTGGAGGACATCGCCGGCGGCCGCGTGTATACCGGAGCGCAGGCCCTGGAGCTCGGGCTCGTCGATCAGCTCGGCGGGCTGTGGGACGCGCTGGACCTGGCGGCCAGGAAGGCCGGTTTGCCGGCGGATTATGAAGTCCGCGTCCTGCCGCGGCCGTCCGAGCTGGTCGCGTTGCTCGACATGTTGGAGAAGCTGTCCGGCAAGGACGACCGCGACGCGTTCGAGATCGCCGTCGCGCACCGGCTGCGGAGCGACTCCCTGCTGCGGGCCGCGCTGACCATCGGCCGTGATCTGTCGCCCGCGGCCTTCGCGGAGCTGCGCCGCGCGCTTCAGAACCTGCTCATGCTCCAGCGCGAACGCGTCGGCTGCTTCATGCCCGCCGTCCCGCAAATCCGCTGACCGCGGGCCCTGGCTTCATTCCGGCGGGCGCCGCCGTGTGCAACGGGCCACGGGCTTCTGGCAAGCTCGTGGCCCGCGTGCCGTCCGTTACCGGGCGTGCGCCGCACCGCCCACCCGGCGGGGTCGCCCGCGCGGCGTCGCCCAATGGGGGGCACTGCTTTACGATGATGGGCCATGGGTTCCGTGCGGCTTCAGGGCGTGACCAAGCAGTTCGGGCCGGCGCTGGTGCTGTCCGGCGTCGATCTCGAACTGCACACCGGTCAGATCGTCGCGCTGGTCGGGGCCAACGGCGTCGGCAAGACGACGCTGCTGCGCCTGATCGCCGGCCAGCTCACGCCGGACACGGGGACGGTCACGCGCTCCAGGGGGCTCGAAGTCGGCTACTTGCCGCAGGAGCCGGACCTCCAGGCGGGGCAGACGCTGCGGGAGGCCGTCGCCGAGGCGTTCACCGAGCTGATGGCCATGGAGACGAAGCTCCTGCGGCTGTCGGAAGAGGTGGCCGCGGCCCACGACGACCCACGCCTGGACGACCTCTTGTCGCAGTACGACCGGCTGCGGGCGCGCTTTGAGGCGGCGGGCGGCTATCGTTTTGAGCAACGGCTGGACGAGGTGTTGGGCGGTGTGGGCTTCACGCCCGCCGATGCGAGCCTGCCGGTGTCGGCGCTGTCGGGTGGGCAGAAGTGTCGGGCGGCCCTGGCGCGACTGCTGCTTCAGGAGCGGCAGTTCCTCTTGCTCGACGAGCCGACGAACCACCTGGACATCGACGCGGTGCGCTGGCTGGAGAAGTTCCTCGCCGGTCATCACGGCGGGGCGCTGATCGTCTCGCACGACCGCTACCTGCTGGACCGGCTGGCGGAGCGGACGCTGGAGTGCGTCGCGGGCGGCGTGGTCGCGTACGCGGGCAACTACTCCGCGTACATCGAGGCCCGCGAGTTGCGCCGCCTGACCCAGCAGCGGCAGTACGAGAAGGACCAGGCGTTCATCGCCCGCGAGCAGGACTACATCGCGCGCCACGGGGCGGCGAAGCGCCCCAAGCAGGCCCGCGGCCGACGGACCCGGCTGGAACGCCGCCTCGAAGCCGGCGAGCTCACCACCGAGAAGCCGGTCGAGCAACGCACGCTGTCGATGCGTTTCGCGCCGCCGCCGCGGCCGACGACGTCCGGCCGCGAGCTGGTTCGCGTGGAAGGGTTGCGGAAAGCGTACGGACCCAAGGAGCTCTTCGCCGATCTGGACCTGACCGTCCACGCGGGACAGCGGCTGGGCATCACCGGGCCCAACGGCACGGGCAAGACGACCTTGCTGCGGATTCTGCTGGGCCAGGTCGCGGCCGACGCGGGAAGCGTGTACCTGAACCCGGCGGCACGCGTCGGCTGCTTCGCCCAGGAGCCCGAGCAGCTCGACCTGGAGCGGACGATCGTCGCGGAGATCATCGCCGTGCGGCCGGACCTCCTGGAGCGCGACGCCCGGAACGTCGCCGCCGGGTTCCTGTTCACCGGCGAGGACCCGTTCAAGAAACTGGGGCAGCTCTCCGGCGGCGAGCAATCGCGGCTGCGCTTCATGAAGCTGATTCTCAGCGCCCCCGAGTTGCTGATTCTGGACGAGCCGACGAACCACCTCGACATTCCGTCGCGCGAGGCGCTGGAGGCGGCGCTGCGCGACTTTCCGGGCACGGTCATCGCCGTCAGCCACGACCGCTACTTCCTCGATCGCATCGTGGACCGGCTGCTCGTCATCCGCCCGGGGCAGACGCGGCTGTTCACGGGCAATTACACGACCTACATCGAGCAGGTCGAGCGCGAAAAAGCCGAGGTGCTCGCCGCGGCCGCGGAGTCACGCCCGCCCGCCCGCGGCACGCCGGCCAAACGCCCAGCCGGTCGCCAGCCCGCCGCCGGGCCGCAACCGACCTCGCCGCTGGCCCGGCTGAAGCTCGACCAACTCGAAGCCTACATCAGCGAGCGCGAGGAGCGGCTGGCCGCGCTGCACGAGCGTTTCGGCGACGCCGAGGTGTACCGCGATCCCGAGAAGATCACCCGGCTGCGGGCCGAGTTCGACCGGCTTCAGGAAGAGCTGGCGACGGCGGAAGCTGAGTGGATTCGGCGGGTGGATCGGGCGTAACGATCGTGCGGGCATTGCGAAGCTGACGTTGCGCGCCGTCCGGCGAATCGCGAGCCAGCGGTCGATCGAGCGGTTCTAACCTCCCCCAACCCCTCCCTGGTAGGGTGGGGAGTTCGCGGCAGCTTCTACTCGCGAGGCGACTCGGCGGCGGCGAGGGCGCGCCGGGCGCGCTCGTGCCCGGGGTCGATCCGCAAGGCGGCGCGGTAGGCCTCGACGGCTTCATCCCTGCGGCCCGCCGCCGCCAGCGCTTCACCCAAGAGCACGTGCAGGTCGGCGTCGTTGGGGCGGAGCACCAACGCCCGCCGGTAAGCCTCCATGGCCTGGTGGTGGTCGCCGAGCCGCCGCAGCGCGCCGCCGAGGTTGGACCATGCCGACACAGACGCGGGATCGAGTTCGGTCGCGGTGCGGAAGTGGCGCACGGCTGCTTCGGGCTGGCCGGCCTTCACTAGAGCGTGCCCTAGGTTGTTGTGGGCGACAGCCAACCCCGGCTCGCTTCGCAGGACGTGCTCGAACTGGGCGATGGCCTCATCGACCCGCCCGGCTTCGAGCAGGACCGCTCCCAGATTGTGATGCGCCTCCACCAGGTCCGGCCGAATCTCGCTCGCGCGGCGATAAGCGGCAATCGCGTCGTCACGCCGGCCGATGGCGGCGTACACATCGCCCCGACGCACGTGAGCTTCCGCCAAGTCGGGGCGCAGGCGAAGCGCTACGTCCAGGTGCTGGAGCGCGTCGTCATAGCGCCCCAGTTCGATCAGCACAGCGGCGAGGTTGCTGTGGGCTTCGGGATAATCCGGTCGCCGCCGTAGGGCCTCACGGAACGATGAAAGAGCTTCCTCGCGGCGACCCTGGCGGTGTAGCGTAATGGCCAGGTTGTTGTGGGCGAAGGCGTCGTCTGGTTCGAGGCGGGCTGCGGCGGCGAAGTGCTCGGCCGCTTCGTCCACGCGACCTTGGCGCAACAGCAGGTCGCCGAGGTTGTTGTGGGCCATCCAGGCGCCGGGGTTGACGGCGAGCGTGCGCCGCCAGAGCGTCTCGGCGTCGCGGTACCACCCCGCTTGCCGCCACGTCAACGCCCCGAGCAGACCCAGCACGATCAGGCAGAGCATCGCGGCCGCGCGACGCGGGAGGGCGAGGCTCCGGCCGAGCCGAGACCCGCCGGGAAGCCTGCCCCCACCTTCAAGGCCGCGGGCCGCCAGCGCCGCCAGGAGCGTCAGCGGACCGATGCTCGCCAGGTATTGGAAATGGTCCGCGACGAACGAATAGCGCATCGGATAGACGTTGACGAACCCCAGGGCGGGGACCAGCGTCCCGCCGAAGTACAACGCGGCAACGAGCGGCCCGCGGCCGAGCCGGCGGCGCACGACCAGGAGCAGTGCCAGCAGCAGAAGGGCCGCAACGGGATACAGGTAGGCCACCACCTGGCCGGCGTCGACCGTCCAACGTGGGTAGACGAAACACAGCGGGTGCGGCCAGACCAGCTTGCCCAGATAGAACCACGCCGCCCGTCCCGCGATCAGGACGCGGTCGAGCCATGACAGGCCCCACTCCACGCGGGCGGCCCCGACGTGGTGCGCCTCCATCCAGATCGTGACGGCGGCCAGCGCGGTCCCCAGGGCGAACATCGGCAACGTCGGGGCGATGTCGCGCCACGTCAGCCGGCCGCGCTGCCACCACGTCAGCAGGAGAATGGCCGCCGGCAGGGTGCAGGTCACGGTCTTGGCGAACAGGGCCAGGGCAAACAGCAGCAAGGCAAGTCCATAGAAGCCCCCCACCCGCGGCCCGTCGGCTTCGCCGAGCCGGGCGAACCGCTGGTACGCCAGCAGTGAGCCGAGGTAGCACGCCGCGGACAGCACGTTCTTGCGTTCGGTGATCCAGGCGACGGATTCGACGTGGACGGGGTGCAGGCCGAACAGGGCCGCCGCCAGCCACGCCCCCGGGACGCGCAGCCGGCGTAGCAGCAGTCCGAGCAGGACGGCGTTGAGGCCGTGGAGGGCGACGTTGACCGCGTGGTAGCCGAGCGGATTCAGGCCCCACAGACGATACTCAATCCAGAATGTCGCGTGGACGAGCGGGTAGTACTGCGGGGTCGCCCCAACTTCGAGCCAGATACGCCGCAGGCCGTCGGCGCTGCGGAGCGTTTCGTTGGCCGTAACGTAATCGTCGTCATCCCAGATGAATCCGGCGCGGAGGGCCGGCAGATAGGCCGCCACGACGGCGAGCAGCACCGCGACGCCGGCCCCCCAGGGCGGCGCCCTCATCGTCGCGGATTCGGCCGACATGACCCGAGGCATCATGCGAGAGGCGGGACTCGAACCCGCATGGGCGTTGCCCACCAGAACCTAAATCTGGCGCGTCTGCCAGTTCCGCCACTCTCGCGCCGCCGGCGGATTCTACCGGTTTGTCGGCGGCGACGGGAGACGCGCGCGGGCCCGCGGGACGCCGCGCACGGGGGGAGTTGGCGTGTGGGCGGCTTGACAGTTGAGCCCTGGGGGCTAAGCATCAGGGGAAGATGCCGGCCCAGAATTCCGATATTCTTCTTTCGTTATGGCGGCGATGGGTCGGCCAACGCCCCGCCCGGTCGCGCATAAAACTCTCTGCGAGAGTTATTTAGGTTACATTCATGGCCAAACGCAAGGCAGAAGGCCGTTCGCTCGTGATCGTGGAGTCGCCGGCCAAGGCGCGCACGATCAATAAGTACCTCGGCCGCGAATACGTGGTGAAAGCCTCGTTGGGGCACGTGCGGGACCTGCCGCCCCGCGAGTTCGGAATTGATGTAACCAACGATTTCAAGCCGACTTACGAGGTAGTAAAGAGCCGGGCGAAGGTCGTGTCCGAGCTGAGGCGTCTGGCTGCGGAGACGGACTTGGTCTACCTCGCAACCGACTTGGACCGCGAGGGGGAGGCGATTGCGTGGCACCTCGTTGAAGCTCTGCACCTGCCGGAGCGCAAAGTTCGCCGGGTGATTTTCAACGCGATCACGCGGGCGGCGATTTCGGAAGCGTTTTCGAAGCCGCACGAAATCGATCACGATCGCGTCAACGCGCAGCAGGCACGCCGAATCCTGGACCGCATCGTGGGTTACGAACTTAGCCCGCTGCTGTGGAAAAAAATCGCCAAGGGCCTGTCCGCGGGGCGGGTCCAGTCGGTCGCCGTCCGCCTCATTGTCGAACGCGAGCGCGAAATCCGCGCCTTCGTGCCCGAGGAAACATGGAAGCTCGTCGCGTACCTGACCGCGCGGCCCGGCGACGCAGGGACGCTCCGCCCGCGGTGGCGTGAGTTCCTGCACAGCGGCGATCGGACGCAAAAGGAGCTCCAGAGCTGGCTTGGCGAGAACGGCGCCCTGCGCGTCGAGCTTGTGGAACTCGCCGGCACGCCCTTCAAGGCCCTCGACGCGGATACGGCGCGGGCCGCCGCCGAGGCCCTTGGGCTGCACGTCGAACGGATGGATCGCCGCCCGTGGGAGGACTACCGCCACCTCGGTCTGGAACAGGTCACGGTGGTCGGTGACATTGACCCGGCGCGCGTGCCGGCGTTGACGGTGGCGGACCTGAGCACGAAGCGCACGACGACGCGCCCGCCGGCCCCCTTCACGACGGCGACGATGCAGCAGACCGCCAGCACGGTGCTGCGCTTCGCGGCCAGCCGGACGATGCGGGTGGCGCAGTCCCTGTACGAAGGCATCGACCTGAACGGGGAGGGGCCGGTCGGCTTGATTACCTACATGCGCACGGACGCGACGAACCTCGCGCCCGAAGCCGTGCAGGCGGCGCGGACCTTCATTGAGCAGCAGTTCGGACGCGAGTACCTACCCGAGCGCCCCAACGTTTTCGCCAAGCGCCAGGAGCGGGCGCAGGAAGCCCACGAGGCGATTCGCCCGACCGATCCCAACCGCACGCCGGAGAGCGTCCGCGCGGCGCTCACGGCGGAACAGCACCGGCTGTACGAGCTGATCTGGAAGCGGTTTGTGGCGTGCCAGATGGCGCCGGCGCAGTGGGACTCGACAACAGTCACGGTGTCGGCCGCCACGCCGCGCGGCCCGGCCCGCCTCGTCGGTAGCGGGCGGAAGCTGGTCTTCGACGGCTACCTGAAAGTGGCGGGGATCACGAGCGAGGACCAGATTCTGCCGGCGCTGGCGGCGGGGCAGGCGGTGGGGCTGATGGACCTGGAGGCGAAACAGCAGTTCAGCTCGCCGCCGCCGCGGTACACCGAGGCCGCCCTGGTGAAGGCGCTGGAATCGGAGGGCATCGGCCGGCCGAGCACGTACGCCACGATCATCGACACGATCCAGAGCCGGGGGTACGTGGAGCAGGACGATCGGAAGTTCTATCCGACGGCGCTGGGGGAGCTGGTGACGGACAAGCTGGTGCAGCACTTCCCGAAGATCATGGACGTGAAGTTCACCTCGCACATGGAGGATGAGCTGGACAAGATCGAGGAAGCGCACCTGGACTGGGTGCAGGTGCTGCACGAGTTCTACGATCCCTTCCGGGACCTGCTCACGCGGGCCGGCGAGGAGATGGAGACGGCCAAGAGCCAGCCCAGCTCACATGAATGCCCGCTGTGCCACGCGCCGATGGTCTACCGCTGGAGCAAGACGGGGCGTTTCCTGGCGTGCAGCGCCTACCCCCGGTGCAAAGGCACGCTGAATGTGGACCGCGAAGGCCGACCGATGGCCACGCGCGAGTCCGCCCACGCCTGCGAAGCCTGCGGCCGGCCGATGCTCGTGCGGCAGTCCCGCACGGGGCACTTTCTCGGGTGCAGCGGGTATCCCACGTGCCGACACACGGTCCCGTGCGACGAGTCCGGCGAGCCGCTACGGCTGGTGAAGCCGGAGGAGCTGAAGCGGGCGTGCGAGGTCTGCGGCGAAGGCCACCTGATCGTCAAGAGCAAGGGGCGGCGGGCGTTCCTGGGGTGCGACCGCTACCCGCGCTGCAAGAACACGGCCCCGATCCCGGAGGACGTGCGGCTGGACCGTCCGCCCGCGCCGCCGCCCGAGCCCGCCGGCGTGAATTGCGCGAAGTGCGGCCGGCCGATGGTGCTGCGGGTGGGCAAGCGGGGCAAGTTCGTGGCGTGCTCGGGATTCCCGCGCTGCCGGCAGACGATGCCGCTGGAGAAGCTGGAAGAGGCACGCGCCAAGGCGGGTGGCAACGGGAACTCGGCCGCCGGCAACCCGGGGGCGACCGACCCGCCCGCGACAGTCCCCAACGGCCACCAGCCGTGGCAACCGGGCGGGGAACCGCCACCCGGGTTTGCGATGACGCGGACGGGGCGCCCGGTGGTCGAGGTGTTGCCGGAGCCGGGCACGCTGCTGTGCCCCGAGTGCGGCAGCACGATGGAGCTGAAACGCGGTCGCTTCGGCCCGTTTTTCTCGTGCGGGAACTTCCCGCGGTGCAAGTTCAACGCCAACCTGCGCGGGCAGGCAAAAAAACAGGCGGAAGAGCTGATGCCGGCGCCGACCCGCCCGAAGCCCATCCCGACGGACATCGTGTGCGAGGAGTGCGGGCAGCCGATGGTGATCCGCGACGGGCGCCGGGGACGGTTCCTCGGGTGCAGCGCGTACCCCAAGTGCCGCGGCACGCGCGAGCTGCCGGCGGGGTACGAACCGACCGAGGCGCTGGCCGCCGCCCACCGCACTTGAAGCGATCCCGAATCCCGGGTTCACGGTGACGCAAGTGTGCGGGGGCATGGGACACTGGACGGGTGGGCGAGGCTGTCTCCTGCGGCGACCCTGCCGGCCTGCCGAGCCGCGGCTCGCCCGACGGCTCGCCCTCCCACGCCGCACGAGCGCGAATGCCCATTCGAACAATAGAGAGAGGTGTTTCTGCCGAGGAGTGCGACGCTCCCCCAACCCCTCCTCGCCACAGCGAGTCGCCCTCGCCTCGGCGAGTCTCGCCTGCGGCGGACGCGACGACCTGGAAGGGAGGGGAGTCAGGGGATAGCCTCCCGCGTGTGAGCACGGGTTGTCGCGGGGGCCGGCGGGAGGCGTGACATGTCGGTTGAGTGGCGCGGGGCACATGTTCGTATTCACCACGTCGGTCCGATCGTGGGCACGGTCGAGCTGCCGGGTTCCAAGAGCCTGACCAATCGCTATCTGGCGTGCGCGGCGCTGGCGGACGGGCGGAGTGTACTCACGGGCGCTTCGCGGTCCGACGACACCCGGGCGATGTGCGCGGGGTTGCAAGCGCTGGGCGCTCCGATTGAAACCCACCCGGAACGGCCGGAAATCGTGGTCACCGGGTGTCGCGGCGCGTTCCGGGCGGACGACGTGGCGATCGACGCCGGCGACGCCGGCACCGCGTTGCGCTTCCTGACCGCGCTGGCGTGCCTGGGCTTCGGGCGGCGTTGGCTGGATGGATCAACCCGAATGCGGGAGCGGCCGATCGGCGGCCTGGTCGAGGCCCTGAGGGCGCTGGGAGCGCCGATCGAATATGACCAACGCGACGGCTACCCCCCCCTCACCATCGCGGCACGCGGGCTGACCGGCGGGGAGGTGGCGCTGGAGACGTCGGCGTCGAGCCAATACCTCAGCGCGCTCTTGCTGGCGGCGCCGTACGCCCGCCACGACGTGATGGTCCGGGTGGAGGGCGAGTTGCCCAGTCGGCCGTACGTCGAGATGACGCTGGGGGTGATGCGGTCAATGGGCGTCGAGGCCCTGACGGCTGACGGAACACGCTACATCGTGCCCGCGTTTCAGCGCTACCGCTCGGGCAGCTACGACATTGAACCCGACGCCAGCGCGGCGACGTACTTCTGGGCCGCGGCGGCGATCACCGGCGGCCGTATTCGCGTCGCCGGCCTGACCCGCGCGAGCGCCCAGGGCGATGTGCGGTTTACCGACCTGCTCGCGCAAATGGGCTGCTCCGTTGTGGAGGGACCGGACGGGCTGGCGGTCGAAGGCCCGGCGCGCGGCAAGCTACACGGCGTCACAGCGGACATGAACGACCTGCCCGACGCCGTGCAGACGCTGGCCGTGGTCGCGCTGTTCGCGGACGGCCCGACCGAGATTCGCAGCGTGGCCAACCTGCGCCTGAAGGAGACGGACCGGCTGGCCGCCCTGGCGACAGAGCTCACGCGCCTGGGCGCGCGGGTGGCAGCCCGCCCGGACGGCCTCACAATCCACCCGCCCGCGCGGCCGCGGCCGGCGGAGATCGACACCTACGGCGACCACCGCATGGCGATGAGCTTTGCGCTGGCGGGACTGGGTACCGAAGGCGTCGTGGTCCGCGATGCGGGTTGTGTGTCGAAGAGCTTCCCCGGCTTTTTCGATGTCCTGGCCGACCTGGGCCACTGAACGGGCCACGCCATCAAGCTGCCGGGAGGGCGAGGCTCCGGCCGAGCCGCACCTTGGCAGTAGCGGGAGGGCGAGGCTCCCGCCGAACCGCACCTTGGCAGTAGCGGGAGGGCGAGGCTCCCGCCGAACCGCACCTTGGCAG